>NZ_CP019225.1:620354-920354 GCF_010222815.1 Synechocystis sp. CACIAM 05 | reverse complement strand
AAAAAAGGGAGGCCGAAACCTCCCTGGGATTTTATGAGAAAAGTGTTAGTCGGTCACTAAACCTTAGTAGTCGAAGTCACCACCGGGGGCACCAGCGGGGGCTTTTTCTTTTTCAGGTTTGTCCACAACAATGCATTCGGTGGTCAACACCATGCCAGCGATGGAAGCGGCATTTTGCAGAGCGGAACGGGTCACTTTGGCAGGGTCAACAATGCCAGCGGCCAGCATATCTACATATTCTAGGCTAGCGGCATTGTAACCAACGTTGAACTCCTTCTCTTTGACTCGCTCGGAGATAACCGCACCGTTTTGACCGGCGTTTTCGGCAATCCGTTTGAGGGGAGCAGGCAGAGCCCGGGCTACAATCAGGGCACCGGTTAACTCTTCATCTTTGAGGTTGCCAGTGGCCCAGTTTTCCAATTGGGGAGCCAAGTGGGCCAGGGTGGTACCACCACCGGGAACAATACCTTCTTCCACAGCGGCTTTGGTGGCATTGATGGCATCTTCCAGACGGAGTTTGCGGTCTTTCATTTCGGTTTCGGTAGCAGCACCGACTTTGATTACCGCTACACCACCAGCCAATTTAGCCAAGCGCTCTTGGAGTTTTTCTTTGTCGTAGCTAGAATCGGTTTCTTCGATCTGGCGACGGATTTGCTCACAGCGGGACTTAACGGCGGCTTCGTTGCCTTCGGCCACAATGGTGGTGTTGTCTTTGGTGATGTTGATGCGACGGGCAGAACCGAGGCTATCCACAGTGGCGCTTTCCAGTTTTAGACCAGCATCTTCGCTGATTACTTGACCGCCGGTGAGGGTGGCAATGTCTTCTAACATTTGTTTACGGCGATCGCCAAAGCCGGGGGCTTTCACAGCAGCCACGTTCAACACACCCCGGAGACGGTTAACTACGAGGGTAGCCAAAGCTTCTTTTTCAATATCTTCGGCAATGATCAACAGGGGCTTACCTTGACGGGCCACTTGTTCAAGGATGGGCACCAGGTCTTGCACCAAGTTGATTTTTTTGTCAGTGATCAAAATGCGGGGATCTTCCAGGACAGCTTCCATCCGTTCCGCATCGGTGACGAAGTAGGGGGAGATATAGCCCTTATCGAAGCGCATCCCTTCGGTGATTTCCAACTCGGTGGTCATGGATTTGCCTTCTTCGAGGGAAATAACCCCTTCTTGGCCGACTTTATCCATGGCATTGGCAATCATTTGGCCAACTTCTTCGTCGTTACCGGCGGAAATGGCTCCCACCTGGGCGATCGCCTTGGAATCTCCCACGGGTTGGGCATGCTCTTTAATCCGAGCAACGAGGAAATCAGTGGCCTTATCAATACCCCGCTTGAGGGAAATGGGGTTGGCACCGGCGGCCACGTTGCGTAAACCTTCTTTAACAATGGCGTGGGCCAAAACCGTAGCGGTGGTGGTACCATCTCCAGCCACATCATTGGTTTTAGAAGCCGCTTGGCGAATTAAGGAAACCCCGGTATTTTCTACATGGTCTTCCAGTTCAATCTCTTTGGCGATCGTGATCCCGTCGTTAATAATTTGGGGAGAGCCAAATTTCTTCTCGAGCACCACGTTACGACCTTTAGGGCCGAGGGTAACGGCAACGGCTTCCGCCAGAATGTCCATGCCCCGCTCTAGGGCACGGCGAGCTTCGTCATTGTAAATGATGGATTTAGCCATAAAAGTAAAACCTCGTGGGCAAATTAATGCAATAGATGAATGGGTAAAAATCCTGCAAGTTTTAACACAGGTCAGGATCGGTAAAAATTAATCGACCTAGGCAACGGAGGCCAAAATATCTTTTTCAGTTAACAGAACATAGTCGTCGCCACCAAGTTTGATATCGGTGCCGGCATACTTGGAATAGAGAACCTTATCGCCCACTTTGACTTCCACAGGGGAGTAGGTACCGTCGTCGTTGCGTTTGCCGGGGCCCACTTGGACAACTTCACCAATTTGGGGTTTTTCCTTGGCGTTATCGGGCAACAAAATACCCCCAGCGGTTTTTTCTTCAGCGGGGCTTACTTTCACAAACACCCGATCGCCAAGGGGTTTCACAGTAGAAACATTAATGGAAATAGCGGCCATAGAAGTCATCCTCCAGATGATAGTCTTGCAAGGTCAGTAAGAATTTGGGAGAGGGTTTAGCACTCCCACCTCACGAGTGCTAATTTAGCTAAATTGCTTGACCCAGTGCAACACCCCAGTGAGTGTGGTTTCCCGAACTGAGGGCAAAAATCGGGAGCCGACTAGATTCTTCACTGCAAAATTGTCTGGAGGCGATCGTCGCTTCTGTCCAGGACTACTTGTTTATTGAATTGACAGGGACAAGATCTGCTTTTTGGTCTTCCTCTAATTTTGGGAGGAGGATAGTCAACAAAAGTTCCGAATTTAACCATCACTATCCCCCGACCTAAAAACACTTCATCTAGAACTGTGGCTGCTCTTCCGGAAACCGGACAATGTCATCGTCCCCCAGATATTCACCGTTTTGCACTTCGATCATCACCAAATCAATGACCCCGGGATTCTCTACCCGATGGGGAGTGTTCATCGGCACATAGGTAGATTCTTTCTGATTTAACAATTTTTCCTCACCGTTACAGATCACCTTGGCCGTACCCGAAACCACTACCCAATGTTCACTGCGGTGGTAATGCATTTGGGTGCTCATGTGTTGTCCCGGTTTGACCACAATGCGATTAATCCGATAACGGGGGCCTTCTTCCAACATGGTGACCATGCCCCAGGGAGGAGTGCGGGTGGTTTCAGGATGGGGAGTGGGGGCCGGACTAGAAGCTTCAGGGGAATCATGCATGGCGGATAACGTTAAGCCAAACGGTGAAAAAGACCACGGACTTGCCCCAATTTTAAACTGCTGGGGAATTTGCCGGGAATTAAGCAACAAGAAAAAAGCCCTGACTGCCAACGTCAGAGCTTTTAAGCATTCAAAATATTCAAATATTTGGCATAACTGTCGAAATCACAATTAGCAACAGTGCCGAAATCTTGACCCAGCAACTATTGAGCTAAACGGCTGGTTTCATAGCCCCAAGTGGGAAAATTATCGGAGGAAACGGAGGAGGAAGTTTCATTGCTTTCCTGACTACGACCTGCCAAAGAACTGACTTTGACGCAGTTGGGGGTAAACAGAAAAATACTCTCACCAATGCGTTCTTGGTGGCCATCCATGGCGAAAGTGCCGCCGGCCACAAAATCCACCGCTCGCTGGGCTTCTTCGGGGTCCATCACATTCAGGTTTAACACCACCGACTTCCGTTCCCGTAGGGTTTGAATCACCTGGGGCATTTCATCGAAGGAATGGGGCTCGACGACGACCACCTCTGCCACACTGTTGTTGATGCCGGGCATACCAATCACGTTATTTCTTACTCCTGTACCAATAGAGGTTTCATTATTTAAGCTTAAGGGTTCGCGGCTAATGCGAGGGGGGGGGGCAACTTCTTCGGCCGGCGGCTGGGAGGCCACTGACTGGGGAAACTCCATTTCTTCGTCGTAATCCTCTTCGTACTCATCGTGTTCACTGATGCCGACGAAGTCTTTTAACTTGGTCAAAATCATAGTTTACCGTCCGTATTTCCTGGGTAAAGTGAAAGGGGTCAATGGGATGAACTAGTGTTGGTACCAAAGCCAGGGTGATTGCGAACCCAGACCACGGTAAACGGCATCAACTGCAAATATTCTTGCTAGATTGGCAGGTTCATCGGTTCAGGGAGGAAAGGAGCGGCAACTCAGTGGCGAGGAGCTACTAAGGTCAGGCCCTTTCTTTTTCGGTCAATAATGACCGAGTTTCATTTTCCTATCCCTGTCGTGACAATTTACCAAAATGTTCCTAACTTTTGTAGGCTTTCGCCGACATTTTACCGATAATTTCTCACTGTTTCCCAAGCACAGGCCGGAGCCGTAGCCAGGGCCAGAAATTAGGGTAACTAACAAAGATACCTCCCATTACTAGCACGAATGGGGCAAAAAATTAGCGAAGAAAGAGACGATAAACCGGATTATCACTCTCGTCCCAATAGCGATAGCCTAAATTGGCTAAAAACTGTTGCCACTGTTCCATTTCTGCCAAGGGAACCTGCATGCCGACGACAATTCTGCCGTAGTCGGCCCCGTGGTTACGGTAATGGAACAAACTAATATTCCAGGCTGGATCCATACAGCCCAAAAATTTCATCAATGCCCCTGGCCGCTCAGGAAATTCAAATCGGTAGAGTAATTCCCGTTGATTTTCCAATTGGGTCACCTGGGGGGGACGGCCCCCCACCATATGGCGCAAATGGAGCTTCGTCAGTTCGTCATCGGTTAAATCGAGGGTTTTAAAACCTTGGCGGTTAAAGCTGGCGGCCAGTTGGGACGCATCACTGCGGTTTTGCACCTGAATGCCTACAAAAATATGAGCATCGGGCCCCTCCGCAATGCGGTAACTAAATTCGGTAATGTTATGTTTCCCTAACCCTTCACAAAATTTTCTTAAACTGCCCCTTTGTTCGGGAATGGTCACTGCAAAAATGGCCTCTCGCTGTTCCCCATACTCGGCCCGTTCCGCCACAAATCTCAATCGGTCAAAGTTCATATTCGCCCCACAGGCGATCGCCACTAGGGTTTGGTCTCGACAGCCTTGCTTTTGGACATATTGTTTTAGTCCCGCAATGGCCAACGCTCCCGCCGGCTCCAAAATTGAGCGGGTATCTTCAAAGCAATCTTTGATGGCCGCACAGGTGTCGTCCGTATCCACCAGCAAAATATCATCCACATATTGCTGACAGAGGGGAAAAGTTAAATCCCCCACTTCCCGCACCGCCACACCATCCGCAAACAGTCCCACTTGGTTTAGCTTGACCCGTTTTCCCGCCGCCAAAGATTGGCGCATAGCATCGGCATCCGTTGGTTCCACGCCGATAATTTTAATTTCTGGATAGAGGCGTTTAACGTAGGCCGCTACCCCCGCAATCAGCCCACCGCCGCCGATCGCCACAAAAATGGCATCAATGGGCTGTTGATACTGACGTAGAATTTCCATGCCAATGGTGCCTTGGCCAGCAATCACGTCGGGATCATTAAAAGGATGGATAAAAGTTAGCCCTTTTTCCTGCTCCAACTGTCGGGCATAGCCATAGGCATCGTCATAGGTTTCGCCATAGAGCACCACCACACCGCCCCGAGCTTTGACCGCCTCCACTTTCACCTGGGGAGTGGTTTCGGGCATAACAATAATTGCCCTGGTACCCAACTTGGAAGCCCCTAGGGCCACTCCCTGGGCATGGTTACCCGCCGAAGCTGCAATTACTCCTTTTGCCAATAATTCCGGCGATAACTGGGCCATTTTGTTATAGGCCCCCCGTAACTTAAAGGAAAAGACCGGCTGTAGGTCTTCCCGCTTAAAGTAAACCCGGTTACCCAGCCGCTTCGATAAATTGGCCGCCAAATCCAACGGAGTTTCGATCGCCACATCGTAAACCCGGGCTTTAAGAATTCTTTCGAGGTAATCGGTGGTCATGGAAAACGAGAGCAAAAACGGTAGTAGCTAAAATCCCCCTTTCCAGTTTCCCACTCTTTGGCAGAGCCTTGGCCCAGGCTAAGGGCCTATTGAAGAGGAATAAAGTAAAGAAAGTGGGGTACAGTTTTTTGTTGTAGGAGTTCAGAATTAGATAGGGCAATTGGCTGGTTAAATCACCATTAACGATGGAGCAAAGATGATGAGTTTGACAACCACACCAGCGAAGGAATGGTTTAAGGTACTTTGATTTGTATTATGTTCCCTCGGATTATTTCTTAATTTTTACTTTAAAAGTCTGCCCAGCAACGACAAGATACAATAGTCGTAATTAAGGCCCCATAGAGTATTGGTAAATAATTTTCGATGACCCAAAGTAATAATTTCGCCACTAGCCCTCTTTGGCAACAGGGGTCCGTAGTGGAACTGACCATTACCGCCCTCAATCACCAAGGGGAAGGTATTGGCCGCTTTAATGAGCGAGTAGTGTTTGTGCCCGACACGGCCCCCGGCGATCGCCTGGAAGTCCGCTTAGTAAAGGTCAAAAGAAATTATGCCTTGGCCCAATTGCTCAAAATTTTAGAACCTTCTGTCCAGCGCACCCGCCCGTCCTGCATTGTGGCGGATAAATGTGGCGGTTGCCAATGGCAACATCTGGATTATCAATTCCAGGTAGAAAGTAAGCAACAACAAATTATTGATGCCCTGGAGCGTATTGGTGGTTTCACCACTTTGCCCCTGGAGCCTCTATTACAGTCCCCCGCTAGCTTGGGTTATCGCAACAAAGCCACCTATCCCCTAAGTCGCTCCAAAACCGGCCAGGTGCAAGCTGGTTATTACCGCAAGGGTAGCCATCGTTTGGTAAATATTAACCAATGCCCTGTGCAGGACGATCGCCTAAATTTATTGCTGACCGAGGTGAAGAAAGATATTGAAAATCGGGGTTGGTCTATCTATGACGAAGAGAAAAAGCAGGGCAAATTACGTCATCTAAGCCTACGCATTGGCCAACGTACGGGGGAAATGTTACTGACCCTGATTTCGGCCCATAAAGGTTTACCGGATTTGGAAGAACAGGCTGGGGAATGGTTGGAGCGCTATCCCGATTTGGGCGGCATTTGTTTAAATATTCAGCCCGAACCCAACAACCGCATTTTTGGCGATGAGACCGTGGTGATTGCAGGGCGGGGTATTTGTCGAGAAAAGTTTGCTGATCTGAGCTTTAGCCTGGGGGCTAATACGTTTTTCCAAGTTAACAGCGGGGCGGCAGAGCTACTGTTAACCAGGCTTCAGCAAGCATTAAATTTGCAAGGCGCTGAATTGTTGGTGGACGCCTATGCTGGGGTGGGCACTTTCACCCTCCCCCTCGCCCGCCAAGTCCGCCAGGCGATCGCCATTGAGGTCAACCAAGATTCGGTGCACCAGGGACAGCGCAACGCTGAGATCAATCAGATTGCCAATGTGGATTTTTTGGCTGGTACCGTAGAGACCGTTTTACCCACCCTGTCAGAGATTCCCGATGTTTTACTCCTTGATCCTCCCCGTAAGGGTTGTGCACCAGAAGTGCTCAGGGAAATTATCCGACAGCGCCCCGAAAAAATTGCCTACATTAGTTGCCAGCCCCCCACCCTAGCGAGGGACTTGAAATTTCTCTGTGCCGAGGGCTCCTATGGAATTACCTGGGTTCAGGGTTGTGATTTCTTTCCCCAAACAGCCCATGTGGAGTGTGCAGTAATTCTCGAAGCGGTTAATGGTTAAGCAAAGGATTCCTCACGGTTATGGTAGCGGCCAGCACATTCAGGCCTCCCAGGCGATCGAGTATAATGGTTGCCATCAGTACTGTTAGATTGCTACTAGTCCAGTGTGAGGTGGAGCGCTTGCTAAACATTAATTTTCCCCACAGGCAATCCCATTGGCAAAAAGTCAGTTTTTCTTCGACCCTTTACCTTTATCCCATCCTTGATCTATTACTCAACTCTGTCCCCAAACCTCTGCACAACGAGGTCAGGTTGGGTTTACAGGAAGCCTTAGTCAATGCAGCTACCCATGGCAATGCTCTCAATCCAGGGAAGTGCATCACAGTGGAGTACCGCCAGTCGCCCCAGGGTTATTGTTGGATCATTACCGATCAGGGTATGGGGTTTGACCGTCCCTGTCCTTGCCCCCAGGTGGTACTTGATTGCCCCAATTGTGTTAGCCCCTGGTTTCCCCCGGATGAGTCGGAAAATGGTCGAGGTTTGGGTATTCTCATGCAAATTTTTGACCAAGTTCATTGGAATGAAGATGGCACCCGTCTCCGCCTCAGCAAGAAAATTAAGCGCCGGCCCCAGGTAGATAGTCAAAATGTAGTCAAACGCTTTTTCAGCGAAAGTTACCGTTTGCTGAGTTTGTAGAACCTAGTGGTAGCAGAATTTCCGGACCGTCATCCTGTTGTGTTAGTCCATGGCATTTACGACACCAGGGCCAAGTTTGCCACCATGGTGGATTTTTTGACCAAGGGCGGCTGGTCGGTTCATTGTTTAGACCTAGTACCCAACGATGGCAGTACTTCCTTAGCATTGTTGGCGGAGCAAGTGAAGCAATACATTGATCAAAAATTTGCGCCCCAGCAACCAGTGGATTTAATTGGTTTTAGTATGGGGGGATTAGTAACTCGTTATTATTTACAACGACTGGGGGGTGTGGAACGGGTTAGGCGCTACATCACGATTTCAGCCCCCAACCAAGGTACTCTCCTGGGTTATAGTTTGCCCCACCAAGGAGTGAGGGAAATGGCCTGGCAGAGTGACTTTTTGAGGGATTTAAACCGAGATTGTTGCCAGTCATTAGCGGGACTCCAGGTGACGGTGATTTGGACTCCCTTCGACTTGATGATTCTGCCCCCCAGTAGTTCCCATTTAGAAATTGGACAAGAAATTATTTTGCCTGTGCTGGTCCATGCCTGGATGGTGTCGGATGCCCGTTGTTTGGCAGAGGTGGCTTCGGCTTTGGCTAAACCGTTGCCCTGAGTGGATTGGAAAGGGATTAGTCTTCAGTTTGGGGTGATCCTATTCATACAAACACTCTTCCCCTACTTCCGCCAATTGTCTGGCGATCGCCTGGTTGGTTTCCGACTGTTGCACAAGCTTGGTAAATTCTGCCAGGGAATATTTTTGCTTGAACTTATTAATTGTGCAGTTGCACATTTCCTGGGCCGCCGCCCCCTTAATGCCAGCCTGTTCCACCCGACGCAGGCATTGCTGACGGTAATTTTCAAAACTATTTTGCCCCTGAGCTTCCACTGGAACGGCGATCGCCAAGTAGGTGAATAGCCCCAGGCAAGCAGTTAACCCCAAAGATTGTGAATAATTATTGGCAAGGAATTTAAACATCTTGGTAAATACTTCCGCAGATTAACAAAATATCTCTTTTCCCATCTAAACCCAAAAATTCCAGCCGTAACCTATGCACAAGCCAGAAATTGGCCCTGTACACTGTAATGTTTACGGACAAAAATTTGTGTATTAATGAGAGAATCCCCTGGCGGCAATGGGCCTAGCTAGCCCTCAAAACGGGATAGTAGTCCTGGCGAGTAAATTGGGTCATATCGCTGAAATAGCGCAGCTCAATGCTATGAATATCTAAAATCTCTGGGTCATGGCCAATCCAGCGGTCATTGACAGCAGCCAACTGTTCACTAACTCCGATCGAATCTGCCAACTTCTCGATCGCTGGGTCGAAGTAACCAAGGGTGATGTGGGCCGTGTAACGGTACTGTTGCTCAATGCCTAAACCAATCAGGGTGGGATTTTGGAAAATGGCCCGTCGTACCTTAAGTATCGGTTCATAATCCGCCTCCCGTTGGGGCACCAAAACCACCCCCAAGGAACGGGGTAAAACCAACAATCCCAGGACCTGCCATTGGCAGCCGGAGTATGGCCCCGACTGATGTTGGTGATCCGCAAACGAATGTTGCAAACAGTTACAAAGTTGTTTTTCAAAGTCAGGATTATGACGACGTAGGGCCTGGTAGGGGCCATCCCAAATCAAGTCTGCTACGGTGAGGTGCAAGCTTTCCGGGGGCACCGCCACAAAACTCTCCCCCAAAATTTCTCCCACCTGGCCCTGTACAGTGGTCAGATGGCCATAAAAGTTTTGGTTAGTGGGATCATCAGCGGCAATGGGAGTTACCACACTGAAACCGGGAAAAGGCACCGGCTGTCCTTGCTCAAACTTGGGAGAACCTTGAGCATTAATCAATTGTTGCTCGTAGGCGATCGCCAAGGTTTGGGGCGCCACCCGATTGATATAGCCTTGGTAAGTATCGTCCACACTCGCCTCCCTGACACAGATTGAAAAAGTTCCTATGGCAAGTTTACTGTTTGGGTGGAGTCTCTGGACATTTAGCACCAATCTTTAGCTGGTTCTTCATTTCCTCAGTTGGGCAAACATTGGCAATTGACTGCAACTCGAAAGTCAGAACTCCAGCAAAATTAACTAACCTCCGAAACGAATTTGGCCGTGTGGCCACGCCACGATTGCGCATAATGTTTTAGAGTGCCCACGACACCAATAGCCCCGATCGCCGTCTTTCCCTCCATGCACTCACAAAAATTGGTCACAGCCATGAAAATCTTGGTGCTAGCTTGGGAATTTCCCCCCCGCATTGTCGGCGGCATTGCTCGCCATGTGGCAGAACTCTACCCAGAATTAGTTCAACAGGGCTATGAGATCCATTTAATTACCGTGGCCACAGAGGAAAGTCCGTCCCAGGAAATGGTCGATGGCATCCACATTTACCGAGTGCCAGTGCCCCCCAGTAATGACTTTTTCCAATGGGTAGATAACATGAACCGTGCCATGGAACAGAGAGGGCAAGCCCTATTCCAGGAACAGAAAAAATTTGATGTTATCCACGCCCACGATTGGCTGGTGGGAGATGTGGCCATTAACCTTAAGCACCACGGTAAAATTCCCCTGGTGGTGACTATCCACGCCACGGAATACGGCCGCTATAACGGTCTTTACAACGATACTCAACGCTACATTGCCGGCAAAGAAGGAATTTTAATCTACAACGGTTGGCGAGTAATTGTTTGCAGCAACTACATGCGCCATGAACTGGAAAGAGCCTTTGGCACCCCCTGGGACAAAATTGACGTTATCTATAACGGCATTCGTCCGGAAAAAAAGCACCGTCGTCCAGACTTTGATTACCGTAATTTTCGCCGCAAATTTGCCGAAGATGGAGAAAAAATCGTTTACTACGTTGGTCGCATGACCTATGAAAAAGGAATTTCCGTTCTGTTAACCGCTGCCCCCCAGGTACTGGAAGCCCTCAATGATCAAGTGAAATTTGTCATTATTGGCGGAGGCAACACCGATCGCCTGAAGCAATTAGCATGGAACCTGGGCATTTGGGAACACTGTTTTTTCACCGGCTTCATGTCCGACGAAGATTTAGACAAATTCCAAACCATTGCCGACTGTGCCGTTTTTCCCAGTTTGTACGAACCCTTTGGCATTGTCGCCCTGGAAAGTTTTGCTGCCCGGGTCCCCGTGGTGGTATCCAATACTGGTGGACTAGCAGAGGTGGTGCGTCACCATAGCACCGGTATTGTTACCCAAACCAATAATCCCGATTCCTTAGCCCATGGCATTTTGGAAATTCTTTCTAATCCATCCCTGGCCAAACAGTTGGTGGAAGAAGCCTACAAAGATTTGGGCATCCGCTTTAATTGGTCTAAGTTGGCAAAAGAAACCGCCGCTATTTACGAACGGGTGGTGGAGGAAAGGCAAACGGTGGAGTGGTAGAAAGTAGTAGGAAAATAGGAAAAGGCTTTCAACGTCCCTTGTCCCAGGTTGTGGAGCCAAAGCCCCCATCAGATTCCCAACAAAGACCGGGCAATGAGCAAATAAATGGCCACCCCCAACACATCCACCGCCGTAGTAATAAAAGGGGCCGACATCAAAGCCGGATCTAACTTCATCGACTTAAACAAGAACGGTAAACCCCCTCCGGCAAAAGCCGCCAACAGGGAAATAATGAACAGGCTACTACCCACCGTGATGGCCACCAACCAATCTCCTTGGAGAAAATAGGCCCACACCGTTACCACAACGCCCAGCATTAAACCCAATAAAGCTCCGGCTCCCCCTTCCCTAGCAATGACCGGTAACACTTGGGTGAGCCGCACATCCTCCGTATTCAAACCCCGGATCACCACAGTGGAAGACTGGGCCCCCACATTGCCCCCCGCATCGATTAACAAAGGTATGAAGGCAGCCAAAGCAATGGTTTTTTGTAGCACATCTTCCTGGGAGTGAATCACCTGACTGGTGAGGGTATTGGTGACTAAAAGAATAAATAACCACACCACCCGCTTACGGGCCACTGTCATCAAACTACTTTTGAAATAGTCATCTCCTTGGGACTGCACTCCTCCAGCGGTATAAATATCTTCCGTGGCTTCTTCCTCCAAAATGTCGATCACATCGTCCACAGTGACAATGCCCACCAATCTTTGTTCTGAATCCACCACGGGCACCGCCAAAAAATCGTAGTGCTGAATGGTGCGGGCCACTTCTTCCTGGTCTGTGTTGGTGTGGACGGATACCACATCAGGCACCATAATTTGTCCGATATATTCCTCCGGCTTGGCCATAACCAAATTACGCAGGGAAAGGGTTCCCGTTAGGCGTCGGGATTCGTTGGTAACGTAGAGGACGTAAATAGTTTCAAAGCTGGTGGCAATGTGGCGGATGTGATCTAGGGCTTGGCTGGCGGTGTAATCTTCCTTGAGGGAAACGTATTCCGTGGTCATAATCCGGCCAGCGGTTTCCGGTTTATAGCCCAACAGTAGGGAAGTAGCTTTGCGTTCTTCGTTGCTGAGGTGTTTGAATAGTTGCCGCACCACCTTGGCCGGAAGTTCGTCCAATAGCCTGACCCGGTCATCGGGGGACATTTGGTTAAAAATTTCCAGTACTTCAGGATGCTTAAAATCTTCTAGCAGGGATTCCTGCACTGGTGGAGCTAAATGCTCATAAACATCGATCGCCTCATTTTTGGAAAGTAAACGAAAGGCTAGCACCTGTAAACGACTGGGCAGAGACTCGATCACATCAGCAATATCCGCCGGTTGCACAGGGGTGAGGATGGTTTTAGCGGCATCGAATTGGGAGGTTTCTAACAGAGTTTCAATCTGGGCCCGCACTAATTTTTGTAGCTCCTCTCGGTCGGGATTTAGTCGAACAGTCGTAGTGACCTCTGTCATGGCAACCTCCGGGGCGAAACGACACCCCCCAATATACGGTATCCCTATGCTGTTCCAACCACTTCCAGAAGGGAAAAATCGGCGCTTTATCGTTGGGATTGGCCCAAAATCGGTGGATCTCTGTCCGAAAAAATTGTGTTAGGCTGTTGCCATGGGCTAAAAATAAATTTCCCTAGCCCCCTCATACATTCTGAGCCTTGGCCGAATAAGGTTTGAACTGGAATCACTGCCAGGGGGTTTGTCCCAACGGTTGTGGCTATCACGTTAGACTGTAACTTTATTGAACAGATTCAGTTTTAGTTATTCCGTCGGGGTTCGGTTAGACATCATCACAGGAGTCGTCCTTGGTAATGGACTATTTAGAAAAACTGCTCGATAAACTCAGAGAACTGGCCCAGAAGCTGATTGAGGGTTTGCTTGGCCCCCAGGGGGAACCGGAGCCAGAACTAATTCCCATTCCCGTTAACGATCGCCGTTCCCGTCGTTAATCAGGGCTGTTTAGTTTAGTATGACAACGGTGTGGAAAGTATTGGTGCTCCACGGTCCCAATTTGAATTTGCTGGGCCAGCGGGAACCGGGTATTTATGGCTCCCTAACCCTAGGGGAAATTGACGCCTGCCTGCGGGAAGATGGTGTCGATTTAGGGGCAGAGGTGAGTACTTTCCAATCCAATAGTGAAGGGCAACTGGTCACCGCCATCCATGGAGCCCTAGGAAATTACCACGGCATTGTTTTTAATGCGGCGGCCTATACTCACACTAGTATTGCCCTGCGAGATGCTTTAGCAGCTGTGCAACTACCCTGTGTGGAAGTGCATTTAAGTAATATCCATAAGCGGGAATCATTTCGGCATATTTCCCACATTGCCCCAGTGGCGATCGGACAAATTTGTGGCTTTGGGTTGAATAGTTATCGTTTGGGATTGAGGGCTTTGGTGGATTATCTCAACGGTCAGGCTGATAGTTAAAGCCCGTTTTAATACCTACAAATATTCACTAAATCCGGTAGGTTTAGCGTTTTTTTCTCCCAAAATGCTCGACCAGAGGCAATGAACAAGGTCTTAGGATATTTGGTCTTTGACTACAAAATTGGGACGGATACTTAAATAAGCTAAAGCGCCAAATAGCGGAACTGTACTGCCCAAAACGAGAAGCAAAGAGGGAGAAGCTTTTTGATGCTGCAATTCCTGGGCTAATACCAGCGGAAAAGCCAGGGTTAAACAGAGAAAATCACTGCTCATCACGGCGATGAATTGGTTTGTTTGCAATTATTGTCCATAATCAGCCCAATCCCCCCTAAACACAGCACCGGATACACAGGCGATCGCCAACAGGAATAAAACTCGCCCTAACCAGGGAGAGCGCCAGAATTTAGTCAGTTTTGATGATCCCAAGTTCGATGGTGCGGGATCAGTTGGTGCCGTCGGTGGCCAGAAAACCAAATAGGGCAGTAGGGCAAAGGCTCCCAAAAAGAACGACCCCGCCACAAAGGGCCAAGCAGGAAATTTTCTTCCTTGGTGATCGCCTAATAGCATAGCGGCATAGGCCATGGGCCAAATACCCATCAGATTAAACAGGGCAATAATCATCGGGTTAATGTCCTGCCACTGCCCCAGGGAAAGGGATTTTATCAAAACTAAAGTTTGGGGATTGCTGGGGGGAGCAAAGCCAAAGGCAAAAATTACCAATGCCAACCACAGGCAAGCCAACGCTAAACGGTTTAAGACCACAGCAACAGGCCCCAGACAAATTTGGAATCACTCAATCACAATAAAATCTACCACAGATTACAAAGTTCCCTCTAGGGACAAAGAACAGGGACAGAATCTAAATAGTTTTTTCTGACTTGCAGTAATTCCTGGGATAAAAACTGTTTGTTGATCTGTCCGGAGGCTTTCGCTAACCGCCCTTGAATTTGCTCCATTACCCCGTCATTTTGGTTGAGTAAAATAATGGGAGTTTCCCTCACAGCAGAAGATTTTCGCAACAAACGGCAAAGCTCATAACCACTGATCTCCGGCATCTCAGCGTCAATTAGAATCAATTGGGGATTATGGCTGATGGCGGCCGCCAAAGCGTGGCAGGGATCGTCAATGCAAACCACTTTAAAACCCCGCTGACCTAAAATTTCTCGCACAATTTTCTGTACAGAAGGACGATTGTTGACGGAAATCACCACGGGGAAGTTGGCATCGTCAACTGAAATTTCTTGATAGGGCAACATTTTGATTTCTCCCGATTTAACCCGTGGATAAAATAACAGAGCCAACTCTAAAACACTGCTGTTAGTTTTTCGGGCCAGCTCATACAAACAAGACAAGTTTCTCAAGCCTTCCAATAAATGCTCACACCACTGTTCACTGCGGCGATAGCTCAAATTCAGCATCGTTTTCACTTCCTGCCAATCCTCCACCAAGGGACGCTGGAAAGGTGAATTGATCTGGGGATATAACTCTCCCCAATATCTAATTTTATGTTCCACCGATTGGGTGGTTTTAGCTAATTCTAAATTCAGAAATAGGTCTTTAATGCTATCTTCTTGCTCAAAGTGACATTGGGTCATAGGAATAGACAAAAAGTGCACCAATGCTTCCTGGGTAAACTGGGTTAAAATTGAGCGAGTTTGCTGAAAAGAAATCAGTTCTTGTTTCCAAAGATCACAGATATATTTATAGTCATCTGAGATTTGGGAAGGCAGGCTAATTTTATTTTCGTTCAGGTAATTACCCAGGAGATATCTGACTCTTTGCATTCCCCCTACACCACTGTTGGCAAAATTAATTTTCCCTTTGCCAAGATAGACCTGCCAGGTGACCAACTCATCGAGGGGATTGGATACCGTTAGTCTCCCGGTAGCTTTTTCCTTAATTAAGGTTTGCAGGAATCGGCCAGGAATTTGGCGGGTGATCACAGCAGTCATGGGAAACTCCTTTGCATGTTTGGAAAGATAAACGTTAACAGTGTTCGGTTAATGCTGTTGTCAGTAGGATAAGAAGACCTAGGGCCGAGTAATTCTCTTGTTTTAACTGTCAGTTGTGATTGACATGGGAGGAAATGCTCAATGCCCCAGGCATTGCTCCAAACAGTGACCCGTAGGACTGACCAGAGAAGGATTCAAGGAAGATGACTGGTGTTTGCTGCTAATTGGGGTGCCAAAAGGCATCGACTTAGCCAAGGTTTGGTGGCCAAGGGTAACTCTCGCTATCCAAGGCCTAGAAGCAAAAATGTCGGTTAGGATTCAAACCTGCAAGAACTTGCCTAAAAATAAGCGGGTAGGAGCTAGGTATAATCCTTGGCAAGGTTGGGATTTGAGCCAATGGCATTCGCAGCCCGTCGCTCACCAGCACAGTCTCATCCTAGGAAAAATTCCCAACCCTGTCCTGGTCGATTTTTGACAAACTAGTTGATTTTTGACATCGATTTTATTTTTTCGCCCGGATCTTGCTTGGGAACTGCTAGCGACTACGATATTCTTTCGGGGTAATGCCCAAGAGATTACGAAAATGGTGGTTAAGTTGACTGTGGGAACTGAAGCCGCATCTCAAAGCTACTTCGCTGATAGACAATTCTCTTTCCAGTAGTATGGCTTTGGCCCGCTCAACCCGTTGTTGGATAATAAATTGATAGGGGGAACATCCCATTTCTTTTTGGAAAAAGCGGCAAAAGTAGGCTGTGCTCATGCCGATCGCCCCGGCCAGAAATTCAACGGTAATTCCTTGGTCGAGATGCTCTTCGATATAGTCCAAAGTCGGTTGCAGGCGATAATGGCCCGTTGACGTGGAGAGGGTATCTTCCTCAGGTTTTCGTTGCTGTTGATGATTGGCTATGGCGATCGCCACGGTGGATAATAGTTGTTCCCGCCGAAAAGGCTTAATCACATAGCCCTGGGGATTGGTTTTTTGGGCCCGCTCCAGGGTTTCCCCATCAGAAAAAGCTGTGAGATAAACAATGGGGATGGAGTAAAGAGATTTTATCCGTTCCGCCACCTCTATCCCGTCGATCTCTCCTTTAATACGAATATCTAGCAAAACTAGATCTGGATAAAACTCAGCAATTTTTTTCAGCGCCGTTGCTCCATCACTGGCGATCGCACAAATTTCATAGCCATCACTTTTTAATAATTGGGCAATGTGTTGGGCCACTAGCCTTTCATCCTCTACAATCAGTACTTTGGTTGCCATGGTTGCAGTCAAATAATGTTGATTTTCGTTGATTTTTGATGGAGCTAGCTAAAGTGAAAATTCCAACCCAAATTGAGCGCCACCGACATATTCATAGTGCAGTTTTCCCTGGAGTTGTTCGGTTAGGCTGTAGATAAGTTGCATGCCCAAACTATCTGTATTTTCCAAATCGATATCCCTGGAAATTCCAACTCCGTTATCCCACACCTGTAAACTATAGTGACTGTTCATTGAAGTGAATTTAATCGAAATTTCCCCTTCCGTCGTTGGGAAAGCATGTTTTAAAGCATTAGAAACTAATTCCTGAATAATTAATCCCAAAGGAATGGACTGCTCTAAAGGAACTTTAACTTGTTCAACCAACAATTTAATTTTAATACTACCAGTATTACAGCCGTAACTTTGGCAGATATTGTGAGTCAAATTTTTAAGATATTGACTAAAATCAATATTAGCTAAGTCTTCACTACGATATAACTGCTCATGAATCAATGCCATGGATTGAATGCGATTCTGGTATTCCTCACTCAATTGCTGGATGGCTGGAGAAGCCTTACTAAATTGCAAATAAAGTAAACTAGACATAATTTGCAAATTGTTTTTAACTCGATGATGAATTTCCTTAAGCAATACTTTTTTTTGCTCTAATTCGTTGGTTAATTGTACAAAAAGCTGATTTTTAGAAGCCAATTCTTGTTGAGCCTGCTCGTACAAAGTAGCCTGTTGGATGGCAATTTCAAACTGATTAGTGATCTGCTTGAGCAGATCAATTTCTGTTTGTTCCCAAACCCTAGAACTGCCACATTGATGAATACACAATAAGCCCCACAAAATGGCATCATTAATTAGTGGTAGCACTAGGTTTGCCCTGACCTGTAGCCTGGCAAGAAAGTCAATGTGGCATTGCCTAAGATGGGACTGGTGAATATCCTCAATGACCTGAATTCTGCCCTGCTGATACCTTTGGGCATAGTTATTACTAAAACAAGTTTCTTCAATTGCACTATTAATGATTGGCTTAAATGGAGCCAATACCGACTCTGCCACAATATTACCAACGGAAAAGTCAGAGTCCGGTGAAAACTGAAAAATAACTACCCGATCTGCTTCCAAAAACTGACGAATTTCCTGCACTACTGTGTTAAAAATAGTTGGCAGATCTAAAGACTGACGGATACGCTGGGTAATTTCCCTTAATAATGATTCGCGGCGGCCTTGCTCATAAAGTCTTTGTTCCTGTTCTTTGCTATCACTAATATCCTGGGCTGTGCCCAAAACCTTAGTAACTTGCCCATAATCATCCCTAGCAAAAACCACTTCCCGAGAACGTAGCCACCGCCAAGAACCATTTTTGTGGCGCATGCGATATTCAGTGGTCAACACTTGGCCTTCCTGGGACTTTTGCCAAAAATTCTTATTTTCGTAGAGGGTTGGGATGTCATCGGGATGCACAATGTTTAACAACAGCTCCGTTCCCCCATTTTTAAATTCTTCTGGAGTGTAGCCTAGGATTTCAAAGGATTGATAATTGACATAAATATTTTTCCAAGCAATGGGGTCTAAAATATAAAGAATCTGGGGAGAATAATTAGCTAATTTTTCAATAAAATATTGACTTTCCCGTAGGGCATTTTCCACATCCAATCTGGCGGTAATATCCCTAACAATTTTGGAGGCTCCCACTACATTTTTGTGTTCATCTCGAATGGGAGAAATGGTCAGGGCAACATCAATTTTACTACCATCTTTACGCTGTCTTTGAGTTTCGTAGGTGTTAATCCTCTGACCTTGGCGGATGCATTCAGCAATAAGGTCTTCTTCCAAGATTAATTCCTCAGGAATAAGTTTGGTGATATGACTTCCAATCATTTCTTCTGCTGTGTAGCCAAATAATCTTTCCGCAGACTCGTTCCAACTGGTGATGTTACCATCTAGGGTTTTACTAATAATTGCGTCCTGGGAAGATTCGACAATAGCAGCCAATTGCGCCAATTGATCTTTATTTTTTTCTAGGGCTTCTTTTGCCCGGGTTTTATCTTCAATTTCCTGTTCTAATTGTTGATTTATTTTTGCTAATTGGGTAGTGCGGTCTTCCACTCTTTTTTCAAGATTATTGTTTAACTCCTGCAATGCTATTTCCGCTGTTTGCCTTTCTTTAATTTCTTGATTTAGAGCCAGATTGAGGGTAGCTAATTCCGTGGGGGATTTTAAGTTTAGGGCATTGGGGACAATTTGAATTAACTCAAACACAGTGATAATAGAGACGATCGCCATGGAGGCTTTGACTATACCGGATATCCAATAAATAGGGTACCAAAGGGTGATAATGTCAAAAAAGTGACTGGTGCCACAGCATAAAATAAAAGTACTAAATAGGAAAATAATATTAGGAAAAGGAATATCTTGGCGCTTCCGCAAAAAGTAGAGCAGAGTTAAGGGAATAGAGTAGTAGGCGATCGCCGTGAAAAAATCAGCGCTGACGTGGAGCCAGACCAGGGGAGTTTGCCAAAGGTAGCAATGGCCGTGGGGTATATAGCCATTGGCTTGGAAAAAATCCCCCAGGGTAAATGCGGTGACTGCCATGGACGTACCTTTAGTTAAATTGCTTGAGCAGATTAGGCTGATCAAATACTAAACAATGGTGACTATTTACACCATTCAATATCTAACTAATTTATTTCAGCTTTTCTTGTCTAGGGTAAATTTGACTATTTTCCAAAATTTCTTCCGCACCATGGGCGATCGCCCGTAGTTGATCTAGTAATTGGGGGTCAACATTGCTCCAGAGTTGCCTTTGCTCTGCTTCCAATAATCTTTCCGCCATGTCCCTTAACGCCCAAGGATTGTGCTGTTGCACAAATTTCTGCACTTCTTCATCCAGTAGGTATGCCTGAGCTATTCCTGTATACATAAAATCCTCCACACAATGGGCAGTGGCATCGTAGGCAAAGAGATAATCTAACGTGGCGGCCATTTCAAACGCCCCCTTATAGCCATGGCGCATTACCCCAGTGATCCATTTAGGATTTACCACTCGAGAACGGTAAACCTTGGCAATTTCTTGGGTCAATAACTTCACTTTTGGTTGGGCAGGATTAGCATTGTCACCAAAATAAACAGTGGGATTTTTCCCAGTTAATGACCGCACCGCCGCCGTTAATCCCCCCTGAAACTGATAATAATCATCGGAGTCGAGCAAGTCATGTTCTCGATTGTCTTGGTTATGTAAAACAATTTGTAAATTTTGCAGGCGCTGGGCAAATACTTCCGGTTGATTGTGGCCAACGCCCTGGCGATCGTAGGCATAACAACTCCAATTGAGATAGGCCCGGGCTAAGTCACTATCATTTTGCCAATTTTGCGCTTCAATTAATCCTTGTAAACCAGCTCCGTAGGCCCCTGGTTTAGAGCCAAAAATACGATAGGTTGCTTTAGTTACAGCTTCTTCCGTTGCTAAACCTAATTGTTGCCATTGCTCGGTTTCTTGCTTAACTTTTTCTGCTAAAGGATTCAAATTTGCCGGTTCATCCAATTGACTAACCGCGGCGATCGCCTGATGGAGAAATTCCACTAAGTTGGGGAAACTATCCCGAAAAAATCCAGAAATTCTGACGGTCACATCCACCCGGGGACGTTTTAGTACAGTGGTGGGCAAAATTTCAAAATCAATAATGCGACGGGAAGGGCTATCCCACACTGGTTGTACTCCCAATAGGGCCAGAACCTGGGCAATGTCATCCCCGCCAGTACGCATAGTGGAAGTGCCCCAAATGGAAATAGCTAAAGTTTGGGGATATTCTCCGTGGTCTTGGGTGTACCTTTCAATCAGGGTTTCAGCAGCTCGACGGCCAATGTCCCAAGCTATTTCTGTGGGAATGGCCCGGATATCCACCGCATAGAAATTCCGTCCCGTTGGCAATACATCAGGGCGACCCCGACTAGGTGCCCCCGCCGGGCCACTGGCAATATATTCCCCATTTAAACCCCGGAGTAAATTAGTAATTTCCTGGGGAGTTTGTTGTAGCATTGGTAAAAGAATTTGCTCGATATAATCAAGATTAGATTTGGTTTTACTATCAGGCTTGTGGAAAAATAAATAGACTTTTTGGTTAACAACAACTGATGTCAATAAACTTCCCACTAACTCCTTAGCAATTTCTTCTAAAATTTCAATAATCTGTCCCCCTATCCGACAGGAATTAAATAACTCAATAAATTGGGTTAATTCCCATTTTTGTAATTTCATCTGCATGGTTTCTGACAATTGCCATGGTTCCTTGGGATCATCCAAAACCGGATCAAAATCTAACTCCAAATCAAAGGCGATCGCCTGGGTTAAACCAAGTCTTTGATAGGATGGCGATCGGGCAATACTAATCGCCAAATCCCGCAACTGCTCTCCTGTGGGAGTTTGGCCTAAAATATGTAGGCCGTCCCGAATTTGGGCCTCCTTTAGTTCACACAGGTAACTATCCGCCGAAGTTAACAAGGGTTGTAAATCCTTCAGGGCCGGAGGTGTTAAACCTAAATCCGTTTGCAAATTGCTAGTTGCCAATAACTTACGGAGGCGATCGCCAATGGTTTTAACACGAGTTGGATCCAAGGCTTGGGCTTCATAATATTCATCAATTAAAGCCTCTAATTTTTCCAAGTCGCCATACAATTCTGCCCTGGTTAAAGGAGGGGTTAAATGATCAATAATACAGGCCTCACTACGGCGTTTAGCTTGGGTTCCTTCCCCTGGATCATTGACAATAAAGGGATAAAAATTAGGTAATCCTCCTAGGGCAATCTCTGGATAGCAATGGTCAGATAAAACAACACTTTTGCCCGGTAACCATTCCAAATTGCCATGTTTACCTAGATGAATTACTGCCTGGGCAGAAAATTCCTGGCGTAACCAAAGATAAAAAGCAAGGTAATGAAGGGTGGGTTCTAAATCCGGCGCATGGTAATTCAAACTAGGATCAAAATCATAGCCCCGGGCCGGTTGAATACCAACAAAAATATTGCCCAATTGGATGCCACTAATGGCAAATTGATCCGGTAAATTATCCCAATTTTCCCTAACTTGCCACCGCTCTGTCATTGCCCGTTGTACGGACTGGGGCAAACTGTGAAAAAATTGCCATACTTTCTCTGTGGCAATGGTTTGATTAACGGCTCGATATTGAGCTAATTCCTGGTCATTGGTTACCCCTTGGGTTAATTGTTTAATTAAAGTTTCAGTGTCTTTAGGAATGGCAGACAGATTATAGCCAGCAATTTTTAAAGCTTCTAAAATCTGTAGACAACTAGCAGGAGTATCCAACCCGACCCCATTAGCCAAACGACCATCTTTATTGGGATAATTAGCTAAAATTAGGGCAATTTTTCGTTGGGAAATTTCGGCTTGAGCGCAATCAATGATATTTTTGGTCAGTTCTGCCACCCACTCAATCCGATCCGGCACAGGCTCATAAATCACCACCTCCGTTTCCAGTTGGGGATGACGGGCTGCCATCGCTTTGAAAGAAATTGCCCTGGTGATAATTCTGCCGTCCACCTCCGGTAAAGCCACATTCATTGCTAAGTCCCGTGGGTTCAGCCCCCGTAACCCTTCCTGCCATTGTTGGCGATCGCCACCGCTAAGAATTACCTGTAGCACCGGGACATTCAGTTTTTGCCAGAGGGGAATGGTTTCGAGATTACCGATCTGTCTTTGTAACTTGGCGAGGGAAAAACTAGTGGTGTTTAAAATAGCTCCCAAAGGCTGATCTAAATTTTCTAAAATAGCTAAAACTTCTGCTTGTACGTCAGGTTCCCGCAGGGAAGAAACATAGATAGCAAGGGGATTTAAATTATGTTTTTCTAAAGCTTGACAAAGAGCATCAATGGGAGTTGTATTGCCAGACAAATAATGGGAACGATAAAAAATAATTGCAATAGTCGTAATAGCTTTAAATTGAGGCATCAAACGTATTTTTAACTAGGGTAATACTCTTTAATCGTAAATTGCGGTTGCTTCAATCCAGGTTGATTTTGTTTTAATATTCTGATTAAACGATTATCTAGAGTTTTTTGATTAATTAAAAAATCATGAATTATTGATACTTGTCCAATCTGATCTCGATCTTCTTTACAAATTATTATGCCTTTGTGTCTTATTCCACTCAAATGTAATTCAATAAAATCATTTCGATTAAATGTAATTACACAACGTCCATCAGTTGTTGCATCTTTCAAAACAGATAAATCAGTAATTCTTTGGTTGGCTCTCCCTGCATCATAGGAAGTCAAAACATTGTAACCTAATTGACGTAGTTGATTAACTAAGCCCAGGGATAAGTTTTCGTTGCTATAGAATTTAATCATGATAATTTTCTTGATCTTGGTAATCAATAAGATTATCAATTTCCTGTCGATGAGATTGGTAATATTCTTTAATAGTCAACAAATCAAAGGCAGTTAATCCAGGAAAATCGGCCAGTAGCTCCAAATCCGTACCTCCTTGATTGATAAGAGAAATAATTGTCCAGACTGCAATTCGGGTATCCCGAATACAAGCGTGGCCACCGCATATCCCTGGTGTTTTTTTGATCATCTTTGCCATGAGGGTATTTTGAAATAAACTATAGTCCTCCACCGGCAATGCAATAATTGCCTCTGCCAAAGATTCTACCAGTCTCCTATTCATAAAAATTCTCCCTAAATAACTCGATCATTGCCACCATCTAAAGGTAATTGAGCGCCGGTAATTTTACCAAATAAAGGACTAGCCATTGCTGTTACTAATTCCGCCACATCCTGGCTAGTCACTTCTACTTTCAGCAAATTATTAGCTTTATACTCTTCCACCGTTAAACCGTAATGTTGTGCCCTGGCTTCTAGCACTTCCTCTGTCCAAAAACCCGTATCAAATACTCCGTTAGGATGGATAGTATTGAGGCGGATATTATCCTTGGCCCATTCCAAGCTTGCCACCCGCATTAATTGATTTAACGCTGCTTTTGACGCTGAATAAGCCGCCAAACCCGGGCCTGGTGCGGCCACATTTTTAGAACCAATTACCACCACTCGCCCTCCCTTGGGAGCTAACTTTAACAGGGGATAACATTCCCGCAGCAGGGTTAAATTGGCATCTAAATTAATGTTTAAAACCTTTTGCCATTCCAACGTGGACAACTCGGCGATCGCCCGGGCCACGGGAAAAATCCCCGCATTAAGCACTAGCATGTCCAAACCGCCAAATTGGGCTATGCCCTGTTCCAGAGCTTGTTTGAAAGCATTGGCATCAGTAAGGTCACATTGGATTCCCAGGAAATCAGGTCGATTGTGGAGTTCACTAATGTTAAGTTGAATATCCAGCGCAATTACCACCGCTCCCTGTTTAAGTAATTGGGTAACGGAAGCTTCACCAATGCCGGACGCTCCACCGGTCACCAGGGCCACTTCCCCCGCAAACATGGGAGGATTACCAGCTTGTTTTAATTTGGCCTGTTCCAAATCCCAGTATTCCAACGCAAAAATATCCGACTCCGGCAGGGCTTGGTAACCCCCTAACCCCTTGGCCCGCTGAATAATTGCCATGGTGTGCTGATAAATATCCCCGGCGATCGCCGTACTTTTAGCAGAAGTTCCTAGGGTAAGCAGTCCCAGTTCCCGATCAAGGATAATGCGGGGGGCAGGGTCAAGCATGGTTTTGACTTCCCCACTTTTACCGTCGTTGCGCTGAAAATATTCCTGATACTTTTTGGCATAATCTGCCACATCTCGACCCAGTTGGGGTAAACGTTTGGTGCGGATTACATGATCCGGAGTGGCGGGGCCTTGCTGACTAATGTCGGCTAAATCAGAACGTTGGACAAAGCTTAAACTGGCCTCATCTTGATATTGCCGCATTAACAAGGGAAAACCAGCTATGCTACTAGCATCACAGCGTAATTGGGCCAATGCCAATCTATTTTCCGTAGTTGATTTTTGCGGCTGGCCATAACTAATCTGCCATACCCCTTGATTTTTTAGATATTCCTCTGCTTCGTTCACTAAACTAATCATGCCTTCGTAGGCTTCCCGGGCGGTGGCACCAAAGGAAAAAATGCCATGGTTCATTAACACCATGCCCACTGTTCCCCCATGGGCTTCGGCGGTGAATTTTTCCGCACATACCCGGGCCAAGTCAAATCCTGGCATCACATAGGGAATAATTACCAGGCGATCGCCGTAAATTTCTCGAATTCTTTCCTCCCCATTGGCCGTATTAGTAATGGTCACCACTGCATCGGCGTGGGTATGGTCCACATATTTAAACGGCAAAATAGCGTGGAGAATGGTTTCCACCGAAGGACTGGGGGCACTGGCCAGGGTCATCTGGGTTTTTAATTCATTGACCATCTGGCGATCGGATAATTGCGTCAACTTAGACAACTTGAGCAAATGGGGCATTCTCACTGGGGCAAACCCCGCCGCCTCAATGGTGGCCAGATCCCAACCACTACCCTTGACATAGAGAATATCTTCCTTCTCCCCCACCAAATTAGTTACCTGACATTTCACCGAGGTATTGCCGCCGCCATGGAGCACTAGGGATGGTTCCTTGCCCAGCAAGCGAGATGTGTAAACCCGCTGGGGTAAATCCCCTTGATATTGGTTGGCTTCCTGGTCATCCCATAAACTCTTCATAACGCCTCCGGTCAATTGCTGGGGTTTGCTACCAAGGCTATTATCCCTGCTTTCGGTCTGGGGCAATTGTGACTGTTTTCTCGGCAAGTCAGAGGTGTTGCATATCCAGATAAAGTAATCCCCCCATGGACGTAGAGTTAGGGGGGAAATTTCCGGATAAGCTTTCAGGGAATACGGAGTCGGCGGATATCAATCCAACAAAGCCTACACCGACTCAGTTTAGTAAGAATTATTAAAAACAAGAAATTAAGCCAATAAACCGAGGGTTTTACCGTTGGACTTAGCTAAACGGATTAAATTTTGGCGTTGTTTGGCATCGATGCCCACCCAGTTACAAAAGTTGGTAATGGTCTGGCAGTGGAGGGCGATCGCCTTGCCGCGGATCTGATTGAACTTAGCTTTGCCTAACTGTTGACGAACCAAGATAACGATGGGGGCAAACATGGCAGTGACTCCTAAATTCCTACGAGCAATCAAGAAAAACAATTATTTCTGGGGCATTGGCTTCCTCATGGAGGAAGCTTTTTTTGCCTTATGTAAATAAATGTAACAGTTTTGTAAATTTTTGTAAAGCAAAGTTGACAAAGAGTTTTTTTATCGTTACGGGTCGCAACAAAAAAGGAGCCTGTTGGGGCTCCCTTGGCGTTAGATGCGGTTTGGCTTGATCAATTGTCTGACTCGGTGGAGTCCTCCGGCGGATTGAGGGCATCCTGACTGTCCTCCGGTAAATCGATGAATACCCGTTCCTTGGGTTCTAATCCCCTAAGAATTTGGGTTTTGTCATCCAATACCAGGCCAATGGTGACGGGCCTAAACTGGGGCTTATCCTCTGCATCGGGCACCATCACCCCAGTTCTTCCCCCCACGGTAACAATGGCCACGGTGGGCACAGTCAAAGCATCGGTCAGCCTGTCTCCCTTGAAGACCACATCCACATTCATTTTT
Organism: Synechocystis sp. CACIAM 05; assembly: GCF_010222815.1. GTDB lineage: Bacteria > Cyanobacteriota > Cyanobacteriia > Cyanobacteriales > Microcystaceae > Synechocystis. The sequence continues at coordinate 893,788 of NZ_CP019225.1, read as the reverse complement.
GAGCGCAATTGTTCCTGGCCGGTGGCTAAGCCAATGGTGACCTCAAAGGACGTGACGTTATTCTCCACAATGGCTTCGGGGGCCACCCGGATTACCCGGCCGGTAAAGGTTTCATTGGGAAAGGCATCGGCGACAATATCCACCATTTGTCCGGGACGGAGAGCGGAAATATCTACTTCCGGTACCCTGGCCACTACTTCTAGTCCCTGGGCTAGGGCCACAATAGAAGTGGACGTGGCGGAAGCTGTGCTGGAAGCGGAGGTGGTGGGAGTAACAAAGGAACCCACTGTGGCAAATTTTTGCGTGATGATGCCGTCAAAGGGAGCCACGATGAAAGTATCCTCATAGGCAATTTTGCTCCGCATTAGTTGGGCTTCGGCTTGGGAAGCGGCGGCTTGGAGGGTGGCCAATTCCGTTTCAGCGGTGCCCTGCCTTTCCCTTAGTTGGGCCATTTGGGCCGCTACCCCCTGTTCTGCCTCGGCGATCGCCCCTTGGAGTTGGACAATTTCTTGCTCAATCTGTCCCACTTCGGGGGAGGCGGTAGTTCTGGCATTATTGAGACGACTTTGGGCTTCAAACAGGCTGGCTTGGGCATTTAAAAACTCGTTGGAGAGTTCATCGTACTGATCCTGGGTAATGGCCCCTTCCTGGAGGAGGCTTTGATTCCGATTGCGACGATTTTCCGCCAGCTTGAGGCGAGATTCTGCCGAAGCCACCTGGGCCCGCAATTGGTCAATGTTACTGGGAATGCGGGATTGGGCTTGTTCTAAGCGAGCTTGGGCACTGGCGAGTTGGGATTGGGCCTGGGCAATGCGGGTACGACCTTGGTTAACTTGGGCCCGCAGTTGGTCAATTTCGGCGGGAATTCTGATGCGGGCCTGTTCGTAGCGGGCGATCGCCTCCCGCAAACGAGCTTCCGACTGTTTTCCATCGGCAAAAAATTCCTGATTTTCCATTACCGCAATGCGATCGCCTTTTTTGACCACATCCCCCTGCTCGACAAAAAGCCGCACTAAACGCCCGGGGGCTTTGGGACTAATATTGACAGTTTGCTGGGGTTGCACGGTGCCGCTGGCCTTAATCTCCACCTCCAGGGGGGACTCCGTAGCCATGACCGTATATTTATCCAATTCCGACTGGCGGGGGGGGCCATAGGCCGAACGGTAAGCAAAAATTCCCACCACCAAGATCCCTAGCCCCAACAAACTGAGTAGAACAGGTAAGGGTTTTTTCATTGATTGGACAAGGGGCATGGCCATGGGCACTAAAAAATTGGTCTCTTGATCTTTAAGATAATTTACTTAATTCCCCAAACCGTTTGGTCAGGACAGATTAAGATTCGACTTCCGTCTCTGACTCAGATTGTTCTTCCCCCGCTGGCCTGATCCGCTGGAAATAACGGCCACTTTTGGGCGGTAGGGGTAGGCCTTTTTCCTGGTGAAAATCCTGCTGTACTTTGTAAGTTAACCGAGGGGACACTTGGCGGACAATTTCTGTTAACAGGCGATCGCCAGTGGATTGAATCAACTTCATGGGCAGTTTGTAGATATAGCCAGGGAACTGCACCGCCACATCCATTTTCAAGTCCCATTCCACCTGGGTAATGGTTTCCGGCCAGGGGATTTCCGCCTGGGCAAACTGTTTTAAACTTTTCTCCGTCAGGCGATCGCCATTGACTTGATGCAGAGTCATGTTAGAAAGAAAATCCACTTCATAACCCAGATTGGGGGTATCGGGCAAAGGAACCGTATGCATCAGGTAATTGCCATCCTGGGGCGGTTCCAGCACCACCGCAATTTTGGGCTCCACATCAAAACCCAAAGCGCCAAACTTACCGATGGTCAACACATAGCCATGGTCCCCCAAAGGATCTGCTTGCATGGGCTGGGCACAGCGACGGAACCAACCTTGGTGGGCCTGTAGATAGTCGTCCACTTCTTGACCGGGGGCAAACATTTCCATTCTGCCCTGGAAATGGGTTTGGAAATGTACAGGGGGAAAACCATTGTCCTGGGGGTCAACGGGTAGGGGTTGGAAATTCTGGGTCAAGGCAATGCTAGTTTAATAAAAACCACCGTTAGACAGAATTTCGGCTGATATAAGCACAAAATTCCGTTATTTGATTCTAGATAAGTTACTCAAAATCCCCCAAAAGTTGAGGGATTAAGAAAGCCTACCGAGACTGAGACTATAGTCGTATCTACACTGAAAAGAGTTCAATTCAGGCATCAAGCACCCAAATCGACCTGCACCTCTCCGTTTTCCACCCGCACGGGGAAGACCGGCAAGGACTTTTCAGCAGACATTTTGCCCATCAAGCTACCTACTACCGGCGGAAAGGGACTCCATTCTTTGACCGCTCCAGAACAAAGATCAAAAGCGCTACGGTGGAAGGGACAAACAATGGCCCCGTCTTTAATTTTGCCGCTTTTCATCGGTAACTTAAGGTGAGGACACTGGTTGCTAACAGCATGGATCGTGCCTCCTTCATTGAGCAACAAAATTGCCTGTTGGTTTAGTTTAACCACCTGACGACTACCGGGGGGGAGATCACTTTGGGCAAGGGCTTTGGTCCAAACCATAATTTTAATTAATTGTTAGGGATTGACGAATTTATTAAGGTTTTTGTTAAGGATGAAAACAAGCTCAAAACTAAAGGGGCTTTGCCTCCAACATCCTAAGAGTGTAGAAGAAAAGCCCCCATTTGTCCTAGCAATAGCTCTAGCAATGGGTGTTTATTGGGGAGGGGCGCTGGGCAAAGCACCAATGGTGACGGTTAAATTTTGTTGTTGGCCGTTGCGGAGAATGCCTAGTTCTACTTGATCGCCTACCGCCAATTTGCTCACCAAGGATTGCACCTGTTCCGAATTTTCCACCGGTTGCCCCTGGAGGGACTGGAGCACATCCCCCTGTTGGAGGTTAGCGGCCGCCGCTGGGGAGTTAGGCATGATCTGCATAATCACCACGCCCCTATCCACAGGAATGTCCATACCCGTTTCTTGGCGAATTTGACTTTGCAGTTCCGGGGTCATGGTCACCATTTGAATGCCGAGGTAGGCGTGCTCCACTTTGCCCGTAGCAATTAACTGTTGAGCAATTTCCTGGGCTTTGTTGATGGGGATAGCAAAACCAATGCCCTGGGCGTTTTGAATAATGGCGGTGTTCATACCAATTACTTGCCCATCCGCATTGAGGAGGGGGCCGCCGGAGTTACCGGGGTTGATGGCCGCATCGGTTTGGATAAATTCCACCCGTTTATCGGGCACGCCAATGTCCGCACTACGCCGCCCCGTGGCACTCAAAATCCCTGTGGTGACTGTATTGTCCAAGCCCAACGGGTTACCAATGGCGATCGCCCATTCCCCCACCTGTAGGCGATCGGAGTCTCCCAAAGCCACGGTGGGTAAATTATCCGCTTCAATTTTGACCACCGCCACATCCGTAGAAGGGTCAGAACCCATCACCCGACCGGGGAAAGAACGACCATCCTTAAGGGTTACGGTCACCTCATCGGCTCCATCCACCACGTGGGCATTGGTAAAAATCTTACCGTCGTTACTAACAATGAAACCGGAGCCAGTTCCCCGTTGCACCCGTTCGTTGGGCATGGGGGGCATTTGGGAGCCAAAAAATCTCTGGAAGAAAGGATCGTTAAAGGCCTGGGGCACCTGGGATTTAACCGTTTTCTGGGCATTGATACGCACTACAGCGGGGCCGGTGGATTCCACCACATCCACCACAAAATTACTCGGTTCCCTAGGGGCTAAACGACTTTGTAAATTCTCCGCTACACTTTCGGTCTGAGGGGTTTTGGCCTGACTGGTTACCAAAGGGGAAATAACGGCATTGTCCGCTAGGCGATCGACCAGTTGGGGATTGGTTAAAACGAAGGTCCCTCCAGCACCAATGCTCATACCCACCAGGACTAGCCCCAGGTAGGCCAAGGAAATTTTAGAAGGGGTTTGTTTGGGAGAATGGAGGGAAACGTCTTTCATGGCTTGATTGCACTTCTTTGCTGAAAACTAAGCTAGTAATCTGGGAAAAAAGTCAGCCCGGTGAGGAGCAATTGGGAAAACGGCTTGGGCTGACATTTATTAATGTAGGGGATGGGTATGGCAGGGCTGTGACGACCATATGAAATTTTCGTGTCAGCTTTTCTTACACCTTAAAACCCTTGAATTTAAAGGAATACAACCGTTGATCCCAATGCAAGTTGGCAAACCAAAAGATGTTCAGAAGCCATTTTTCCAACAGGAGATAAAAGTTTATATAGTTTTGTCCAGTCTATCCGATCAACTTTTCCTTCCACAGGCAGTCAAACATCTCCGTTGGCAAATTTTAACGGGCCGGTAGGTTGCCACCGGAAAGTTTTAAATTAATCACTGAAAAAATGAAAATGACCAAAAATAACACTAGCCCGATCGCCGAAGCGTAATTCATTTCGAGGTCTTGAAAAGCCCGTTCATAGACATAATAAACTACCGTTTTGGAAGCGTTGAGGGGGCCGCCCTGGGTCATGATATACACCTCTTCAAAAACTTTGAGGGCAGAGATGGAAGATAAAACTCCTACTAAGAAACAATAGGGCCGCATCAGGGGAATGGTAATATCCCAATGTTGTCGCCAACCGTCCGCTCCGTCGATCGCCCCGGCTTCATAGAGTTCCTGGGGAATGGCTTGGAGTCCGGCCAGGTAAATGACCATGTAATAACCCAACCCTTTCCACACTGTCACCACCATCACACTCCACAGGGCTAAATTGGGACTGGTGAGCCAAGGAATACCATCGCTAAATCCCAGTAGGGCAAGAATTTGATTCAGGATGCCATTGGAAGCGTAGAGGGCTTTCCAGGCAATGCCTGCCACCACAATGGAGATAATTACCGGAGTGTAATAGGCCATGCGAAACCAGGTGATGCCCCGCAGTTTTTGGTTGACCAAAATGGCTAGTCCCAGGGGCAACATGATCAGTAAGGGCACAACCCCCACCAGGTAAAGCAAAGTGTGGCGAAAGGTCAGCCAGAAAACCTTATCCCGCCAGAGCCGCTCAAAATTAGCCAGTCCTACCCAGGCCGGGGCTTTGGTCAAGTCCAGTTCGTATTGGGTAAAACTGAGGGAAAAAGCTTGTAGTGCCGGATAGAAAACCGTTGCGCCCAGCATAACCAAAGCGGGCAACAGGAATAAATAGGGGGTGGCTCCCCTAGGCCAACGGCGATCGGACCCAGAAGCAGTCATAGAAGAATCGGGTAGGACTACATCAAACTAACATAACCATTGCTGGCCCTAGGCATAAAGATCCGATTGCTGCCATGACAATGGCCGTGGATAAGCCAAAAGTTTATGGTTCCTTGGGTTCTCCTTCAAACTGTTTGCGTTCTTCTTGCACCAAAGGATCTTCCTCCAAACTGGGAAAGGTGGCCAACTGGGGTTTGCCCCGGAACAAATTCCGCAGTTGCACAATGCCCTGTTCTTGCCACCAACCCACAATGCCGTTGGGCAGCACGGTAACCACAATCAGGAACAAGGCCCCTTGGAAAAAGAGCCAAACTTCGGGAAACTGCTCGCTCAAACTACTCTGGGCAAGGCGCACCAACAGAGTTCCTAACACCGCCCCCACTAGGGTAGCCCTGCCGCCAACCGCAACCCAAATGACCATTTCAATGGAAAAGGCCACATCCATAATGCTCGGAGTAATAATCCCCGTTTGCACTGTGTATAGTCCCCCCGACAGACCGGCGATCGCCCCGGAGATACCAAACACCAACACCTTAAAGCCAGTGGGGTCGTAGCCCGTAAAACGCACCCTAGTTTCATCGTCTCGAATGGCTACGAGGATGCGGCCAAAGCGCCCACTAGTAAGCCAACGGCAAAGAATATAAACCAATAACAGAGCCAGGACGGTGACTTCATAAAATACCAGTTGGACTCCGTCGGAACTGGCTAGGTAACCAAAAATTCTTTCTGTATCAGTTTTTAAGCCATTAGTACCGTTAATTAATTTCTGTTGCCCGTTGAAAAAGTTGTAAAACACCAACAGAGCCGCCTGGGTCAAAATCGAAAAATATACACCCTTGATGCGGTTACGAAAAATTAAATAACCCAACAGGGCGGCGATCGCCCCTGGCACCAACACCATGGCCAATACAGTAACGGGTAACGAATGGAAAGGTTGCCAAATCAGTGGCAGTTTATCCACCCCGTAGAGACCAAAAAATTCAGGTAATTGCCCTTCCGGTAACTGGAGATTGAGATACATGGCAAAGGCATAACCCCCAAGGGCAAAAAATATGCCATGACCTAAACTGAGTAACCCCGTGTAGCCCCAAATTAGGTCAATGCCCAGGGCAATAATAGCCAAAGACAGAAAACGCCCCATCAACCTGAGCCGTAGGAAGGGAAAATTATTCAACAGCCATTGACTTGGGCCTCCATCGGACAAAGATAAAACTGCGATGATCAGGGGAATACAGGCAAAAACCAACACTGACCCGAACAACGCATAGTCATTCCAACCCAACTTCTTCAGCAGTTTGGCCAGGGGAGAACCAGAAGGGGGGGCAGAATTTTGCATAGGGAAATAAAAAAGGCTGAAGCTAAATTTGGTCAGAGGTTAGGCTAGGGGGGGGCGAGACAATGGGGCAAAGAAAAATTGCCATTGCCTCCGGGAAGCTACAATTCCGCCGTCCGGCCTTTGGGAGGGAAAATACCCGCTGGCTTGATTTGCAGAAAAAGGATAATCAGGGCGAAGACTAAAACCCTGGCCATACTGGTGGTGGCAAAAAAGGTAAAAAATTCGTACAGGGGCTGCAATGCTCCCTCTGGGGGAAATAAACGAATCAGGGTGCCACTACCAATCAAGTCACTGGATACACCGATCGCCAGGGAAGCAATAATGGTTCCGAGCAGGTTACCTACGCCCCCGACCACCACCACCATGAAGGTATTGATAATGTAGTTTTGACCAATGTTGGGCCCCACCGCCCCCAGAAAACTAATGGCGCAACCTGCAATGCCCGCTAGACCAGAACCAAGGGCAAAGGTCAAAGCATCCACCTGCCCAGTGGGAATACCTAAACAAGCACTCATACCCCGGTTTTGGGTAACGGCTCGAATTCTCAGTCCCCAATTGGAGCGGTAGAAAATTAGATACACCGCCAGTAAACAGAGCAGAGTCAGGAAAATTATAAAAATCCTGGTGTAGGGTACCTGGAAAGTGCCAATGGCAAGCCCCCCCCGCAACCAAGTGGGGGCACTAACATTGACATTCCTAGCCCCAAACCAAGCCCGATTCCACAGGGGAGAATTGGCCTGGGCCACCACAAAACCACTAATGCCGGCGATCGCCGCCGAGAGGCAGAAAAGGATGACTTGGGCTTTCCCTAACCAAGGTTTGCCACCGGCCTGGCGTTTAATTAACCAGGTGCCACCGAAATATAAAAGCAAAAATATACCCACCACCAGCACCATAATCCAGTTCACACTGCGGACAAACTGTTGCAAAATCAGGCTCACCCCCCAGGTGGCCAGCAATGTTTCCAGCGGTCGGCCGTACAAGTAGCGGATAACCTGTCTTTCCAAAACTAGACCGGCGATCGCCGCCACCAGGAAAGCAACGGGCAGAGCGGCAAAAATGTAGAGGTCAAACCAAGGGTCCCCGAAGCTCTGGAATAGGTTTTGCACCACAAAGGTGCTGTAGGCGCCCAACATCATCAATTCCCCATGGGCCAGGTTAATTACCCCCATCAAACCAAAGACGATCGCCAAACCCAGGGCAGCAATCAGTAACACTGAACTTGTGCTTAAACCGTTAAAAATGCCTTCTAGGAGTACTGACACAATGTTTTCTAGAATTGGAGAAAGGTGGGCCTAATCCAGGCTCAAACCCGCTATTTCCGGGACTTAGTCCGAAAATGCCGTGGGACAAAACCAGGTTAGCCTTTATAGTTAACCCTGCTCCGTTCCATAAATTTGTTACCCGTGATACCAAGAGCGAGCCAAAACGCCAATGGTTGAAGGCGATTCAAGAACCAGAAGTTTTGGAGTTAACCAGCCAATTTCTACGGAAAAAACGAGCCAAGGAAGATTCATTTAAAGCTAAGTAAATGGGCCGACCGTGGGGGCAGGTGTGGGGATTATTACATTTTTGCCATTGCTCAATGAGTTTATTAATGGCAATGCGATCCAATTCCATACCGTTTTTAATGGCACTCCGACAGGCGATCGCCGCTTGGGCGGTGGAGAGGGAAGATAGCTGACTCAATTCCTGCAAAATAGCAATAATTTCCTCCTGTCCTTGAAGAAGGGCCGGTAAACTCCGCACAGCCCAAATATCTTCCCCAAAGGGATCTATTTCCAAGCCTAAATTTTGCAGACGTTCCACCTGTTCCGGGTTAAATCCTTGCAAGACCAGAGGTTGCTCCAGGGGTAAACATTGCCAATGCTGTTGTAACTGCTCAAACAAAACCCGTTCATGGGCTACGTGTTGCTCCACTAACCAAATACCCTGGTCATGTTCCACCACCACATAGGTCTGGCAAACCTGGGCGATCGCCTTAAAAGCCTTGGGATAGCCCAGCACCGTTTCCGTTAGCGAAGTGGCACCTTGTAGTTGATACACTCCCTTGGGTTCAGCGGCCTTGAGCAATTGATTCAGACGAGGGGGAGCGTTATTGTCCAAAATTGCTAGGCTCTGGTGCAATAAGGTTTTTAGTTGCCCTTGCCAATGGGGTAAATCCTGCAAATAAATTTCTGTTTTTGCGGGGTGACGATGCCAATCGATGCACTGGGGCGGCAATTGCCAATGGGCAAAACACAGGGGATACCGTTGCCGGGGCAAGGTACGGTGAAAAACCGCCAAAATTGTCTGGGTTAATTCCGGCACATTCACAGGACGACCATTAATGGCAATGATTAACCAATCGGGGCGGGGACGATGGCAGCGGTCAGGATAACCAAAGGTCAAGTTTAGTTGGGCCGATGTTGCCTGATTTTCTAGATCGACGGGGAGGGACAGGGATTGTTGAGTGTAACCAATTTGGCTGGCCTGGAGTGATTTAAGGCATTGCAACAAGATGGCTTCTGGGTTAGGACCGGGGCTAAGGCTCAACCGTAACCGTTCGTCCTGCCACAGTTGCCACGTTACCTGGGGATGGCAGAGGGCTAATTGTTGCAGATAGGTCACCATGGGCCGCCAAAATTGCTGACTTTTAGCAAAGGCCTGCCGACGTTGGGGAAAATTAGCAAACAGTTGCCGCACTTCCACCCTCGTTCCCATGGCGATCGCCACCGGCTCAATCTGCTCTGGTTGACCCTGGGGGCTGTAGGTAATCCGCCAACCACAATCCGGACTGGCCGCACTGCGACTGCTAATGGTCAACTGGGCCACCTGGGCCAAACTATGGAGGGCTTCACCTCGAAAACCTAAAGTTTTAATCCGTTGTAAATCTGCTTGGGTACTAATTTTGCTGGTGGCATGGGGCAATGCGCTGGTTTTTAACTCTGTTACATCCATCCCCTGGCCGTTGTCCAACACTTCCAAACGCCACTGATCCCACCAAACACGAACCAAAATCCGATCAGCACCGGCATCCAAAGCATTTTCCACCAATTCCCGCACCACTGCCAAAGGAGAATCAATCACTTCCCCCGCCGCAATTAAATCCACCAACTGGCGATCGAGAATTTGGATCATCGACTTTTCTGCTATGCCCATAAAAAAGAGGGTAGATGATTTTTCTCCCTCTCCGCTTAAAAGCTCGTTAATGGTGTGGTTGATTTGCAAGCCAACAATCTCAAAAGATTGGCTTAACCGAAACCTACTTATTGGGTTGGGGGGTCAAACGCAAATAAGGCTTGATTTCTTCCACCCCTTTGGGGAATTTGACCTTAGCATCCTCGGTGGAAATGGAGGGCACCACCACACACTTGTCCCCATCTTGCCAGTTAGCGGGGGTAGCTACTTGGTGATAATCGGTCAACTGGAGGGAGTCAATTACCCGCAAAATTTCGTCAAAGTTCCGGCCAGTGCTGGCGGGATAGGTGAAAGTTAAGCGTAATTTTTTAGCAGGATCGATGATGAAGACAGAACGCACCGTCAAATTATTGAGGGCATTGGGGTGGATCATGTCGTACAGATCGGACACCTTTTTGTCGCCGTCGGCCAAGATTGGGTAGTTAACGGTGGTGTTTTGGGTTTCGTCAATATCACAAATCCAGCCTTTGTGGGATTCCACATCATCCACACTGAGGGCAATCACCTTAACGTTGCGCTTATCAAATTCCGGCTTAAGTTTGGCTACGGTGCCCAATTCGGTGGTACAAACCGGAGTGTAATCCGCAGGGTGAGAGAATAAAACAACCCAGCTATCGCCGGCCCACTCATGGAAAGAAATGGGGCCTTGGCTGGATTCTTGGGTAAAGTCGGGGACAACATCACCGAGTTGTAAGGCCATAACAGATAGTTCCTAATACAATGCAAAATGGGGATCTTCTTCGATCATACTGCCATATCAGATACAGAATTTGGACGAATTGTTAGAAAACGCAAAATTGTCAGGAAAAGACTGGCATTAGCGCAAAAATCACTGATCTGATTAACAACACCTGGCAAGTTAGTCTGGGGTAAGGCGATCGCCTTAGGTCAAAGGCAACTAAAAATGGCTGGCAACTACTCCAGGGACAGTAATATCCTCATCTAACTCTTCCCAGCGGAGGGTATAACCATTCACTTCAACTTTGACCTTTGCCAATTGTTCATTTGTCGCTTCTTTAAGGATACGGAAGCGATCGCCAGGAAAGCCAAAGATCCTTCCATCGCTGAGTTCAACGTATATCATCCGTTTTTCCGCCCATGCTCTAATCGCAGCGGGTTCAACAATGGCATTACTGTTGGCATTTCTTGGATTTTTTAGAGGTGGTAGCATTAATAAACCTTGAGGTTAAAAATTATTAAAACAGAATCATAAAACTATGCTGACTTCCACAACGGATATTGTTCAAGGCCGCACCATTGCTCGCTACCATGGCATTGTCACAGCGGAAGTGGTATATGGCACCAATGCCCTGCGGGATTTTTTCGCGGGTATTCGGGATTTAATTGGTGGTAGAACCGGTAGCTATGAACAAATCTTTGAAAAAGGCCATCGAGAGGCGATCGCCGAATTGACTGAACGGGCCCAAAAATTGGGAGCCAATGGGGTAATTGGGGTGGCAGTAAATACTGGAACCATCAATATTGACGACCGGGGAGCATTATTGTTAATCACCGCAACGGGAACGGCGGTAACGGTGGATTAATTTATTTAATGGAGATGTCCCATGGTCACCGTCTTTGGTAGCGCATGCCGGGTTCCTGGCTGACTAAACCAAGAATTTCCAGTTGGAGTAATCCAGCAGAAACATCCCCAATGGCCAAGGCTGTGACGGCAACAATTTGATCCAGGGCGGTGGGTTCTTCCTGGACTGCGGCCAAGATCTTTTTTAAAGTTGGTTCCAAGTCCTCCGGTGGTTCAGTCAAAGGTTGTTTACCCCTTGCCCCGGTGGTTAAAGTAGGGACATTGGTTTGGTCTAGATAACCAGTTTGGCGATCGCCTGGAAGAATTTTTTGTTCTTGCCCTTGATCCAGTAAAGGTATTGCCCCCAAGCTGGCCAGTAATTGATTTTCCGACAGAATCACCTCTGCTCCGTTGTGGATGAGATTTAAGCAACCGTGGGCTTCTTGGACATCAGGGGAATTGGGTAGGCTAAACACGTCCCGGTTAAATTCGTTGGCATACTTGGCGGTGATTAAGGCCCCGGATTTGGGGGGAGCCTCCATTACCAACACGGCCCTGCTCAGACCGGCAATGATGCGATTACGGGCGGGAAAATTACCCCGTTCTGGTTTACTGCCCACGGGATATTCACTCAAAATCAATCCTTCGGCGGCGATTTGCTCAAACAATTGTCGATTTTGGGGAGGATAAATCAAATCTAAGCCAGTGCCTAAAACGGCGATCGTCCTTCCGTTCACCCGTAAACAACTGCTGTGGGCGTCAGCGTCAATGCCAGCGGCTAAACCAGAAACAATGGTGAAACCAGATTTGACCAGGGCTTGGCTAATTTTCCTTGTCCAACGGCTCCCGTGGTCGGTGGGGTAACGGGTGCCCACAATGCCCACCCCAGGAATTTGTCCTTGACTTTCCCGGTGGTCAAGACGCCCCAGATAATACAACACCGGCGGTGGACTGGGGATTTCCCACAGTAAGCGGGGATAGTCCGGGTCATCGGGGGTGAGAAATTGGGGATTTTTTTGTTGATGTTCTTCTAAAAATTGAAACGGATTGAGATTGTTTCTTTGCCCAATAATTTTCTCAATCAGTTTATGGCCAAAACCCTCCACTTCTCCCAGGGCGATCGGTCTCGCCTTCCAGGCATTTTCCAATAATTCAAAGTGTTGGGCCAGTCGCTTGAGCAACACTGGCCCTACTCCCTTAACCTGACTCCAGGCTAACCAATAGGCCTGTTCAGAATTCGCCATGGTTAATCAAAAATTTGTGAATAAAATCTATGACCCAGTGCCCCCAGAAATAGTTTGTATTTGATTAAGAATATTATTTTCTTTGGTACTATATTTGAGAGAGCGGGCCAAGGATAACGCCTGTTGATAGGCGGTTAAAGCTGCGCTAGTTTGCTGGGCATCGATGTAAAGTTGGGCAATTTTTTCGTAGGTAATCATCATGCCGTAATAGTTATAGGACTGTTGTTGTACCTGCAAAAGTTGTTTATAAATTTGTAGAGCATAGTTGGGTTGTTCACTGAACAGATACAAATCCCCCAGTTTATCCAAGGCGATCGCCGCTGTGCTCAATTGTTTAATAGACCAAGCTAGGGTGTAGGCCTTTTGATAAGCTTGGCTGGCATTTTCTGGCTGTTCCAGTTCTAGGTAATGGTCCCCAATGGCAATCTGGATATCGGGCACCAATTCCGGTTTACCGTCCTGCAATCTTCTTTGCACCAGTTGCTCTTTGATACGAATAGCATTGTCGGGCTGGGCAGACTGTTGATAAATTTCCCCTAGTTTTTGCAAGTAAATCCCTTCGTAATAACTGTTGCGGGCATTGGTGGCCCTGGCTAGAAGGGTTTCATAAACCTCAGCGGCGGCGGGGTAGTTAAATTTAGCTAGATACAGTTCCCCCAACATGGAGAGGGCTTGGTTTTCCCGGCGGTAATCCCCCTGTTGCTGGGCTTCCCGACGCATTTGCTGATAAACGGCGATCGCCGAGTCGAGGCTGTGGAGCTGGCCATAGGCTTTGGCAAAGGCTGTTAACAGTTCCGGGCTCATGGCCTTGTCCTTGGTCAGGGAAAGTTGTAAATCTTCCAAACGCTGACCGATGGCCATTACATCTTGGTTACGGCCTTGTTCCCAGGCGATCGCCCCAATGCGCCCCAGGGCCTCAACCTCGGCCAAATCCCCCAACCGTTGTCGCCCCCGTAAACTGCGGTAACGTACCTCAAAAGCCTGGTCCCCCTGTCCTGCCTGATCCAACACCAAAGCTTCAGCTTCCAAGGCATCTAGGGCTTCGATTAGTCGTCGCCGTTGCAAAGGGGTGAGGGTTTCCCCAGAAGGAATCAGGGGATCCGTGGGAAAAAGGCTGGGGTCAAAGGGATTTTCGCTGGGGCTAAGGGGCGGCGGGGTAATGGGCGGGGGAATATAGGGAGTGCCCTGGGCCTGCACCGAATTAATATTCAAGACCCCACCAATTAGGACAGGGAAAACCATCAGCCAGAGCAGAGGTAAGCTAGATTTTACTCCCAGGAAATATTGCCGATGGCCCGGGGACGAGGATGGATACATAGGGGAAAATGATGGGGACAGAGAAAACCTAATTGTGATCAAAATCTTCAAATTGATCGAAGCGGTCGTCCTGGCGATCGCCCACGGGCCAATCTTCGTTTACTCCCCCCACAATTAAACGGCGAATGGGCACGTAATCGAGGGAAAGTTGGTACAGTGCGTTGATCAACACATCTAGGGCAATGAGGTCGCTGGTGCCCAAATCAAACCAACAACGACCCCAATGGTCTTGGTATTGGAAGTCTGCCATATTGTGCATGGGGGACATCATGGAACTAGAAAGATTGGCACTGTCATAGTCCAAATAGCTTAGGTCAATGCCCGTATCCTGTACCTGGAGATTTTCCGCATTAAAACCCCCTAGTTTGCCGAGGTAAAACCAGGAAGCAAATAGCTCTTCCACATATTGTTGTTCCGCCGGGGCAGGATTGGTCTCGAATTCTAGCCAAATCCAAAAATCGAAGGGATTTACTTCCCGAAATTGCACTTCCATAGGTTGGGGAGATAGTTAATTTTTAAACGTCATTAATTTTCAAGCGCAACGAGTCGGAGACAAATCAGCGCAATTGCTCAGGCGACAATCGAAAAATCCCGAAAGTTTCTCACAATTCGACCTAATAAAAAACCCAATAAAAATAAATAGGATTCAAATATAGGGCGTGATGTCCTCTTGGCAGTCATCGGCCAGGTAGGAAAGGGCCCGGAACCTCAGACCAATTAACTGTTCATACAGAGGATTTAGTTTGCACAGAGGGGGAATATGAACAATTTTGCGCCCAAACAGTTTAACATCCCGCTCGAAGGGACATTGGGGGGGCACCAGATGACAAATGAAATGGGCCAAACGAGGATCGTGGATGGCCATGCCGTCCAGCCAATCCTTGACGGGGTGAAGTAAATCGGGATGGGGATGTTCCTCCATTTCGGTTCGATCGCTGTTGGGATCACAGATGGTATGTTCCAATGACTCCAAAGCGTCAATTTTTATCCCTAGGGCTTGACTAAATTCCCGCAATAGCTCTCCTTCCACCGGGGAATAAAGGCCGTCGGCGATCGCCACCAACACCGCTGTGCGGAGAAAGTTTTCCGCCGTTTCCTTGTCATCCCCCAAACCTTCTAGTAATTCCGCCGGAGTAATAGTTTTGAATAGGACCTCATCTTCCTTGTTACCAAAACCCATCTCCTGGGTGAGACCGGCAATCATTTGTTGCTCCGATTCATCAAAGTCCCCATCACTCCAGGCAATGGTCAGCAGTCCCCTCAACCAAGTGGCAATTTGGACATCGGTGTAACGACTTTGGGTACGATTGGCCATGATTTTCCCCTGGGCAACTATGCGGTCATCAGACATTTAAATCAAACTCTAACTGAAGTGTAGCTTAGAATACGGAGCCCCTTCCCCTCCCTTTCTAAGCTAAAGGAGACGGCTTTGCATCCTCACCACTCCCCTTGACCCCATGCCCCCCCTGCAACTACTCCGATCCCTTTCTGCCCTACCGGACATTAATCCAGTGGTGGATTTTCCGGCTCCCAATCCGGCCCCAAAATCAACAGTAGCGGGGGACGCTTTTCCCAGTGTTTATTCCACCTTGGCTCCCCATGCCCTAACCAATTTGGTGTTTAAGCATTACGACATTGAAGTGCCCAAAGGCTGTCGATTTTGGCATCGGGGTTTGAGCGATGTGTACTTGGTGGAGACCCTAGCGGACGATTACATTTTGCGTATTTCCCACCACCATTGGCGCACCGAAAGTGAAATTCAGTTTGAGTTGGAGTTGCTCAATTTTTTAGCGGACCGGGATGTGCCGGTGGCGGCCCCCCTCAGGCATCGGGATGGGGGTTATGCCCTGGAGATTAATGCCCCAGAAGGTAAGCGCTATGCCAGTTTGTTTCCCTATGCTCCCGGGGGGGTGGCGATCGGGGATTTGAGCAAAACTCAAGGCTTTTTGTTGGGGGAAATGTTAGCTCAACTGCACCAAACAGCCCAACGGTTCAAGCCTTCTGCCCACCGTTCTCCCCTCACCCTCAGTTATTTGTTGGACGATTCTCTCCATACCATTGCCCCTTTTCTGCACCACCGGCTGGAAGAATGGCGTTGTCTGATCGACATTTCCATGGCCATTAAAACCCAGCTCACATCCATTCCCACCCACACCCCCTATTGGACTATTTGTTGGGGGGACCCCCACAGCGGCAATGTCCATTTCACCGCCGAAAATCAGATGATGCTATTTGATTTTGACCAATGTGGCATGGGTTGGCGAGCCTTCGACATTGCTAAATTTCTACAGGTTTCCATGCAATCGGGACTAGGACGTAATATTCGGGATGCTTTTTTAAGCGGTTACAATTCCATTGCTCCTTTGACGGTTCTGGAGGAAAATTCCTTGCAGGCCTTGACCCAAACAGCTTTCATCTGGTCTTGGGCCATCCATGTGCAAACCCTGAAGCTATCGGATTACAGTCGGCTCCACGGCAGTTACTTCAAACGTCGGTTAGAGAATTTGCAACAATTGGGCTCAACGGATTGGCAACTGTTTTAAAAGGGGAAACTTGTCCCCCATGTATCCTCGTCCAGTGCAAAGTACCCTTGCCAACGCCCTCTACCTGCATTAGTCCCTGGGCAGTTTTCGGCCAATGGCGATCGCCAAGCGTCGTATATTAGGCATATATTGAGCCGCTGGGCCTTGCCACTGTCAGGATTGGAAGGGCCTGAATTACCCCGTCCCCAACCTCCATGGTTTATGTCAAGCGCATCGAACTATCCCATTTCAAATCCTTTGGGGGAACCACCGCCATTCCTTTTTTGCCGGGGTTTACGGTGGTGTCTGGGCCCAATGGTTCGGGCAAGTCAAATATCCTCGATGCATTGCTATTTTGTTTGGGGTTAGCCACTTCCAAGGGCATGCGGGCTGAACGACTGCCGGACTTGGTCAATAACACTTTCAAGGGGAACCGGGGCAGTTCCGAAGCTAGTGTGTCAGTCACCTTTGAATTGCATGATGGGGAAAACCTATCCGAGCCAGGGGCTAACCATAATGGCAACGGCAACGGAGCAAAAATTTCTAAGGAATGGACTGTTACCCGTCGCCTGAAGGTGACCAAAGGGGGCAATTATTCCTCCAACTATTACATCAATGGGGAGACAGCTACCGTCACGGAACTCCATGAACAATTAAATGAGCTGCGTATTTACCCAGAGGGCTACAACATTGTGCTCCAGGGGGATGTGACCCGCATTATCACCATGAACTCCAAGGAGCGCCGGGAAATCATCGATGAGTTGGCGGGGGTAGCGGAATTTGATCGCAAAATTGTTAAAACCAAGGAGACTTTGACGGAGGTGCAGGACCGGGAAGAACGATGTCAAATTATTGCGACGGAGTTGGAGCGAACTTTAGAACGGTTGGCGGCCGATCGCCAGAAGGCAGAAAAATACCAGGCCCTGCGGCAACAGGTACAGGAAAAGCAAGGGTGGGCCAAGGTTATTCAGTACAAAGCAGTGGAGCAGCAACGGCAAAAGCTATGGGGACAATTGGAGCGGGATCGAGAACAATCCCAGCAAATTCAGCAAGCCCTAGACCAACGCAGTCAAGCCATTCAAACTCAGCAAACAGAGTTGGAAAAGCTCAATGCCCAGGTCAAGGCCCTGGGGGAAGAGGAACAATTGGCCGTGGCGGCCCAGTTGGCCACCCAAAAAGCCCAACGGGACCAACTCCAGCAACGTTATAACGACGGCGATCGCCAAATTACCACTCACCAACAACAGGTGGGCCAAATCCAGGCGGAAATTAGCCAGAGTCAACAGCAGTTTCTGCACATTCAACAGGAAAAATCTTTCCATAACACCCAAACCCTGCCCCAGCTAGAAGCCGCAGTGCAGACCAGTCAGCAACAGTTGGAGCAACTCCGGCACCAGGCCCAGGCGATCGCCTCCGCTTCCGAAGCATGGGTACAGGAACAAACCCAACTCAGCCGCACCGTCAACCAACTACAAGACGAATTAATCCCCCAACGCAGTCAGTTGGCCCAGCTAGAGGAACGCCAACAACAATTGCTAACCAATTTGGCTGAATTAACCCCTCTGCTCACAAAGGTTTCTGTTGAGTTGGAAGAAAAACAGTTTGCCCAAGGGCAGTTCAACTTCCAGGGAGAAGCACTAACCAGTCAGATTCAAACCCTGGCCAGCGATTTGGCCCAACTGGAACAGGAACGGAGTTTGCTACAGGAAACCCAAACCCGCCTGCTCAAGGAACAACAGGAAAAACAACGGCAATTGGACAAATTAGAAGCGGCTAGTCAAGCTCAGCAGGAAGTGCAGGGCACCTACGCCACCAAAGTGATTTTGCAGTCGGATTTGCCTGGGGTCTGCGGTTTAGTGGCCCAATTGGGTCAGGTGGAGCCTCAGTATCAAATAGCTCTGGAAATTGCGGCCGGGGGCCGTTTGGGTTTTCTTGTTGTGGAAGATGATGGTGTGGCGGCGGCGGGCATTGAAATCCTCAAACAGGCCAAAGCAGGACGGGCCACTTTTTTACCCCTCAATAAAATTCGTCCTCCCAAGGGTCAAAATCCCAACCTTAGTTATGCCCATGGTTACATTGACCTGGCAGTGAATTTAATCGACGGCGATCGCCGTTACGCCGACATTTTTGCTTTTATCTTTGGCAATACCATCGTTTTTGACACCTTAGTTAACGCCCGCAACCACCTGGGCAAGCATCGCATTGTCACCCTAGAGGGAGATTTACTAGAAGCCAGTGGAGCCATGAGTGGCGGCAGTCGCAACCAACGCTCAGGACTACGGTTCGGCACCATGGTCAGTGAAGATACGGCAGAAGTGAAACAGTTGCGTCAACGGTTACAGGACATTCAGCAAGTCCAAGGCCGTAACGAAGAGTTATTGCTAGAAAGAACAGTTCGTAGTAGGCAGTTAACTCAACAGTTGATGGAAATGCGGCAACAACAACGGGAAGTTCAACTCCACGGAGAACAAACGGAACGAGACATAGCACGCCTCAGTCAACAGCAAACACAAATTAATCAACAACAAATTAATCAACAGCAAAAACTAGCAGAGTTACAACAAAATTTAGCTTTGTTGCAGCAATCTTTGCCGCCCTTGGAACAACAGTTAGCCTCCGCTCAGCAACAATTAACTGCCTTGGAAACTTCCCAAACCCATCAACAATGGCAAACTATCCAGATCCATATTCGTACCGTGGAAGCGGAGTACCAACGCCAATTGCAAGCCCTACGCCAGGGGGAGGATCACCTCAAGGATTTGCAGAATAGTAGCCAACGCCTAGAGGAAAAAATTGCCCAAGCCCAGGAAAAAATTGCCCAACATCAAGCTCAGGATCTCACCCTAGCCCAGGAACAGGAGCAGTTAAAAATAGCTTTGGCGGAAATGAATGGGGCTATCCAAACCACGGAAGCTCAGTTGGCGAAACTGTCGGAAAAACTGGGTAGTACTAAGCAAGAAAGGGATCGTCTAGAAACTCAGCTTAACCAGCTCCGTAGTCAACAACAGGAACAGCAATGGCAATGGGAAAAGTTACAAACTAATCAACAGGAATACCAGGAAAATTTAACTCAACTGCAAACTCAATTGGAAGCATTAGAACAGGATTTGCCCGATCCCTGGCCGGAAATTCCCCTGCTCCAAGACCGGGACGAAGCAAACTTGGATTTTGCCAATATTTTGGAGGAATTAGAGCGATCCATTCGCAATGGTCAAAAACGTTTGGAAGCCATGGAACCGGTGAATATGCTGGCGTTACAAGAATATGAAAAAACCCAAGCCCGCCTAGGGGAATTGTCAGAAAAGTTGCAAACCATTGCCGGGGAACGGACCGAGTTACTGCTCAGGATTGAAAATTTTACCACCCTGCGCCGTCGTTCTTTCCAAGATGCTTTTGATGCAGTCAATAAAAACTTTCAAATAATTTTTGCTGAATTGTCCGATGGGGATGGCTATTTGCAGCTAGACGATGCGGAAGATCCTTTTAATGGGGGTTTAAACCTAGTGGCCCATCCCAAGGGTAAACCGGTGCGTCGCCTCAGCTCCATGTCCGGTGGAGAAAAATCATTGACAGCGTTGAGTTTTATTTTTGCCCTCCAACGCTACCGCCCTTCTCCCTTTTATGGCTTTGATGAGGTAGATATGTTTTTGGACGGTGCCAATGTGGAAAAACTGTCCAAAATGGTCCGCAAACAGGCCCAACAAGCTCAATTTATTGTGGTGAGCCTCCGTCGTCCCATGATTGAAGCGGCGGAACGCACCATTGGAGTAACCCAAGCCCGGGGAGCCCATACCCAAGTATTGGGCATTAAGTTGTAGCTTCGCCTAGATATAGTACAAAAGTCATTATTCAAACAATCTGGCAAAACCATTAAGTTGGATTTACTGAACAAAACCTACGTCAATTTGCTGCGCCAATGGGTAGATTGAGGGGAATACTAACGTCGGCGATCGCCAGATGATCGCCAGATCCAAGAATTTCGCTTGGGCCAGAGCCTTGGGGACATCCCTGAGTAAATAGGGAAAATTTGGGATGGGACTCAAACTCCCTACAATTCAAGGATTTATCTGATCGGCAATCCACCTTGCTTCCTTTTTAAGAATCACTGCGGTATTATCAAAATGATAATCATTATCATTCCTGCCGCCCATGACCACCAGAGCCCCAGCCATTGCCGTTCCTGTTAATGATCCTTTAGGGGAATCCGCTATCTCTTTGTCCCTCCTACAAAGACCCAGGCGATTGCGACGAACGGGCACCCTCCGGCGTATGGTGCGGGAAAATACCCTAGGAGTGGAGGATTTGATCTATCCTCTCTTTGTAATGGAAGGTGAGGGTTTGGAACAGGAAGTGCCCTCCATGCCTGGTTGCTTTCGCTACTCCCTAGACCGGCTATTGACCGAAGTCCACACCCTTTGGCAATTGGGCATCGGGGCAATCGCCCTATTTCCCCTCATTGATGGCCATAAAAAAGACAATGGTGGCACTGAAAGCTACAACCCCCAGGGCCTAATTCCTAAGGCAATCCGGGCCATCAAAGAAACTTGTCCCGACATGATCGTAATTACCGATGTAGCCCTTGATCCCTACAGTAGCGAAGGCCACGACGGCATTGTGGAAAACGGCCAAATTCTCAACGATGAAACCGTCGCCGTTTTGGTTAAACAGGCCCTGATGCAAGCAGAAGCCGGAGCCGATTTTGTCGCCCCCTCCGATATGATGGACGGTCGCATTGGGGCTATCCGCCGGGCTTTGGATTCCGAAGGCTGGATTAATGTCGGTATCCTGGCCTACTCCGCTAAATACGCCTCCGCTTACTACGGCCCCTTTAGGGATGCTCTGGATTCCGCTCCCAAATTCGGTGATAAGAAAACCTACCAAATGGATGGGGGCAATGGTCGAGAAGCTCTGAAAGAAGTGGATTTAGACATTCGTGAAGGGGCAGACATGGTAATGGTCAAACCTGCCCTAGCCTATCTGGACATTATTTGCCGCATTAGATGCCATACCAATTTACCAGTGGTGGCCTACAACGTCAGCGGAGAATATGCCATGGTCAAAGCAGCGGCGGCTAGGGGGTGGATCGACGAGGGAAAAGTAGTACGGGAAACCCTCATCAGCATGAAGCGAGCCGGGGCAGACTTAATTTTGACCTATTTTGCCAAGGATATTGCTGAGCAATTGCGGACTAATCGGATTGAATTTTAAAAAAATCTCATAACTATTTGTCTGTATTTTAATTATGAATCATTCCTCACCATCGGATTTAATCATTCCCAAGAGGGGCTTACCAGTCACTATTATCACTGGCTTTTTAGGTAGTGGTAAAACAACACTTCTCAATCATATTCTGAACAATCGCCAAAATCTCAAAATTGCAGTTTTGGTCAATGAATTTGGTGACATTGACATTGATAGTCAACTCTTAACATCCATTGATCAAGATATGATTCAACTTAGTAATGGTTGTATTTGTTGCACCATTAATGATGGCCTGGTGGAAGCGGTTTATAATGTGCTAGAACAAAATGAATTGATTGATTACTTGGTTATTGAAACCACAGGAATTGCCGATCCTTTACCGATCATGTTAACGTTTTTAGGGACAGAACTAAGGGACTTTACCCATTTAGATTCCGTTATTACTTTGGTAGATGCTTCGGAGTTTAATCAGGAACACTTTGATAGTGAAGCAGCACTCAAGCAAATTGTTTATGGCGATATTATCCTGCTCAATAAATCTGATTTAGTTAATCCAAATAGCCTTTATCAGTTGGAATTTCAAATCAATGAAATTAAGGAAAATGCCCGCATTATCCGTTGTCAAAATGCTGAAGTGCCCCTGGGGTTACTCTTGGATGTTGGTTGTAACCACAAAGACATTTATCAAGGATTAATTGAAGAGGAAATTGAGCAAACTCGACGGGATCATGAAGATACAGAGCATCAACACCATGATCATGAACATCACCACCATCACTCATCCCATTTAGATAATGATGGCTTTGTTTCCATTTCTTACTATAGTCACCGTCCTTTTTTGTTAGAAGAATTTCAAAACTTCCTTGAAAATCTTTCCGGCAATGTGTTTCGAGCTAAAGGCTTACTTTGGTTCATTGATAGTCCCAACAAATACATTTTTCAACTCAGTGGTAAACGTTGCACTTTAGAAGTTGAAGAGTGGGATGGATCTCCCCCAGGCAATCAAATTGTCTTTATAGGTCGAGACCTAAACAAAGGAGATATTTATCAACAATTAGAACTCTGCTATCCCACCCCTGCAACCCTGGCAAGTTTGGCCTAGATTTTTCAATCTAACCCTTACCCAGTTATTTTTCTATCATCATCTATGACTGCTTTAATACCCTCCCAAAAACTGACTGCTAACCAGGCGATCGCCGCCCTTCCTACCCAGGTTGATCCTCCTGTTTCTGAAGCAGAAATGCAAGCTGCGGTTAGAACTTTACTGTTGGGCATGGGGGAAGATCCGGACAGGGAAGGTCTCAGAAATACCCCCAAGCGGGTGGTTAAGGCTCTGAAGTTTTTGACTTCCGGTTATCAACAGTCTTTGGACGAACTTCTGAATGGGGCTGTTTTCAGCGAAAATACTGATGAAATGGTGCTAGTCCGGGATATTAATCTTTTTAGCTCCTGTGAGCACCATATTTTGCCCATTATTGGCCGGGCCCATGTGGCCTACATTCCCAATGGCAAAGTGATTGGCCTGTCAAAAATCGCCCGTATTTGCGAAATGTATGGCAGAAGATTGCAGGTGCAAGAACGCTTAACTGCCCAGATTGCCGATGCTCTCCAGGGGTTATTACAGCCCCAAGGGGTGGCGGTGGTGGTGGAAGCAACCCACATGTGTATGGTAATGAGAGGGGTGCAAAAATCTGGTTCATGGACGGTCACTAGTTCGATGCAAGGGATTTTTGCTGATGACGCCAAAACTCGCCAGGAGTTTATGAATTTAATTCGTCATAGTCCTTCTTTCCACTAGGCTTTGCCAGAATAATTTTCCCTTGCCTTTGTCCTTGATGTGAACACTTTTTATGCGATCGCCTTCTTTAATTGCTGTGGCTGGCCCCCCAGGGGCAGGTAAAACAACTTGGATTACTGAACAATTTCAAAACTTAGCCCATCCAACTTTCTATTTTTCCCCAGGGTTAGGCCCCATTTCTATTGATCTAGCCCGTATTAAATATAGTTATCCCTCTGTGCAGGTTATTGGTGAAGATCAGGGAAGCTCATGGTTGGCCAATGTCCCCCCTGATGGTGTGATTTACTGTGAATTGGGAGCTCAACTTGATTTAAATTCAACCCAGTTTGGGTCCTTTTCTTGTCATCGCTTAGCGGTATTACCTCCCTCTTCAAAAAATTCTGAATGGCATAGTTGGGCAGATGAAATTATTCCCGGCAATAATATTGCTTTAACGGATGATCACTGTCCTAATTTATGGCGATCGCCGTTAACGGGAATTGTTTTTGACCCCCCTAGCCTAGAGGTTATTCTGATGGAATTGACCGGGGGAGCCTATGGCCAACTACAACGGCTGAAGGGAATTTTTGAAATGCCGGACGGCCGGGCCTTTTACGTTGATTTTGTTGAGGGATTGGAGGGGATTAAATACACTGAACTTGCCCTTGAGCCTTGGTTGGAGGGTCGCCCCCAGCGCTTCAGTGGCATTGAAATAGCGGGCTGGAATCTAAATCAAAAACTAATTGCCGATACCCTCTTGGAAGGTTGCCTATCGGACGAAATTCTCAACCATTACCAGCAACAGTACAAAGAAAACAGTTATCCAGAAGAGGCGATCGCCTAATGAAACTTGCCGTTATTTCCTGCATCCACGGTAATTTTGAAGCTCTCAATGCCGTTCTGTCAGACATTGATCAGCAAAAAGCGGATCAGATTTATTGTTTGGGGGACTTAGTTGGCTATGGCCCCTATCCCAACGCTGTGGTGGAGATGATTCGTTCCCTCGACATTCCCACCTGTCAAGGTTGTTGGGACGAAGATATTGTGGAGGGTCTCAATGCCTGTGAATGCAGCTATCCTTCTGTGCTAGCGGAAAATCGCGGTCGAGCCGCCCATGAATGGACTAACAATGTCATCCATCCCGAAGTGAGGGAATACCTTGCCACGTTGCCCCTGACAATAGGTTACGAAAACCTCTGTTTTGTCCATGGCAGTCCCAATAGTCAGCACGAATATCTACTCCCCAGCATGGATGGTTTTGCCGCCCTGGAAAGAGTTTTGGCTACGGAAGCCGACGTTTTATTTTGTGGCCATACCCACGTTCCCTACGTGCGGGAATTGAAGGAGGGAAAGATTTCCGTGCGGGTTGAGCAAGGTGAAGCAGGTAAAGTCGATAAACAATTCACCGTCCCCCTAAAACGAATTATCAATGTTGGATCAGTGGGGGAACCCCGCCATGGCCGTCCCAATGCCACCTATGTTTTATACGATACAGATACAGCCCAAGTAGCCTTGCGGGAAGTGCCCTACGACTATCACCGCACCTGCGCCGCCATTATTGAGCAGGGATTACCGCCCATTTTTGCTTGGCGACTAGCCCGGGGATTAGAATTTGCCGAACGAGCCGATGATCCCAGCCATATTTGCCAGCGTTAGCAAGTATTTATCATCAAAAATAGAAGATTTACACCAAGTTTCAAAGAAAAGTAATGATCAATAGTTACTGGGCTATTTGTAGTGGCATTGAGGGCAATCTGGCGGCCTATGAAGCAGTGTTGGCCGATATTAAAAGTCTAGGTAATGCCGTCACAGATTTCTATATTCTGGGGGATTTCTTGGGTTTACAGGGTAATAATCGGGGCGTCATTGACCGTATCCAATCTCCCGGAGCTAATGAACCCATTCCCCAGGTTTGTCTCGGTTGGTGGGAAGAACAATGTTTGAATCTGCATGGTCTCCGGGGTTCCCTGGATGCGCCGGAATTGATCGCCAAAGTGGGCACCGATGGAGCCAAGCTACTTTGGGAAAGTATCAACTGGGAGTTGGTACAGTGGTTGAGAACGCTCCATTTCGGCTTCCACGAGTTAGATTGCTTACTAATCCATGGTAGTACTGTAAGCCCGGCTGATGAACTAACTCCAGATACCCCTGCCATTGAACTATGCGATCGCCTAATTCGGGCCGATGCCAATAATCTTTTCTGTGGGCGATCGGGGTTAATGTTTGAATGTTGGGTGGAACCGAAACAATTACAGTCCCAGATTATTACCCTGGATGGGGCCCAAACTCCCCAGGATCTAGCAAAATCCCCCCGGAGAATTGTGGGGGTAGGCAATGTGGGTCGGAAAAAAAGCCAGGCTAACTATGTTTTGTACAATCCCGCCACGGATATTGTTAAGTTGAAGACCGTTGGCTATTGATCAATTGAAGAACGGCGATCGCCATGAATCAAACTGCTTTAGATCTAGAGCAACTCCGCCAAAGCTTACGTAGCAGTCAATTACCCTTAGCGGATTGGCATGGGGGAGAAATGGCCGTTTCTGCAGTGCCCGGGGCCGGCAAATCCCATAGTCTTTCTGTGGCGGCGGCGATCGTCATTGCCCACCATGGTTTACATAACCAGGAAAAATTGCTGATTGTGACCTACACCCGTTCAGCAGCGGCGGCCATCAAAGGCAAGGTTAATCAACGTTTACGGGCCTTGGGCTTACCCAGTTTGGGATTTACGGTGCAGACCCTCCACGGTTTAGCCCTCAGCATTGCCCTACGCCATCCGGAAGTATCGGGGTTAGACCCGGAGCAACAGACCCTGGTTTCGCCCCAAAAAGGCCATCGCTTGATCAAAGATGCGGTGGAACAATGGCGGCGGGAAAATCCTAAAACCTATCAAACCCTGGTGGAAGCGGGTAATTTTGACGGGGAGACAACGGAAACCCTGCGGCGGCAGGCGGTGCTGAGCACGGAAGTTTTACCTCAATTAACCAAAATTGTGGTGGCAGAGGCAAAAAGTTCTGGCCTCTCTCCCCAGGCTGTGGCGGACATGGGTCGCATTGCCCCCGGTAGCGAACTCCTGCTGATGGGAGCCGGTTTGTTCAAACATTACCAAGCCCTGATGGAGGCGAAAAATTGGATCGACTATAACGACATGATTTTGGCCGCCCTGCGGGTGCTAGAAGATCCCCACCTTTGCCGCCAGTGGCAGGAACAATTTTTTGGTGTTTTTGAAGATGAAGCCCAGGACTCTAGCCCTCTGCAGGAAAAGTTACTGACCAAGCTGGCCCAAAACGCCGATGGTACCATTCGTTTAATTCGGGTGGGGGACCCCAACCAAGCCATTAACTCTAGCTTTACCCCCGCTGACCCCGTATATTTCAATCAATTTTGTCAACGGTGCCAGGCTTTGGGCAGTTTCGCCACCATGGACCAGGCGGGGCGCAGTAATTTACAGGTAATTGCAGCGGCCAACTTCTTGCTGGAATGGGTTAACCAAGATTGGCAAGCACGGTTTAATAGTGGTCCCAAAGGGGATGCGACCTTACCCTTCCGCCCCCAAGCCATTCGTCCAGTGGAACCGGGGGACCCCCAACCCAATCCGCCGGCCACCGATGGGGGAGTGGAAATTCGTTTTCCCCAAGATATCAATGAAGAAGTAGAACAAATTCGCCATCGGCTAGTGCCCCTGTTGTTGGCCAATCCTCACCACAATGCTGCCATTTTAGTACGGGAAAATCGCCAGGGAAGGTTTGTGGCCGATCGCCTGAAGGATGTGGAAAAAGATGGTGGACTGAAGGTTTTGGACGTGGGGGACCAGGATCGTAATTCCCGCATACCAGGGGAAATTCTGAGTTTACTGCAATTTATTGATCGCCCCCATTCCCCCGATCTTCTCAAAGCCACCTTAACAGTGTTGCAGGAGCGCCAACTAATTCCCACTCAAGATTTAAATGCTTTGGCGGCGGTGCCGGAACAATTTCTCTACCCCACTCCCCTGATGCCTCCCCTGGCCTCCCCGGCGGTTTCTGCCCAGGGCCTATGTCGTAGTTTGCTCAAAGCCCGCCTGGAACTGCCGGCCTATCAATTGATTGCTTTTTTGGGCCTGGCCCTCAACTATGACAGCTCAGATTTAGCCACCTTACAAAAGTTGTCGGAACGTTTACAGGTGCAAACCCAACCCGAACGCTCATTAAAAAATTTGCTCAGCGAACTCCACACCATTGCCAACGATGAACAATTTGAGGCGATCGCCAGCGATAGTGATGAAAAATACACCAGACCGGGGCAAATCACCATTATCACCATGCACAAGGCCAAGGGATTGGATTGGGACTATGTGTTTTTACCCTTTTTGCACCAGGACACCCTCCCTGGCGATTTATGGGTACCCAAGGGAGGGCAATTTTTGGGACAGTTTACCCTAGCGGAGGTGGCCAGGGCCCAAATTCGCACCGTGGTACACCATCGCCAACAGCAAAAGCCCCAGGCGATCGCCCTGCCGGTCACGGCCACCGCTTGGCAAGAAGCCCGCCGCCTCAAGGAAGCAGAGGAATACCGACTACTCTACGTCGCTATGACCAGGGCCAAGCGTTTACTATGGCTATCCGCCGCCCAGGAAGGGCCCTTTGCCTGGAACCAAATGCAAGCCCGCAAATCCCCCCGACTACAACCCAAACAACCATCCCAGGCCCTATTGGCCCTACAAAAGCGTTTTGGTTCCTAGGGGAAGGACTATAATCGGATCCAAGGGCATCAGTGGCCGTGGCGATCGGCCCAAAGCCTCACTCCACAACGGTCTTGGTAAATTTTTGTCTAGATTTTTGGTCCGCTTAACAGTGCTATTTTTGTGCAACTTGCTTTGGCTAGGGATCGGAAGATCTCCCGCTTTGGCCGAGTCACTGCCTGACCGATGGGAAGCCTATCCCCACTGGTCTAATTTGCCTACCCTGGAACAGAGAAAAGGAGAAATTCGTTATCCTGAATGGTTTGCCGGCACATGGCAGGTCACCAGTACTCTTGTCGAACAACTGGCCCCCCTGGCCCCGGATATCGTCAGCCCCGGCTTTGCTAAGAATGCCGCCTATCTGGAGCAACCAATAGAATTTCCCGTCAGATTCATCGACCAAACCCCCCTGCCGGAATTTAACTGGGCCCTATCGGATTTGGTCAACAATGACCCGGTTATTGTGCCCGATCGCCGTTTTAACGCTGAAGCCATCACCCAGGCCTATTTGGGCCAGGACGGAGAAGAAATAAATATTACTGTCCAGGTTAAAGAACAACCCAGCCCCCGCCTAGTCACCGTTTTTCCCCAACATCAACGACTAGTTTCCACTGTCCTAGGTTACAGCCAAAGGAGTCCCGACCCGGAGCACTTTCTCGCCACGGAGCTGACCAACCAACAATTTATTGCTGGCAGTACCCAATACCTCAACCAGGTGGAAACCACCACTGACTATCACCATGTTGGCCCGGGAAAAATCAGCGCCAGTCAAGTTACCGCCGTATACTTGTCCCCCACGGACCCCGATTATTTCGCCGCTGGCCACCAACCCATTGCCCTATATCGCTATGAACTTACCCTAGAAGCTGTGCCAGAACTATGACTTTTGCCGCCACTCCCAGGGAAGCCACCGCCAGCGCCATTCAATGGGCCTGTCTTTGTTTGCCAGGAGAATTGAGTGCGGCAGAGGCCCTTAACCGCTGGCATCGCCATGGCCAACGTTCCTGGGAGCCCCCGGCAGAGGCTAAGGCTTTTCCCCCCTGGGCTTTGGTGCTAGATAACGACGGTCAACTGTTGGGTTTATTACCGGATTGGCAATTGGCCGCCGCCCTATGGACTGAACATTTTTCCCCGGCGATCGCCTTGGCGGAACTGTGTTTGCCTTGCTCCCTGCGGCTAGACCTAGAAAAGTTGCCTAGTTTAGGGGAAGTTATGCAGATTTTTGCCTCCTGGGGCTACGGCTGGGACGTAATCCCTGTGGCGGATCGACAACACCAAACCTGGGGTCTGCTGAGCATTGGCAATCTCATTCGCTCAGTAAATCTTTGTCAATTGTGGCAGAATCTTCCCCTCCAGGTTACGGCCTCCCCTCCCCTTTGCCTTGGGACAGAAACAACTTTGGGGGAATTGGTCCACCATTGTTTTGAGCGCCAAATTTCTAGTTTTCCGGTGGTCTATTCCTCCCCCCTACTGCCCGCCGCCGCCCCCCGCATTCCCCTTGGTAATGTCAGCCTCAGCAACTATTTTAAGGGTCCCAACTATGGCTCCCTCGGCTTGGATAATCCCATTGGCCCAGACCTCAGCCCAACTTTTCCCCTCTGCACCATTAACCAAACCTATTGCCACGCCAGGGAATTACTCCGCCGACAGAACGATGATTATGTGATCATTACCGACATCAGTGGTGCTTTTGTTGGTTGGGTCGGCCCTCAACAATGGCTGGCCACGGTCCAACCAGATGTGTTGCTAGAGGCCCTGCAACGGGAAGTAGAAATGCCCCGCATCGTCCAGCATTTAGAAGCCCGCATTGTTTGGCAACAGCAACAACAACAACGGAACCAACATTTAATTCAAAAGTTACTCAGCCGTAATCCAAACCTGATTTATCTCTACGATCTGGTCAAAAATGAAATCGTCTATCTTAATATCCCCGGCAGTTTGCTAGAAGGCGGTTCCGGCGGGGCACTAATCCCCAACCCCATGGTCGAGGCTGACCCGTGGCAGGCTCTCTTCCTCCCCCCAAGGTACTTTGGGCTGGAAGAATTGGCGGCGCTTCAGGCCCACGAAAAAAAGGAGTTTAACTTTGAATTTACCGATGGCGGGCAATCAGTACACTACTTTGTGGTGGAAATCTCGGCCTTTGAAATTGATGGTACAGGCCAAACCAGCAAAATTCTCTGTTTAGCCCAGGACGTTAGCCATGGCAAACGAGCCGAAGCGGCGCTCCATACCAAGGAGCAACAATTACAAACCTTGGTGAATACCATTGCCGATGGCATTGTCATTTTAGACAACCATGACAAGGTAATCTACGCTAACCCCATGGCTTGCCAAATGTTTGGTCTCAGCAAAGAAGAGTTTTTACAATCCCAACTGGGGTTGTCCAACCGAGGGCAGACAGAAATTGGCATCAATGTCTCCCCCGAGGAGGAAGGGGTAGGGGAAATTAAGGCTGTGCCCATCCATTGGCAGGGGGAAGATTGCCGCTTGGTAACGGTGCGGGATGTGACCGATCGCCAACGGGTGTTGAGGAAACTGCGGGATAGCGAACAAATTCACCGCAGCTTGTTGGAGGCATTACCCAATCTGGTGTGGCGACTTTCCTCCGCTGGCGATGTGTGGGAGTGCAATCAACGGACGTTGGCCTATTTTGGTCGCCGGGGTCGAAAAATTCTTGGCAACACTTGGCAGCAATTTATTGAGCCAGGGGAAAGGGAAACTGTGCAAAGACAGTGGCGTCAGGGCATCGCCGCCCAGGAATTTTTCCAGTTGGAATGTCGTCTTTGGAGGAGTGATGGTCAGTACCGTTGGCATCTGTTGCAGGTCTTGCCCCTGGAGGACCACTTTGGCAATATCAATGGTTGGCTGGCCAGTAGTACGGATATTGATGATTTAAAAGAAGCGGAGAAAGCACTACGCAACCAGGCCCAACAGGAAAAACTATTATCTTCCATCAGCCAAAGAATTCGGGAGTCCCTCAAGCTAGAAACGATTTTGCGCACCACTGTGACGGAAGTACGCCGCACTATCCACGCGGACCGGGTGTTAATTTACCACATCCAAGAGGACGGTCTGGGCACCACGATCGCCGAATCGGTGGTTAATGGCCAACCCTCAGTGATGCAGATGGATCTTAGTCCTGCAAGCTTTCCGCCGGAGTGCTATCAGCGTTACCTCAATGGTTACATCTACGCTTCCCGTGACCAATTGCCGGATTGTGCCATCAATTGTGCAGTGCAATGTTTCACCGTGGCGGAATCCCAGTCCCGAATAGTTGCCCCCATTGTTTTTGACCATAGCCTTTGGGGCCTGCTGATTGTGCACCAATGCTCCAGTTCCCGCACTTGGCAAACGGCAGAAATCCAACTGATGCAAAGCCTTGGTAACCAATTGGCGATCGCCATTCAACAATCATTACTGTACGAACGTTTGCAGGAGGAGTTATCGGAAAGGCAAAGGGCAGAACAAAAACTGTTGGAAGTGAACCAACTGCAAAAAGGCATTTTTGATGTGGCCAACTACATGATTATTTCCACCGACAGCGGGGGGATTATCAGTACCTTTAATCGCACTGCGGAGGAAATTTTGGGCTACACAGCGGCGGAACTGATTGGCCAGCAAACCCCGTTAATTTTCCACGATCAGGAAGAAATGGCCAGCGAAGCCGTCCAGCTTTCCCCTCAGCTAGGGCAAACCCTGGTGCCCAATTCCATCGACCTGTTTGCCATTCCTGCCATTCAATGGGGGGTTTATGAAAGGGAATGGACCTACATCACCAAAACTGGCGATCGCCTGCCGGTGTATATTTCCATCACCGCCCTGAGGGATGACCAGGGTAAAGTAGACGGCTTAGTAGGGGTAATCACCGACCTACGCCGACAAAAGCAAATTGAAAGAGAGCGGCAAAACCTGGATTTTGTGGTCAAAAATAGTACCGAGTTAATCGTCATCACCGACCTAGGGCAAAAGGTGACTTTCCTCAACCAGGCCGGGCAATCCCTAATTGGCCTGGAAAATCCGGAAACCGCCCAAACCACCTATCTGAGTGAACATATTAGCCCCGAATACCTCAATTTTTGGCAAACGGAAATCATTCCCCAGGTGTTTCGTTGCGGTGCTTGGGAGGGAGAATTTAGCCTGCAACACTACCAAACTGCCGTCGAAATTCCCGTCACTGCTTCTGTGTTTCTTCTTCAGGGCGTCAACGGCCAACACCCGGCTAATCTAGTGGCGATCGTCCACGACATCACCCATATAAAAAATGCTGAAAAACGTATTTTGGCCGCTTTGGAAGCGGAAAAGGAATTGGGGGAATTGCGTTCCCGGTTTATTTCCACCACATCCCATGAATTTCGTACCCCCCTGGCAATTATCAGTTCCTCCACTGGCATTTTGAAAAAATATTGGCCTAAGTTAGATGGCCAAAGACGTGGCCAACATCTGGAGCGCATCGAGGAAAGTGTTCACCACATGGTAGAACTATTGGACGATGTACTCACCATTAACCGAGCGGAAACTAAATATTTACCGTTTGAGCCCCAACCCCTGGATTTAGTCAGCTTTTGTCGGGGCATCACCGATGAACTCCAGAGCAGTACGGAATACCATGGCCTATTGTTCAGCTATGATGGCCTTGGCCCCGGAGAAATTGTCGCCTTTGACCCCAAATTATTAAGACAAATTTTGACCAATCTCCTCGGCAATGCGATCAAATACTCTCCCTCTGGCCAGCCAGTGGAATTTCATCTCCAACGTCGGGGGGACGTTGGCATTTTTTCTGTCCAGGACCATGGTATCGGCATTAGCCCTGAGGACATTCCCAACTTGTTTGATAGTTTTTACCGGGGCACCAATGTTGGTTCTATCCCTGGAACCGGTCTGGGACTGCCCATTGTCAAAAAATGCGCCGAACTCCACGGTGGTATGATTACCGTAACCAGCCAGTTGGGCCAAGGTAGTCGCTTTGAAGTGGAACTCCCCCTCTGGTACAGTTAGGTGACCATTGTCGTGGCGTCCCCAAACTGTTAGAATAACAATTCTGATCTTTATGAACCCGCCCTTTTTACAGTTACGTACCCTAGAGAGCAACCGTGGCTAATATCAAGTCCGCCCTGAAGCGCATCGAAATTGCTGAACGCAACCGACTCCAAAACAAAAGCTATAAGTCGGCCATCAAAACCCTGATGAAAAAAACCTTTCAATCGGTGGAGGCCTACGCCAGTGACCCCAATCCGGAAAAACTCGACACGATCAACACGAGTATGGCCGCCGCTTTTAGCAAAATTGATAAGGCGGTGAAGTGCAAAGTAATCCACAAGAACAATGCGGCCCGTAAAAAGGCTCGTCTAGCCAAAGCCCTCCAAAATGCTATGCCTGCTGCCTAGGCACGGTTCTTCCCTTTGGGAAAGTTGATAATTACAGATAGTTTTTGGTCAATTGTATTGATCAGCTGGTATTCTATTTGGGGACAACCTCTGGTTTTTGGTTACTTTGACGATCGCCCACGGCATTAGGGGAACCATGCATCTAGTTGATACCCATGTCCACATTAACTTTGATGTTTTTGCGGCGGATTTAGACCAGTTACAGCATCGCTGGCGGCAAGCTGGGGTGGTGCAACTGGTTCATTCCTGCGTTAAGCCCCAGGAGTTTGATCAGATACAGTCCCTGGCGGACCGTTTTCCTGAACTATTTTTCGCCGTGGGACTCCATCCTTTGGATGCCGAAGATTGGCAAGCCGATACTGCTGGGCAAATCCTTGCCTATGCCAAGGCGGATGACCGGGTGGTAGCCATTGGTGAAATGGGTTTGGATTTTTTCAAAGCCGATAACCGTGACCATCAAATTGAGGTTTTCCGGGCCCAGTTGGCGATCGCCAGGGAATTAAACAAGCCAGTGATTATCCATTGTCGGGATGCCGCCCAGACCATGCGCCAGGTATTGACTGATTTCCAAGCAGAATCGGGGCCCGTGGCTGGGGTAATGCACTGTTGGGGTGGCACTCCTGAAGAAACCCAATGGTTTTTGGACCTGGGGTTTTACATCAGTTTTAGCGGCACAGTTACCTTCAAAAAAGCTGAAGGGATCCAAGCCAGTGCCCAGATGGTCCCCCCCGATCGCCTGTTGGTGGAAACCGATTGTCCCTTTTTGGCGCCAGTGCCCCAACGGGGTAAACGCAATGAACCTGCCTTTGTCCGCCATGTGGCCGAGGCGATCGCCGCCCTGCGCCATGTCCCCCTAGAAACCCTTGCCCAACAAACCACTGCTAATGCCCGCAATCTTTTTAAACTACCGGTGCCTGCCTAATCTGGGGGTATCGCCCCCCTGGTAACCTCTCCCCGGCCTTCCCTAACCCCAACCACCGCAAATTTCCGGAGACTTCTGAGCCACCATGACTAACCTTGCCACCACGATGTTGCCCGATTTAATTGAAATCCAACACGCTAGTTTCCACTGGTTTTTGGAGGAAGGCTTAATCGAGGAATTGAATAGTTTTTCACCGATTTCTGACTACACGGGCAAGCTAGAACTCCACTTTTTGGGCAAAGATTACAAGCTCAAACAGCCCAAGTATGATGTTGATGAATCCAAGCGACGGGATGCTAGTTATTCGGTGCAGATGTATGTACCGACCCGTCTGATTAACAAAGAAACCGGAGAAATTAAGGAGCAGGAAGTATTTATCGGTGATTTGCCCCTGATGACGGAACGGGGAACCTTTATCATCAATGGTGCGGAGCGGGTCATTGTCAACCAAATTGTGCGATCGCCAGGGGTTTACTACAAAAAAGAATTAGATAAAAACGGTCGCCGCACCTATTCCGCTTCCCTGATCCCCAACCGGGGGGCCTGGCTCAAATTTGAAACCGACAAAAATGGTCTAGTCTATGTCCGCATCGATAAAACCCGTAAATTGTCGGCTCAAGTTCTCCTAAAGGCGATCGGTCTGAGCGATAACGAAATTCTCGACTCCCTCAGCCACCCAGAGTTTTATCAAAAAACCCTCGACAAAGAAGGCAATCCCACCGAAGAGGAAGCTTTGGTGGAACTGTACAAAAAACTTCGCCCCGGTGAGCCCCCCACCGTCAGTGGTGGTCAACAGTTATTGGAGTCCCGCTTCTTCGACCCCAAACGCTATGACCTTGGTCGAGTGGGACGGTACAAACTCAATAAAAAACTCCGGCTCAATGAAGCGGACACCACCCGGGTGCTTACCCCCCAAGACATCCTGGCCGCCATCAACTATCTGATTAACCTGGAATTTGACGTCGGCACCACCGATGACATCGACCACTTGGGCAATCGACGGGTACGTTCCGTTGGAGAACTATTGCAGAACCAAATTCGGGTTGGCTTAAATCGCCTGGAACGGATTATTAGGGAACGCATGACCGTTAGCGAATCCGATGCCCTTACCCCTGCTTCCTTGGTGAATCCCAAGCCTCTAGTGGCGGCCATCAAGGAATTCTTTGGTTCCTCCCAACTGTCCCAGTTCATGGACCAAACCAATCCCCTGGCGGAGTTGACCCACAAACGGCGTATTTCTGCCCTCGGCCCTGGGGGTCTAACCCGGGAGCGGGCCGGTTTTGCGGTGCGGGATATTCACCCTTCCCACCACGGCCGTATTTGCCCAGTGGAAACGCCGGAAGGCCCCAACGCCGGTTTGATCGGTTCCTTAGCTACCTGTGCCCGGGTCAATGATTACGGTTTCATTGAAACCCCCTATTTTCGGGTGGAGAGTGGTCGAGTCAGGAAAGATATAGACCCCGTTTACCTCACCGCCGACGAAGAAGATGATATGCGGGTGGCCCCCGGGGACATTCCCACAGACGAAGAGGGCAACATCATTGGCGAGTCGGTACCTATTCGCTACCGCCAGGAATTTTCCACCACCAGCCCAGAACAAGTTGACTATGTAGCCGTTTCCCCGGTGCAAATTATTTCCGTTGCCACCTCCATGATCCCCTTCCTGGAGCACGACGATGCCAACCGGGCCCTGATGGGTTCCAACATGCAACGGCAGGCAGTGCCCCTGTTACGTCCTGAACGGCCCTTGGTGGGTACAGGCTTGGAAGCCCAAGCTGCTCGCGACTCCGGCATGGTAATTGTTTCCCGCACCCATGGCATTGTCACCTATGTGGACGCCACCGAAATTCGGGTGCAGCCCCACTCCCCCGATAACCCTGCGGAGAAAGGGGAAGAAATCGTTTACCCAATCCAAAAATACCAACGGTCTAACCAAGATACCTGTTTAAACCAACGGCCCCTTGTTTATGCCGGGGAAGATGTGGTGCCTGGTCAAGTGCTAGCGGACGGTTCCGCCACGGAAGGGGGAGAGCTGGCCCTGGGCCAAAACATTCTCGTAGCCTATATGCCCTGGGAGGGTTACAACTACGAAGACGCCATTTTGATCAGTGAAAGGTTAGTCTATGACGATGTTTACACCAGTATCCACATCGAAAAATTTGAAATTGAAGCCCGTCAAACCAAGCTAGGACCCGAAGAAATCACCAGGGAAATCCCCAACGTCGGGGAAGATGCCCTGCGAAATCTGGATGAACATGGCATTATCCGCATCGGTGCTTGGGTGGAATCCGGCGATATCCTGGTGGGTAAAGTCACTCCCAAAGGGGAAGCGGATCAACCCCCCGAAGAAAAACTGCTGCGGGCTATTTTCGGTGAGAAAGCTCGGGACGTGCGGGACAACTCCCTGCGGGTACCCAACGGTGAAAAAGGTCGGGTAGTGGATGTGCGAGTGTTCACCCGGGAAAAAGGAGACGAATTACCCCCCGGCGCCAATATGGTGGTGCGGATTTACGTAGCCCAAAAACGGAAAATCCAGGTGGGAGACAAAATGGCCGGTCGCCACGGCAATAAAGGGATTATTTCCCGCATTTTGCCCATCGAAGATATGCCCTATCTCCCTGATGGTCGCCCCATTGACATTGCCCTCAATCCTCTGGGGGTTCCTTCCCGGATGAACGTAGGTCAGGTGTTTGAATGCTTGCTGGGTTGGGCTGGGGAAAACCTTGGTGTGCGCTTCAAAATTACCCCCTTCGATGAGATGTACGGGGAAGAAGCGTCCCGGGATACGGTCCATGGCTTGTTGGAAGAAGCATCCCAACGGCCGAACAAGGACTGGGTATTTAACGAAAACCACCCCGGCAAAATCCAAGTGTTTGACGGCCGCACTGGGGAACCCTTTGACCGTCCGATTACCGTTGGGCAAGCTTATATGCTCAAACTGGTGCATTTGGTGGACGATAAAATCCACGCCCGTTCCACCGGTCCCTACTCCTTGGTTACCCAACAGCCTTTGGGGGGTAAAGCCCAACAGGGGGGACAGCGGTTCGGGGAAATGGAAGTGTGGGCCCTGGAAGCCTATGGCGCCGCCTACATTTTGCAGGAGCTGCTCACCGTTAAATCCGATGACATGCAGGGTCGTAACGAGGCCCTTAACGCCATTGTTAAAGGTAAGAGTATTCCCCGGCCCGGTACCCCAGAATCCTTCAAGGTGTTGATGCGGGAACTACAATCCCTTGGTTTGGACATTGCCGCCCACAAAGTACAACTGTCCAAAGATGGTGAAAGCGCCGATGCAGAAGTAGATTTGATGATCGACAGCCAGCGTCGGGCCCCCAATCGTCCCACCTATGAGTCCCTCCACACCGAGGAGGATTTGGAAGAAGAAGAAGTGTAGTCCCAACTATTTTTCCCGTTAGTTTTCCAGGAGGATGGCGATCGCCTAGGGTCTAATCCTCCTGCCCCCTTAATTGCCTTGCCCCCTAATCTCAATCTTGGAGCGTTATGACGTTTTATAACTACACCATCGACAAAGGCCGCCTGAAAAAACTCATTGCCCTTGCCTACCGTCGTTACGGTTCTGCCCGCTGTTCACAGTTGGCTGATGAACTGAAGGAACTGGGGTTTCGTTTTGCCACTAAAGCGGGGGTTTCCATTAGTGTAGATGACCTAACTATTCCTCCAGAGAAAAAGCAGATGCTGGAGGCGGCGGAAAAGGAAATTCGCACTACGGAGGAACGCTATGCTCGGGGGGAAATCACCGAGGTAGAACGATTCCAAAAGGTAATTGATACCTGGAACGGTACTTCGGAGGAGTTGAAGGATCAGGTCGTGGTAAACTTCCGCAAAACTGATCCCCTCAACTCCGTGTATATGATGGCTTTCTCCGGTGCCCGGGGGAACATGAGCCAGGTGCGTCAGTTGGTGGGGATGCGGGGCTTGATGGCGGATCCCCAGGGGGAAATCATTGACTTGCCCATTAAGACTAATTTCCGGGAAGGGCTAACGGTTACTGAGTATGTAATTTCTTCCTACGGTGCCCGAAAGGGTCTGGTGGACACGGCTCTGCGGACGGCGGATTCTGGTTACCTCACCCGGCGTTTAGTGGACGTATCCCAGGACGTAATTGTGCGGGAACAGGATTGTGGCACCGAGCGCAGTCTGCGGGTCACCGCCATGACCGATGGGGACCAGGTAAAAATCAGCTTGGCCGATCGCCTGTTTGGTCGTTTGCTAGCCAAGGATGTGGTGGGCCCGGACGGGGAAATTATTGCCAAACGGAACGATGAAATTGACGAAGCTTTGGCTAACCGCATTGCCGCTGTCACTGACGAAGTCTATGTGCGATCGCCGTTGACCTGTGAAGCGGCCCGGTCCGTGTGCCAAAACTGTTACGGCTGGAGCTTGGCCCATGGCCACAAAGTTGACCTAGGGGAAGCGGTGGGCATTATCGCCGCCCAATCGATCGGGGAACCCGGTACCCAGTTGACCATGCGGACTTTCCACACTGGGGGGGTATTCACCGGGGAAGTGGCCCGCCAAGAGAAAGCGCCCGAAGACGGCACCGTCAAATGGGGTAAAGGTTTAAGCACCCGTAAAGTCCGTACCCGCCACGGGGAAGATGCGGAGCAGGTGGAAATTGCCGGAGATTTAATCTGGAAAGGGGAAGGCAAAAAAGCCGCCACCCAAACCTACTCCCTCACCCCCGGTTCCCTACTGTTTGTGCAGGATGGGCAAACGGTGACAGCGGGGCAGTTGATGACGGAAATTTCCCTCTCCAAAACCCAACGTTCCACGGAGCGGGCCACCAAGGACGTGGCTGGGGATTTGGCTGGGGAAGTATTGTTTGATCGCCTGGTACCGGAGGAAAAAACGGACCGTCAGGGGAACACTACCCGCATCGCCCAACGGGGTGGTCTAGTCTGGATCCTTTCCGGGGAAGTATATAACTTACCGCCTGGGGCAGAACCCGTGGTGAAAAATGACGAGCAGGTGGAAGTAGGCAGCATCATGGCCGAAACCAAGCTGGTCACCAACGACGGTGGGGTGGTGCGCCTGGTGAGTAACCGGGAAATTGAAATCATCACCGCTTCTGTGCTGTTAGATCAAGCCCAGGTCAAGCTGGAAAGTAGTGGCGGCCGGGAACAATACGTTATCTACACGGCCGATAAACAACGCTTCCTGCTCAAAGCCGCTCCCGGTACCAAAGTGCAGAACCACAGCATTGTGGCGGAATTAATCGACGACCGTTACCGTACCACCACCGGGGGCATGATTCGCTATGCCGGCGTGGAAGTGGCTAAGGGCGGCCGCAAACAAGGCTATGAAGTCACTAAAGGGGGTACCCTGCTCTGGATTCCCGAAGAAACCCACGAAATTAACAAGGATATTTCTCTGTTAATTGTGGAAGACGGCCAGTATGTGGAAGCGGGCACGGAAGTGGTCAAGGATATTTTCTGCCAATCCAGCGGCATCGTTGAAGTAGTGCAGAAAAACGATATTCTGCGGGAAATTATTATCAAACCCGGTGACTTCTACCAGGATGTGGACCCCGGTTCGGTGAAAATTGAAAGCGGCCAGTTGCTGCAACCAGGGCAGGATGTTTTCCCCGGTGTTACCGTTAGCACCCTCAGCCAGGCCGAATGGATTGAAAGTCCCGAAGGCAATGGTTTGCTGCTACGCCCCGTGGAAGAGTACAAAGTATTTGATGAGCCCGCCGCCCCCTCCCAGGGTTCCCAAAACGAAGAAGGGGGCCGCCAGATTGAATTGCGCTCCGTGCAACGTCTATTCTACAAAGACGGCGATCGGGTTAAATCCGTCGAAGGGGCCCCCCTGCTCAGCACCCAATTGGTGTTGGAAATTTATGGCAGTGGTAACGAAGGTATTTCCCACCTTTCCGCTGACATTGAACTCCAGGACGACGAAGAGGAAGATTGCCAGCGCTTACAGTTGGTGATTTTGGAATCTTTGGTACTGCGCCGGGATCAGGAATCCGATCCCCTTGGTGGAGCCTCCAAAACCCGCTTACTGGTGCAAGATGGCGACCAAATTCCCCCCGGAGCGGTGGTGGCTCGTACCGAAATTCAATGTAAGGAAGCGGGCACTGTGCGGGGCATCAAGGAAGGACAGGAATCCATCCGCCGGGTGTTACTGGAACGGGCCGCAGATCGCCTGGTGGTGGATCTGCCAAGTGCCCCAGAAGTCAAACCAGGACAACTCTTGGTGGCAGGGCAAGAATTAGTGCCCGGGGTCAAACTGGAAGAGTCCGGCAAAGTCCTGGAAATCAACGGCAAAGGGGACAACTATCAGTTAGTGTTACGCCGAGCCCGACCCTATCGGGTTTCCCCTGGGGCAGTGCTCCACATCGAAGACGGCGACCTGGTGCAACGGGGGGATAACCTCGTGCTGCTGGTGTTTGAGCGGGCTAAAACCGGGGATATCGTCCAGGGTTTACCCCGGATTGAAGAACTGTTGGAAGCCCGTAAACCTAAAGAAGCCTGCGTCCTGGCCCGGGCCCCTGGGGTCTGTCAGGTGGAATACCTGGAAGATGAGAGTGTCGACATCAAAGTGGTGGAAGACGATGGTACCGTGAGCGAATATCCCCTGTTACCAGGGCAAAACGCCATGGTCACCGACGGACAACGCATTGACGTAGGCCACGCCCTCACCGATGGCTACAACAATCCCCACGAAATTTTAGATGTGTTCTTCAGCTACTACGTGGACAAGGACGGTTGTTACCAAGCGGCCCTGAGAGGACTGCAAGCGGCGCAAAAATTCCTCGTCAATGAAGTGCAAACGGTTTATCAATCCCAAGGGGTGGATATTTCTGACAAACACATTGAGGTAATTGTGCGGCAGATGACCGCCAAAGTCCGCATTGATGATGGGGGAGACACCACCATGCTCCCAGGGGAATTGGTGGAATTACGCCAAGTGGAACAGGTTAATGAAGCCATGGGCATCACTGGTAGTGCTCCGGCCCGCTATACCCCTGTATTGCTTGGTATCACCAAAGCTTCTTTGAATACCGATAGTTTCATCAGTGCGGCTTCCTTCCAAGAAACCACTCGGGTGCTTACCGAAGCGGCGATCGAAGGCAAGTCCGATTGGTTACGGGGCCTGAAGGAGAACGTGATCATTGGTCGTCTTATTCCTGCGGGTACTGGCTTCAGTAGCCATGAGGAAGTGTTGGGATTGATTGAAACCCAGGACGATATTCAAGGCTATATGATTGAGCCAATTGAATTACCAACGACGAAGAAAAAGGCCAGTGCTACCAAGGTGAAAACTAAAAAAGTTGAAGCCGATGACGACCTTTTGGACGACACCAGGGCCCGGGCCTATGCCGGCACTCAACTCAGTCAGGATGACGAAGAGTTTAAAGAAACCTACGACACCGATGAGGATGATTTCGATATGGATGACGATGACGATTTTGGGGATGATGAGGATTAAGGGTAATCTCCTATGCCCCGAGCTTGCGGACGTTCAGCATCCCTATTTTTATATTTCTAGATATTTCTAGCTAGTCAGTATCCCTTCCCTTCTCCGGGCGGGGATTATTTTTTTTGCGGGCTGCTATGCTTGAGAGTTTCAAGAGAGTAATGAGAGGCGCCAGTTACGCAGTAGTTCTGTGTTACCATTGACCCTGAATTTGGCAAATACTGCCATGGTGATATCAACCATGTGGGCTGACCTGGAGACAACTTTCATGCGGCGATGAAATCTAGCAAACCAATGGCGATCATCTGAGTTGTTTCTCTCAATTCCTACTGTTTCTCTTTTGTTAATCCCATGAAACACATCGGGATGTTCATCCAGCAGTTGTTGATAGGGCCTCCAGTCATCGGTGCAGTACACTGTCACTTTCCACTCTGCCAGTCTCTCCAGCAAACGACTCAGGGTTTGACTATCACGATTTCCCAGTTCCCAGTCGATGAGTCTCCCAGTAACACGCTCATATGCCTTCCAGATCCATAACTTGTTTTTTTGATAGTCCGAGAAATTGTGTAACTCTCTCTAACACCGATCAAAGTTTATTATCCAAATTGCCCTGGGAAAATAGACGGCCAATGATTTCTTCAATGGGGGGGTCAGATACACTTAAATCCGATACTGGCAACTCCGCTAACATTTTGGCGATCGCCGTGGTGAGGCTTTCCCGTTTTAGCAAAAAGCGTACCAGTAGACCCTCCACACTCTCCACTTCGCCATAGAGCTGTAATTTTTCCAAAGGTATGGGGGCAGATAATTCCACCGCCACTTGTCGGTAAGGGGAAAATCGTTCCACCAGAGCTTCCAGATCACCGTCATACATCAACTGTCCTTGGTGAATCAATAGCACTCGCTCACAAAGGGTGGTGATATCTGCCATGTAATGACTAGTCAATAACACCGTGGCTTGGTAACGCCGATTGTACTCCTGCAAA
Organism: Synechocystis sp. CACIAM 05; assembly: GCF_010222815.1. Classification (GTDB taxonomy): domain Bacteria; phylum Cyanobacteriota; class Cyanobacteriia; order Cyanobacteriales; family Microcystaceae; genus Synechocystis. Next base: position 851,001 of record NZ_CP019225.1, on the reverse strand, counting down.
AACTGCCGCACCGCCACTTGGGCATTAACATCCAGTCCCAAGGTGGGTTCATCCAAAAATAAAACGGTGGGGTGGTGGAGCAGAGCGGCTAACAATTCCGCCTTCATCCTTTGCCCCAGGGAAAGTTTACGCACCGGTTGTTTTAATTCTGTGGTTAAATCGAGCATTTCGCTCAATTCTCCCAGCCGTTGTTCAAAGACTTGGTCGGGAATTTCGTAAATCGCCCCATTGATGCGCAGGGAATCCAGGGTGGGCAAATCCCAGATTAACTGTTGTTTTTGCCCCATTACTAAACTAGTGCGCCTTAAAAAAGCTGTCTGCCGACGGAAGGGATCAAAGCCCGCCACCCGCACTTTTCCCCCCGAGGGTTTAATTAGCCCCGTGAGCATCTTCAATGTGGTGGTTTTGCCGGCTCCATTGGCACCGAGGAAGCCCACCATCGCCCCAGGGGGAATGGTAAAGGAGATATCTTGCACTGCCAAAATTTGGCGGTAACGTCTCTGCCAAAAATGTTGCAATGTTCCCTTCAGACCAGGGGATTTGAGGGCAATGGGATAAACCTTGCTCAAATTTTCCACCACAATGGTGGGGGCAGAAGTTGATCCCAATGGAGTTACTAAGCTAGACAAAACGTCGTCACCTATGCCAAAAGTTCTAGATTAGTGAAGCTAAAATCGGTGAAGATTTTTTCTCCCCCAGCGGCGATCGCCTCTACGGTTTGTTGAGTGGGTAGGTAATAGCCCCCCAATTCCCCATAGGTTTCGGTGAAGTCCCGTTTGCCTTTGAGGGTATCAGTTTTAGGGTCTTTAAAAATGGCATTATATTTGATGGCAATGTAGCCGGAACCAGTATCCAAACTTTCTTCGGTGTTGATGGTGAAAGCCACCGGCCCCATCACCCGACTGACCTGACAAATTTCCGTGCCCCGGATTTTATAGTTCGACCCCATGGCATCTCCCTTCACATCAATGGCGATCGCTCCGGAAGCATCGGTTTCCCCAAAGCTAAACTGATTTTTGCCGTGGGACTTTTCGAAATTCCCTTGTTTGCGGTGGGTAACAATGTCTCGCATTTGGTTATAAACGCTTTCCTGTACCGTTTCGTCACTAAAACCAGTCACGGTAACAGTGTAGTCTGCCTTCACCTCCACTTCCCCTTCGTAGCGTTCATCCCCTTGGGTGACGGTGAGATGGGCCCGATAACCGGGAAAATTTTCATCCCAGGTGTAGCGGTTTTCATAGGCGGCTCGGAAGGCTTCTTGGGCTGTAACAGTAGCAGTCATAGGATGAGGTAATAGATTAATTAGGCTATCACCAGCATTACATAGGAGCCGGTACTTTGTGCAAAGGGATATATCTAGGTCTAATTGGCTATAACTCCCCATGTAATCTCACAATGCTTTGCATAGACAATTACAATTATTTGTCTACTACTTATCCACAGCTAACTCCGGAATAATCTAGTGTATTGACTTTCATGGCCCATGCTGGCCAGGGCTAACCCCCAACTACAACTGTACAAATCATCATCCCCCAGCAATAAAATTTGCTGCCATTGATGCAAAATGGTGGGTGTTAAATGCAATAACAATTTTTGACCTGCGGTTTGCCCCAACGGAATCAGTCTTACCCCCGCCGAAATTAGGTTATTAGCCCAACTGTGGAGATAGCCCAACCCACTTTGATGGAGATCAATGCCCCAAAAAGCGGCCCCCACTCCAAAGGCGATCGCGTAGTTACAGGGTTCCGTGGGGGGAATTGGTTCAAACCAAGATTGCACAGCCGGATCTAAATCCAACAACAGTTTTCGCAGGGAACCTCCCATTTGCAAGCTTTGCTCTCTTAATTCCCGACTTTCCCTAGTGGCTGTTAACCATTGATTCCAATAGGATAAATGTTTGAGAGTGGGTCTGGGTAAAATATCAGTCTTGGGCATTTGGCCGGCAAGCCGATGGGCTCGAACCATAATGGCTGTGTCCACCGTAATGGACCCCCGGCATAACTCCTGGGTAATCCACGCTCCTAAGGTATCAGCATTAGTAATATTTCCCCGTTCTATCAACCATTCTAAGCCTTCGGAATAGTTGTAGGCTCCCACCGGTAGGGTGGGGCTGACCAATTGCAAAAGTTTTAACTGGGCAGACCCTGACAGCAAAGGTGAAAAGTTATCGTCCAAAATGATCGCTTATCAATTATTGAAGGGGTTGAAAAAATCTTGGCCACCTCAGAGATCATAGCCCGAAGCCACAATCATCGAACCAATGCCCAGATCGGTGAATACCTCCAACAACAGAGCGTGGGGCAAACGGCCATCCAGAATATGGGCCGCCCTTACTCCCTGGGCTAGGGAACGCACACAACAGGTAACCTTGGGAATCATGCCCCCCGCCACTATGCCGGAGCCAATCAATTCCCGCGCCTGTTGAATATCTAACTTGTGAATTAGGGTGGAGGGGTCTTTATAATCCCGCAAAATGCCCCTGGTGTCAGTGAGGAGAATTAGTTTTTCTGCCCCTAGGGCTGCGGCCAACTCCCCAGCACAGGTGTCGGCATTGATATTGTGAGCTTGGCCAAATTCATCCGCCGCCACACTGGAAATGACGGGAATGTAACCGCTTTTCACCAAGGTTTCCACCACCCGGGCATCAACGGAGCTCACCTCCCCCACAAAACCAACATCTTTATTAGTCATGGTGCGGGCGGTCATCAGTTGGCCGTCTTTGCCACAAAGTCCCACGGCTTTTCCTCCGGCTTGGTTAATTAAATTGACCAATTCTTTGTTGACTCTACCCACCAGTACCATTTCCACAATATCCATGGTGGCCGCATCGGTGACCCGTAACCCATCTTTAAATTGGGGTTCGATGCCCACCTTATCGAGCCAGGTGTTAATTTCTGGCCCTCCGCCATGGACCACCACCGGGCGAATGCCAACGGAGGCCATAAAGACAATGTCCCGGATCACCTTGTCTTTGAGGCTACTATCCTTCATGGCTGCCCCCCCATATTTGACCACCACAGTGCGGCCAGCAAAGTGTTGGATGTAGGGCAAAGCTTCACTGAGGATTTTGACTCTAGTGGCGGCTTCCTCGCCGATATAATCTTGGGTACTGCTCATGGCGATCGCTAGGTGAATGGTCGAGATGGGTTTTAGCTCCGGGGAGCAAAACTGCCTGTCAGTTTAAATGCTAAAGGCAACGTCAAAACTGTTCAGGGCTAACAGTTGCCTTGATTGTGGCAAGATTCTCAGTAATGCCCCTGGCAATGGGTCCGCTGCAAGTTGTGCTTATTTCTGCCCATCTCTACCGGCGGAAGGGTTAGATAAAGTAGATAAAGACAACGGCTGGGCTATGTGGAAGACTTGACTGTGCCCGCCTTTGTCTAGCCTTTCAAATTGTCATTCCAGACTTGTTCCGCATCCTGTAGGGCCTGGTCTACTGTTTTGTTGCCCACCATCGCCGCTCCAAGATTTTCGTAGATGATACGCTTGAGTTGATTAAGGTTGGCCATGGGAGGAATTAACACCTCTGCGGTGGGCAATTGTTCCAATGCTACCCGACGAGCATTTTCCAAGGAACTGGCGTTGCTGATTTGTGCCAACTCCTGTCGATATTTGTCAACAGCGCCAATGGTGGAGGGCAAAACGTTGGCTTCTTTGATGAAGGCAAATTGGTTGTCCGTATTGGTCACAAATTCAGCAAATTTAATTGCTCCAGTGGGGTTTTTGGTACTCCGAGGAATGACTAGATTCATTACAGCCACATTTCTTTTGCCGGTTTCCCCCACAATTTGGGGCGCGGCGGCGGAAACTTTAGCAATGCTGGGGGCATTTTTCTCCAAACTAGCCAATAGCTCTGGCCCTGCCGATAAAAAGGCGATCGCCCCGGACTGATAAAGGTCCCCTGCTCGACGATGCCCTTCAGTGAGCACTTCCGGTGGCAGCAATCCTTGTTGATACAAATCAACCCAATACTGAAAAGCCACTTTGCCGGCGGGACTATTAAAGGCGGCTCGACCGTCATCGTTTACCAACCTCACTCCCATTTGCACCAAGCTTTCCAGAGCTTCAGCAGAATCGGAGGGGGAAAAAGTGACAAAAAAACCATATTTACCGGTTTTCGCCTTAATTTCCCTAGCCGCCACCGCCAATTCGGCAAAGGTTGCTGGCGGAGTAGATAATCCAGCCTGTTGCAATAAATCCTGGTTATAGATGGTGATGCGGGTGGTGAGATACCAGGGAAAACCGAATACTTCACCGTTGCCTAAGCTGTTGGCTTGCCAAATACTGGGCAGATAGCGAGCCTTAACTTCTGCGCTCACCTCCTCTTCCAAATTCAGCCAGGCATTTTTACTAGCCAATAAAGAGGAAAAGGTGGGGTTGAGGTTGACCACATCGGGCGCCGTGTTAGCCGAGACCGCGGTGAGGATTTTACTCTCCATGGCATTCCAAGGAATATCTACCCAACTTACCTGCTCCGGCGGATTGTCCCGCTCAAAGGTACCAATCAAATCGTCAAAATACTGATTAAATTTTGGTTGCAACTGCATGGTCCAAAAACTTACCCTTCCCTCTATGCTCTGGGGGGAATTGCCCTGGCAACTGATTAATCCACTGAGCAACAGCCCAAGACACGCAAACAAAAACCAACGTCTTGGCGATCGCCATCGGCACCATGAAACCATCGTAAAAGCTGGGGAAATGATAAAAAACAGTGGTTCAGGAATTGCATTGCCATGGCCACTCCACAAACCTAGCCAATTTTAGCTTGACCGCAACTTTGACAGATTGTCTTTTGACTTTGCCTGGACCGCCTCCCATAATACCTTCGCGTCTTGAAGACTTTATCCTTGAAAGGAGAACTAATGTTTAAATTATTCAACCAAGCTAGCCGAATTTTTTTTGGCATTGCCCTCCCCTGTCTAATTTTCCTGGGGGGGATTTTTTCCCTGGGTAACACCGCCCTAGCCGCTGACCTAGCCCATGGTAAAGCTATCTTTGCCGGTAACTGTGCCGCTTGTCATAATGGGGGCCTTAATGCCATCAACCCCAGCAAAACCTTAAAAATGGCAGACTTGGAAGCCAATGGCAAGAACTCCGTGGCAGCAATTGTCGCCCAAATCACCAATGGTAATGGCGCTATGCCGGGCTTTAAGGGTCGCATCAGTGACAGCGACATGGAAGATGTGGCGGCCTACGTGCTCGATCAAGCGGAAAAGGGCTGGTAGATATCCTGGTTTTCAATGGTTTGATCAGGGAGAATCTGGGGCTGGGGAGTTGAGTGAGTTTCCCTGGCCCATTTCTTTGTCGATGCATTTGTTCAGTGCAAGGGTAGATTATGTATGGCCATGTAACTAAGTAACCAATTGACCGCTGTGGCGCGGCGGGTGTGGCGGGGAGTAAACTCACCAATTTTGTAGCCCGTAAAGCCCAACTGTTCCTTGAGCAATTGTTTATTTTCCGGCGGAATAGAACGGGTCAACTTCACTGTGGGGGGACGGTTTTCGATGAAATTGGGGGGGACCGGATACTCTTGGGCCCAGTTTGATTCCACCCCTCCCAAATTCCACTGTTGGCGATCGCCATCAAATCGATAACCGAGATAGTAAGCAAGTAGAGCGTTGACTACCTCATCACTGATTTCCTGGTTAATGATGGCCCAGAAAGTGTCTTTAGTGAGGGGAGGAAGATTGTTGGGGATAACTTCAGCCATGGTCTGACGCAAAATTGGCAAGTCTGAGGACAAACCCCCATAGTAGTTTTAACTGGCCATTGGTCACCATACCTAGGGCTCCATTTCTCACTTTGTATTGCATAGGGCAGAACCTAAATTTTTTATGCAGGCCTGCTGTTCCGCTGGGGTTAAATTCCCTTCCCTCAGGTCGCGACGGATTACCCGACCATTATGGCCCAACAGAAACCGGGGTAAAGATTCCAGCCCCACAGTAGTCAAATTCTTCATGTCGTAGGTGGTGTATTGCACCTGCCCCGGTTGATCGAACGTGAAATCCAAAATGGTTAACGTCTTTGGCGATCGCCGTTCTTGACCAATTAAAGCTCTGGGGCCCGCCCCCAATAGGCCCGTGTGGAGCAATTCCAAATTTCCCCGCCGACCAGGATAGTAAGCATGTTGGTGCCCGCTGACATAGGTATGAACATTATACTTTTCCAACAAGGCCCTTAACTGCTCAGCGTTGGCCATCACCTCCCCCGGCTTATTGCGACCTTCCGCCACACCATAGAGAGGCAAATGACCGATCGCCAGTCGTAACTTAGCTTGCCGAGCCGGAGCACTGGCCAAAACTTTTTCTACCCAAGCCAATTTTTCCGCAGGTATAAGATGAGTTGACCCGTCCCAGACCAGAAAAAAAACACCATTCTGATTGAAGGTGTAATAAAAGGGGAAATCACTTTTATCCAGGAAAGTTATGCCTGGATCATGGGCCGGGTTGCGCCAATAACGGGCCGCCAAATCCCGTTCATTTTGAAACCGAAAACGACGATTTTGATCCAGAGCACCGGAAGCATCGTGGTTCCCCATCGTAAAACCAAAGGGAATTCCAGCCCGTCGTAAAGGATGGGCCACCCCCCGGTCAAAGGCTTCCCACATGGCTTGAATTTGGGCATTGGTTAATCTAGGACTCTGCCCCGCCACCATGTCTCCACTACAGAGGACAAGATCCGGTTGCATACTGGGAATTAGCTCCAACGCCTTGTGTACCTCCGGCTCATAACTGGTGGAACCATAGGCACTGTTGAGGTCACTGATCACTGCTATGCGTAAATCCTTCCGGGGTGGAAGTGTCTGCCCAAGCCCCACCGATCCCCCTGGGGAAGTTAACCATGACCCGCTAATGATCCCAACAAAAACGGCGATCGCCATAGCCCAGAAAGCCCACCGCCGTAGCTTGAGTTTGTTATCATCAAAAAAGTCACGAAAATGTAAAGTTTTGTAACGCACAGGCATTTCCCCTTGAAGCTTTCTCCGGCCGTTTCCCCTTCCCTTGCTTGGCATTCACTGGACCTACTCTGGCAGGGGGATCAACACGACGTTAGGCATGGTCTACCCCACAACATCCTGCCCCCTCCATGGCAGATACTCATCCTCGGGGATGGTTCCCCCACCAGGCACCTGCAACTACTCACCGGGGAAAAGACAGAGGTGGATGTGATTGACATGGCTCCAGTGAGCCCTAGGGACGACGGCGCTCCCCCCCAAATTAACACGGTGCCCGGCCCCCACCTGCGGCGACAGGTATGGCTAAGGACCAAGTCTGGCCAAAGACTAGCCTATGCGGTTTCCTGGTGGGATGCTAGCCATGTGGACGAGTATTTGCAAAATCGTAGTTTACCCATTTGGGACAGCCTTTCTCGGTTGCACACCGAGCTGTATCGGGATATCCAAGCCATATACTGCGGCCATAATCGGACCCTAGCTAAGGCTTTTGGCCAAGAAGGGCCTTTTTGGGGCCGTCATTACCTTTTCTGGCATGACCGTAAACCCCTAACCCTAATTTACGAAATTTTTTCCCCCTACCTATCCCGCTACCTGGGGGAATTGCCCAGGCCAAAATTTGAGTCAAGCTCCAGCCAGGAGTAGGTAGGACTAAAGCTAAAGCCTATTTATTCATGGCCCGCAACATCCAAGCCGTTTTTTCATGGACCCGCATCCGGTCCGAAGCCAAAGCGATGGTGGACTCATCATCGGCAGGCTGAGAGCATTTGAGCACATCCCGACAGGACTGGACAATGGTTTCGTGCCCCTTGGTCAAAATATCGACCATTTCTTTGCTGGTGGGAATGCCGTCCACTTCTTGCACCGAACTCAGTTTAGCGAACTCCTTATAGGTACCGGGGGCAAAAACATCCAAACTGCGGATACGCTCAGCAATGTCATCCACCGCCAGGGCCAACTCATTGTACTGTTCTTCAAACATGAGATGGAGGTCGCGGAATTGGGGGCCGGTAACGTTCCAGTGGAAGTTGTGGGTTTGTAGATAAAGGGTGTAGGTATCGGCTAACAGTTTTTTCAAGGACTCTGCAATTTTGATGCGGTCCGCTTCAGGAATGCCGATATTAATCGTAGCCATACTGGATTATCTCCGTTTAACAAAATTTAACACAGTACCATTTTAACGAAATTTGCGCGTCAACGAAAGAATGCTTGTTCTTGTAAGGTTGGGGTATGGCCTAGGAAGAAAATTAATTTGACGGGGATTCCCTTTAGGGCTATGATGATTAATCGCGGTCAAAACTGGATATTAGATAGAAATAATATCAAAACGTTCCACTGCTATTTTTTACGACCCCCTGCGGATACTGAATGCTTAGGCTTTTAAGTCTGATCAGGAATTGCGGTCATCCCCCTTTTGCACCTATGTAGGACTAACTCTCCCTACCGCTGGGGCCGAAGGTGGTCTCTCAAGCAAAGTTTGATTGAAACGCTCCATCGACGTAACTGAATTAGTTATTCACTGGCTATGAAGCTGTTGACCAAAGGTTATTGCCGCTGGTCGTCGCTTTATGTCCGGGGAGCCTTTCTGCTTGTTTATTTACACTTTTATTTAGGTAGAGGGTTACCGTGTCTATCGGTATTTTAGGAACAAAGCTGGGCATGACCCAGATATTTGATCAAGAAAGCGGCATTTCCATCCCTGTGACGGTGGTGCAAGCGGGTCCCTGTCCCGTAACCCAGGTGAAAACCCAGGACACCGACGGCTATAACGCTATCCAAGTCGGTTTTTTGCCTGTTAAAGAAAAGGCGCTGTCCAAGCCTGAGTTGGGACATTTGAAGAAGTCCAACACTGATCCTATGCGTCATTTGAAGGAGTACCGTTTGACGGACGCTCCTAACCTGCAACCCGGGGATGCAGTCACAGCGGACATTTTCCAAGCTGGAGACCTAGTCGATGTAGCCGGCCAAAGTATGGGTCGGGGTTTTGCTGGCTACCAAAAACGCCATAATTTCCGTCGGGGTAACATGACCCACGGTTCCAAAAACCACCGTCTGCCCGGTTCTACGGGAGCCGGTACTACTCCCGGTCGGGTCTATCCCGGTAAAAGAATGGCCGGACAGTATGGGGCTTCCCAGGTTACCGTCCGTCGCTTGACAGTGGTGCGGGTGGATGCAGAGCGGAACTTGCTGATCATCAAAGGGGCTTTACCTGGTAAACCCGGCACTTTGTTGAACATCACCCCTGCGAAAACCGTTGGTCGGGGCTAGGTTGCCTTTTCTATCCGTCACTGCTGAAGGAACAAAATTATGGTTGATTGTATTGTAAAAAACTGGCAGGGGGAAGAAGTAGGTAATGCTTCTTTGATCCTCAAGGTTGCCAAGGAAGAAAATGCGGCCCACATTGTCCATCGGGCCCTGGTGCGCCAACAAAATAACGCCCGCCAAGGTAACGCCTCTGCTAAAACCCGAGCTGAAGTTCGGGGGGGGGGTCGCAAACCCTGGAAACAAAAGGGTACTGGTCGGGCCCGGGCTGGTTCGATTCGTTCTCCCCTCTGGCGGGGTGGTGGTGTGATCTTTGGGCCTAAGCCCCGGGATTACAGCCAAAAAATGAACCGCAAGGAACGTCGTTTGGCCCTGAGAACGGCGATCGCCTCCCGAGCCGACAACATGGTGGTGGTGGAAGCCTTTGGCGATCAGTTCAGCCAACCTAAAACCAAGGAGTTGGCCACGGCCTTGACTCGCTGGGGTGCCAAACCAGAAAAACGGGTGTTGTTGATCCTTGATAAAATTCCAGAAAATGTCTTTCTTTCTGGGCGCAACATTCCCTATTTGAAAATTTTACGGGCAGATAACCTCAATATCTACGACGTTCTCGTTGCAGACACCATTGTGGCCACCGCCACTGCCCTCGAGAAAATCCAGGAGGTTTACGGTGAGTAAGGTAATTGATCAGCGTCGTTTGGCGGACCTAATTATTAAACCGATTGTGACGGAAAAGGCCACGCTACAACTCGAAGACAACAAATACGTCTTTGACGTGCGCCCTGAAGCCACCAAACCGGAAATCAAAGCGGCGATCGAACTTTTGTTTGACGTCAAAGTAACGGGGGTAAACACTGCCCGTATGCCCCGCAGAAAGAAACGGGTTGGTCGTTTCATGGGTTTCAAAGCTCAAGTGAAGCGGGCCGTTGTCACCCTCAAGGAAGGGGACAGCATCAAACTCTTCCCTGACGTGTAAGTCACGTTTAGACCACCACTGAATACTGAATTAACTGTTATCTAAACCCATGGGTATTCGTAATTATCGGCCAATGACCCCAGGAACTCGGCAGGCAAGTGTCTCCGATTTCACTGAAATTACCAAGAGTAAGCCGGAGAAGTCATTAACCACTAACCGCCATGACCAAAAAGGTCGCAACAACCGTGGGGTGATCACCAGTCGTCACCGGGGCGGCGGCCATAAAAAGCTCTACCGGATTATCGACTTCAAACGTAACAAGCAAAATATTCCGGCCCGGGTAGCGGCGATCGAATACGATCCCAACCGCAATGCCCGCATTGCCCTGCTGTTCTACACCGACGGGGAAAAGCGTTATATTCTTGCTCCCGCTGGATTACAGGTAGGCATGACCGTTATTGCTGGGGAAGAAGCCCCCTTTGAAATTGGCAACACCTTACCCCTGAGCCGCATTCCCCTTGGTAGTGAGATACACAACGTGGAATTGGTAGCAGGGCGGGGCGGCCAAATGGTGCGTTCTGCTGGAGCTTTTGCCCAGGTGGTGGCTAAGGAAGGAGATTACGTGACCATCAAACTGCCGTCCAAGGAAGTGCGTATGGTTCGTAAAGAGTGTGTGGCTACCCTGGGTCGAGTTAGTAATGCCGAATTCCGTAACCTTAAGCTAGGAAAAGCCGGTCGTAAGCGTCACTTAGGTCGTCGTCCCCATGTCCGGGGTAGTGTGATGAACCCCTGTGATCACCCCCATGGTGGTGGTGAAGGCCGGGCCCCCATCGGTCGTTCCGGGCCTGTGTCTCCCTGGGGTAAACCAGCTTTGGGTGCCAAGACCCGCAACAAGAAGAAACGCAGTAGCGCTCTGATTGTCCGCCGTCGCACCAAATAACTATTTTTGTTTTTATTCGTTGGAACTGAACTATGGGTCGTTCACTGAAAAAAGGTCCTTTTGTGGCTGCTTCCCTGCTCCGCAAAATTGACAAGCTCAATGACAAGGGGGATAAGCAGGTGGTTAAAACCTGGTCCCGGGCTTCGACAATTCTTCCCCAAATGGTGGGTCATACCATTGCCGTCCACAACGGTCGTCAACATGTGCCTGTGTTTGTTTCCGAGCAAATGGTGGGCCATAAGTTGGGGGAATTTGCGCCGACTCGCACCTTCCGCAGTCATTCTAAAAGCGATAAAAAAGCGCGTAAGTAACCAGAGGTAAGCAGTATGACAAAACTTGATACGACGGCCGAGGTCAAGGCGATCGCCCGTTACGTGCGGATGTCTCCCCTGAAGGTGCGCCGGGTACTAGATCAAATTCGGGGTCGTTCCTACCGGGAAGCTCTGATCATTCTGGAATTTATGCCTTACAAGGCCTGTGAGCCTGTGCTGAAAGTACTGCGCTCCGCCGTGGCCAACGCTGAGCATAACGAAGGTTTGGAACCAGCGGACCTAGTTGTTAGCCAAGCCTTTGCCGATGGAGGCCCCAGCTTGCGCCGTTTTCGCCCCCGGGCCCAGGGTCGTGCCTACCAGATTCGCAAGCCCACTTGCCACATTACCGTCGCCGTTGCCCCGGCCTTGGCAGATAACTAACATCGCTGTTCACGTCACGCATACAAAACATGGGACAAAAAATACATCCAGTTGGCTTCCGCCTCGGCATCACTAAGGACCACAAATCCTGTTGGTATGCCGACCCCAAGCGCTATCCGGAGCTTTTACAGGAAGACCACAAAATTCGCCAATATATTGAGAAAACCCTCAACAATGCCGGTATTTCCGATATCCGCATTGAGCGTAAAGCTGAACAGATTGAGTTGGGTATTCACACCGCTCGCCCCGGGGTAGTTGTCGGTCGAGGCGGCTCTGGTATTGAACAACTACGGGAAGGCTTGCAAAAACTGCTGGGTTCAGCCCGTCAGATTCGAGTCAATGTCATCGAAGTCCCCAATGCTGATGCTGATGCGGCTCTAATGGCCGAGTACATCGGTCAACAGTTAGAACGTCGGGTTTCCTTCCGCCGGGTGGTGCGCCAAGCATTGCAAAGGGCAGAAAGGGCCGAAGTTAAGGGTATCAAAATACAAGTTAGCGGTCGCCTAAATGGGGCAGAAATTGCCCGGACGGAATGGGTTCGGGAAGGCCGGGTGCCTCTCCATACCCTGCGGGCAGACATTGATTATGCCTACCGCACCGCCCTGACCACCTACGGCATTTTAGGGATTAAGGTCTGGATTTTTAAAGGGGAAGTCATCCCTGGCCAGGAAGCCGCCATCGTTGCTCCCCCCAGCCAACCCCGTCGTAAATCCCGTCGGCAACAGTTCGATGACCGTTCCCAGGACGGTTAAACGCTATCGCCATTCATTAACGCCTATTCGTTAACGCACTATGTTAAGTCCTAGAAGAACAAAATTCCGTAAACAGCAACGGGGCAGGATGCGGGGTCTAGCGGAGCGGGGCAGCACCCTCAACTTCGGTGATTACGCCCTCCAGGCCACCGAACCCTGTTGGATCACCTCCCGGCAAATTGAGGCCGCCCGTCGAGCCATGACCCGTTACATCCGTCGGGGTGGGAAAATTTGGATTCGTATTTTCCCCGATAAACCAGTCACCATGCGTCCCGCTGAAACCCGGATGGGTTCCGGTAAAGGTTCCCCAGAATATTGGGTAGCGGTAGTTAAGCCCGGCCGCGTCATGTTTGAACTAGCTGGAGTCTCTGAGGAAGTGGCCCGGGAAGCCATGCGCCTCGCCGCCCAGAAATTACCGATTAAAACAAAATTTATTAGCCGTCAGGAGGACTATATTTAACCATGGCTCTTCCCAACATTGCAGACGCAAGGAAACTCGGCGACGAAGAATTGGCCACTGAAATCTTAGCCACCAAGCAAAGATTGTTCCAACTCCGGTTCCAACAGGCTACCCGTCGTCCCGAAAACCCCCATGAATTTAAACATGCCCGCCATCGCTTGGCCCAACTCTTAACGGTGGAACGGGAACGACAACTTGAGAATAGCCCTTCTGAGGAGGCATAAAAACACCATGGCGATTAAAGAACGTGTGGGCATTGTGGTCAGTAACAAAATGGATAAAACCGTGGTTGTTGCTGTGGAAAGCCGTTCTCCCCACCCCAAGTACGGCAAGATTGTCGTCAAAACCAAGAAATTTAAAGCTCACGACGAGGAAAACCAGTGCCAAGAAGGGGACAAGGTTCGCATCCAAGAAACCCGCCCTCTGAGTAAAACCAAACGCTGGCAAGTAATCAACATTATGAGCCATTCATCCTAGTCCGATTTTTTTAGGAAAACGCCGTGATTCAACAACAAACCTATCTCAACGTCGCGGACAACAGTGGTGCTCGTAAGCTCATGTGTCTGCGGGTTCTGGGCACGGGCAACTGCACCTATGGTGGCATTGGCGACCAAATTATTGCCGTGGTGAAAGATGCTCTCCCTAATATGCCCATCAAAAAGTCCGACGTGGTGCGGGCGGTAATTGTCAGAACCAAACAGCCCCTACGCCGGGCCAGTGGCATGAGTATCCGTTTTGATGACAATGCCGCTGTGATTATCAACGCTGAAGGTAATCCCCGGGGTACCAGGGTATTTGGCCCCGTGGCCCGGGAACTGCGGGATAAAAACTTTACCAAGATTGTTTCTTTGGCTCCGGAGGTGCTCTAGATGACTAAAACCAAACCAGCCCCCCACCGGGTGAAAATGCACGTCAAAAAAGGCGACACCATCCAGGTAATTTCCGGCAAGGATAAGGGCAAAGTGGGAGAAGTTTTGCGTACCATTCCCAGCCACAGTCAGGTGGTGGTCAAAGGAGTGAATATCCGCACCAAGCATGTTAAACCTCGTCAGGAAGGGGAATCTGGGCAAATCAGTAGCTATGAAGCTCCCATCCATAGCTCCAAGGTAATGCTCTATTCCACCAAGGAAAAAATTGCCAGTCGCATTTGCTACACCGTCACCGACGATGGCCGTAAAGTGCGGATGCTGAAAAAAACAGGCGAAATCATCGATTAATGGCTATCACCTTTGCCCCGCAAGCAATGCTAGACCCTAACCCGATGTGCTCGAGTTCCCTTCGTCCATCTACTCTCTGACCAAGCCCAGAGACCCTGTAAATACCATGACTCAACGACTTAAGACCCTTTACCAAGAAACCATTCTTCCTAAGCTCCAGGAAGAATTTGGTTATAAAAATATTCACCAAGTGCCCAAGTTGACTAAGGTGACAGTTAACCGGGGACTGGGGGAAGCTTCCCAAAATGCCAAGGCTTTGGAGTCTTCCCTGACTGAATTAGCCACCATTACGGGGCAAAAACCGGTGGTGACCAGGGCTCGCAAGGCGATCGCCGGTTTTAAAATCCGGGAAGGTATGCCGGTGGGGGTAATGGTTACCCTCCGTTCCGAGCGGATGTATGCCTTTTTGGATCGCTTAATCAACTTGGCTCTGCCTCGCATTCGGGACTTCCGGGGTATTAGCCCCAACAGCTTTGATGGCCGGGGTAACTACAGCTTAGGTATTCGCGAACAATTAATTTTCCCCGAAATTGACTACGACACCATCGATCAAATCCGGGGTATGGACGTTTCCATCATTACCAGCGCCCAAACCGACGAAGAAGGTCGTGCATTGCTCAAAGCTCTGGGCATGCCCTTTAGAAGTTAATTTAGTCGCGGCTCAGGGTGATTGGTCAGCAATAAGTCTCCATCAATCCACCTGAATCATCATCCCTTAGGAGAATCTACCAGCAGGAATAATGGCTTCAACAGACACAATTTCCGACATGCTCACCCGCATCCGCAATGCCTGTGCGGTGAGACATAGCACTACCCAGGTGCCCACCACCAAAATGACCCTGAGCATTGCCAAAGTGCTCAAAAGCGAAGGATTCATTGAGGACTACTCTGAAACCGGCGAAGGCATTAACAAAATGTTAGTGCTTACCCTCAAGTACAAGGGCAAAACCCGTCAACCTTTGATCAATACCCTCCAACGGGTCAGTAAGCCTGGTTTGCGGGTTTACTCCCCTTCCAAAAAGATTCCTCGGGTGTTGGGCGGCATTGGTATCGCCATTGTTTCCACTTCCCACGGCATCATGACCGACAGGGAAGCCCGTCGCCAAGGTATTGGGGGCGAAATCCTTTGTTACATTTGGTAGTCCCGGTCGAAGACTACTATTGCATTAGTAATTAAACTTAACTTTACAGAATTAATCCTATGTCCCGTATCGGAAAACGCCCCATTCCTCTCCCTGCGAAGGTCAGCGTAGATATCCAAGGCAGTCACCTGAGTGTTAAAGGTCCTAAAGGCTCCTTGGAAAGACAGTTACCAGAAAAGGTAATTGTGGCCCAAGAAGGGGAAACCATCACCGTCACCCGTCAGGATGAGTCCCGCACTGCCCGGGAACGCCATGGCCTAGTCCGCACCCTCGTCGCCAACATGGTGGATGGGGTGGCTCAGGGTTTTGAACGCCGTTTGGAAATCCAAGGGGTTGGCTATAGGGCCCAAGCCCAGGGCAATAAGTTAACCCTCAACGTCGGCTACAGTAAGCCAGTGGAAATGACCATGCCCCAGGGCATTGAAGTCAAAGTTGAAAATAACACCCAGGTAATTGTCTCCGGCATTGACAAGGAACTCTTGGGTAATACAGCGGCCAAAATCCGGGCTGTGCGGCCCCCAGAACCCTACAAGGGTAAAGGCATCCGCTACCAAGGTGAATATGTCCGTCGTAAAGCTGGTAAGACAGGGAAGAAATAAACTATGAAAAGCACTCGTAAATCTGCTACCCAACGTCGTCACCGTCGTCTGCGTCGCCATTTATCCGGTACCAGCGAACGGCCCCGTTTGGCGGTTTTTCGCTCCAATGACCACATCTATGCCCAGGTCATCGATGATGTGGCCCAGCATACCCTTGCGGCGGCCTCTACCCTCGATCCAGATCTGAAAAAGTCCCTTAGTTCCACCGCCACCCAGGAAGCTTCGGCGGAAGTGGGTAAGTTGGTGGCCCAACGGGCGATCGCCAAAGGCATTAACCAAGTAGTTTTTGACCGGGGTGGTAAGTTGTATCACGGACGGGTAAAAGCTCTGGCGGAGGCGGCCAGGGAAGCCGGTCTCGATTTCTAACAACGTTAACCAAACCCATTAACATCCAAGGAAATTACTATGGCAAAGCGTCGTAAAACCAGCCGAGAAAAAAAAGAAGACACCAACTGGCAAGAACGGGTTATCCAAATCCGCCGGGTCAGTAAAGTGGTCAAAGGCGGAAAAAAACTCAGCTTCCGGGCGATCGTGGTGGTCGGTAACGAAACCGGCCAGGTCGGCGTGGGAGTGGGTAAAGCTGGGGACGTAATCGGAGCTGTCCGTAAAGGGGTAGCCGATGGCAAAAAACAACTAATTGAAGTGCCCTTGACCAAATCCAATTCCATTACCCATATCACTAATGGAGTTTCTGGAGGAGCCAAAGTGGTGGTTCGCCCCGCTGCCCCTGGTACTGGGGTAATTGCCGGTGGCGCTGTTCGTACTGTGCTAGAGCTAGCCGGAGTTAAGAATATCCTAGCCAAACAACTAGGCTCCAACAATCCCCTCAACAATGCCCGGGCTGCCATCAACGCCTTGGAAACCCTGCGTACTTTTTCGGAAGTAGCAGAAGAACGGGGAGTTTCTGTCGAGCATCTTTACACCTAAGCTGAAGGCCCCAAGCCTTTACTAGGTGAAAATTCCATCTCCTGTGAACTTAATTTTTAATATTAGCCATGAATTTGAGCGAACTCTCTCCCAAGGACGGTGCCAAGAAACGCCGTCGCCGTGTTGGCCGGGGTATTGCGGCAGGGCAAGGCGCTAGCTGTGGTTTTGGTATGCGGGGCCAGAAATCCCGTTCCGGTACCGGTACCAAAGCTGGTTTTGAAGGGGGACAAATGCCCCTCTACCGTCGTCTGCCTAAGTTAAAGCACTTTCCCCTCTACAATCCCAAGCATTTTACGGTGGTTAACGTTGGTAAGTTGGCCGGTCTAGCCCCCAACACCGTGGTCACCCTAGAAAGCCTGATGGAAGCGGGTATTGTCACTAGTAATGACGGTCCCCTAAAAGTTTTGGGCAACGGGGAATTAGCCGTAGCTCTCACCGTCCATGCTCCCTGTAGCAAAGCAGCCCAAGCCAAAATTGAAGCGGCCGGTGGCAGTGTGGTGGCGCAGGGCTAACAATGGTAACAAAAATCCTTCCCCATAGCCTGGGAGAGAGCGATAATAGGTTAATTCATTGTTTTGCTTCATCCCTCGCACTTTTACTCAGGTATAAATAAATGGTCGTAAGTCGAGACAAAGCCCCCTCTGCCCAGGAAACTTTCCTGCAGATGGCCCAAGCGGCTGGCCTCCGGGGTCGGCTGCTTATTACTATTGGGCTACTAATTCTGGTCAGGGTGGGAATTTTTATCCCAGTGCCGGACATTGATCGCCAGGCCTTTAGCCAGGCCATCAACGATAACTCCGTTATTGGTTTTTTAAATATTTTTACCGGGGGTGGATTATCCACTGTGGGCATTTTTGCCCTAGGGATTTTGCCTTACATTAACGCTTCCATCATCATGCAACTGCTGACGGCGGCCATTCCGGCCCTGGAGGATTTGCAGAAAAATGAAGGGGAGGCAGGGCGGCGGAAAATTTCCCAATATAGCCGTTATATTGCCTTTGGCTGGTGCATTATCCAAGGTTTGGGTTTGACCGTCGGCTTACTTCGTCCCTACGCCAACAACTATGGCCCCCTATTTATTTTTCAAACGGTTTTAGCGATCACCGCTGGCTCGATGTTTGTGATGTGGATTTCAGAGTTGATCACAGAAAGGGGCATTGGTAACGGAGCTTCCCTGTTGATTTTTGTCAACATTGTGGCCACCTTGCCTCAGACTTTAGGTCAAACCATCGAATATGCCCAATCCGGGGGCAGACAGTCCATCACAGCGGTGGTGTTGTTGATGCTAGTTTTCCTCGTCATGATCGTGGGCATTGTCTTTGTACAGGAAGGCACCCGTCGGATTCCGATTATTTCTGCCCGTCGCCAGGTAGGTAAAAAGCTTTATCGAGAGCGCACCAGCTATTTACCCCTACGTTTGAACCAAGGGGGGGTAATGCCGATTATTTTTGCTTCGGCAGTGCTAATTTTGCCCTCTTCCCTGGCCGGTTTTGCCACTGGTAATGAAGGCTTAGGGGGGTTTGGGGAAATTCTTGTCCAAATTTCCAACGCTTTACGCCCCGGTACCTGGGTCTATACCGTGGTTTATTCCGTAATGATTTTCTTCTTCAGTTATTTTTACGCCAGTCTGATCGTCAACCCTGAGGACGTGTCGAAAAATCTGAAAAAGATGGGTTCTAGCATTCCCGGCATTCGTCCTGGCAAAAAAACAGAACAATATCTGGAAGGTGTGCTCAATCGTCTGACTTTTCTGGGAGCAATTTTCCTCAGCTTTGTGGCCACCCTGCCTATTTTTGTAGAACAAGCCACTGGAGTAACTACTTTCCAAGGTTTGGGAGCCACATCCCTGCTCATTTTGGTGGGGGTTGCCATTGACACGGCGAAGCAGATCCAGACCTATGTTATTTCCCAACGCTATGAAGGAATGATTAAACAACCCTAATCGCCCCTATTTTTACGGGCAGAGTTGCATCAATCAGTCTTATTAAACACTGCGGTTAGGGAAAGCTTACAAGGCTGCTTCCTTGACCGTCTTTTTTTGATTAATTTTTGGAGTTTTTACGGATTATGGCTATGGCTAAAGGTTTAATTTTTCTGGGGGCCCCCGGCTCTGGTAAAGGTACCCAGGCGGTGGGATTGGCGCAGACTTTGGGCATTCCCCATATTTCCACTGGAGATATGCTACGTCAGGCGATCGCCGATGGCACGGAGTTGGGTAACCAGGCCAAAGGTTACATGGACAAGGGAGAATTGGTGCCCGATCAGTTAATTCTTGGGTTAATTGAAGAGCGCTTGGGCCATAAAGATGCTAAGGCTGGCTGGATTTTGGATGGCTTTCCCCGTAACGTCAACCAAGCAATTTTTCTCGATGAGTTGTTGGTTAATATTGGTCACCGTACCCATTGGGTCATTAACTTAAAAGTTCCCGACGAAGTAATTGTAGAACGCCTGTTGGCCCGGGGGCGGGCGGATGATAACGAAACCACCATTCGCAATCGGCTGTTGGTTTACACAGAGCAAACTGCTCCCCTCATGACCTATTACCAAGAACAGGGCAAACTTTACTCCCTTGACGGTAACCAGCCGGTAGAAGCCATTGCCACCAACCTGGAAAAATTGGTTAAACCTTAGGGGCAAAATGTCAAGACGAGCATAGGTTGGCCAATGGAGCAACCTATATTTGTTATGATTGACGATGGCGCTTTTTTCGATACTTTATTCCGCTTTATTTTTAGGAGGTCATTAACCGCTTGTCTAAACAAGATTTAATTGAGATGGAAGGCACGGTGATGGAGTCATTGCCCAATGCCATGTTTAGAGTCGATCTTGACAATGGTTTCAACGTTTTGGCCCACATCTCCGGCAAAATTCGTCGTAATTACATCAAAATTCTCCCCGGCGATCGGGTCAAAGTAGAATTAACCCCCTACGACCTCACCAAGGGGCGCATAACCTATCGTCTTAAAAATAAAAAGTAGTTATTAATTTGACGGTGGCAAAGGTAAAAAATTAATGCTTCCCCTCAGTGGGGAGAGCTAATTTAATATTTGCCATGACACGGCCACGATAACTTGTTATAATTAAGAGCTTGCAGTGTTGCCAAAGAAAATCAGGCATGAAAGTTAGAGCTTCCGTTAAGAAAATGTGTGATAAGTGCCGCGTTATTCGTCGGCGCGGTCGTGTGATGGTTATCTGTTCCGCTAACCCCAAGCATAAACAGCGTCAAGGTTAGCAGTTCTCCTAGTGATTACCATTCCGGTCTGTCTTAAACCCTACTCCATAAATTTATTGAACTTATTTAGAGGAAAATCAACGTGGCACGCATAGCTGGTGTTGACCTGCCTCGGGATAAGCGTGTGGAAATCGCCCTCACTTATCTGTACGGTATTGGTCTGTCGCGCTCCCATGAAATTCTGGACGCCACCGGGGTTAGCCCCGATGTCCGAGTCAAAGATCTCAGTGATGAAGATGCGCTGAAATTAAGAACCTACATCGATGAAAACTACGAGATCGAAGGGGATCTCCGTCGTTGGGAGGCCATGAATATTAAACGCCTTGGAGACATCGGCACCTACCGTGGTCGTCGTCATCGCCAAGGTTTACCAGTGCGCGGACAACGCACTAGAACCAATGCCCGTACCCGTCGGGGCCGCCGCTTGACCGTTGCCGGCAAGAAAAAGACCCCTGCGAAGAAATAATCTTCCCCCCCATCCCTGTCCTGTTTATTGAAGCTTTCAAGCAATCATTATGGCGCGTCCTACCAGAAAAACTGGGCCCAAAAAGGCAAAAAAGAATGTCCCTAGCGGGGTGGCCCACATTCAATCTACTTTTAACAACACTATTGTCACCATTTCCGACATTCGGGGCGATGTGATTTCCTGGGCTTCCGCTGGTTCTAGCGGTTTCAAAGGAGCTAAGAAAGGCACTCCCTACGCCGCCCAAACCGCTGCTGATTCTGCGGCCCGTCGGGCCATGGAACAGGGTATGCGGCAATTAGAGGTAATGGTAAGTGGCCCCGGTGCCGGTCGGGAAACTGCTATCCGGGCCCTCCAAGGGGCTGGTTTGGAAATCACCCTGATCAGGGATGTTACCCCCATCCCCCACAATGGTTGTCGTCCCCCCAAACGCCGTCGGGTCTAGGACAGTTAATTTTTTTGCTAACAGCTTTTTTGAGCAAATCGTAATTTCCTCTGACTGAGATAGCGTCGGTCAAGCTATTTACACGGAGATATAAGGGAGGTCGCGTCAGTGGCGCAGTTTCAAATCGAGTGTGTGGAATCCAGCACCAGAAAAAATCAACAGCAGTACAGTAAGTTTTCCCTTGAACCCTTGGACCGGGGCCAGGGAACGACGGTGGGAAATGCTTTGCGGCGGGTATTGTTGTCCAACTTACCCGGGGCCGCGGTGACGGCCATCCGTATTGCGGGGGTTAACCATGAGTTCGCCACTATTCCAGGCGTCCGGGAGGATGTCCTGGAGATTATGCTGAACATGAAGGAACTTGTGCTCAAAAGCTACACCGATCAGCCCCAAATTGGCCGTCTGACGGCGATCGGCCCGGGAACGGTAACGGCAGCGCAGTTTGAGGTACCTTCGGAGGTGGAGGTTATTGATCCTAACCAATACATCGCCACCCTAGCAGAAGGAGCCAAACTGGAAATGGAATTCCGAGTGGAGCGCGGCGTAGGTTATCGAGTTATCGAGCGGGGCAAGGATGAGAATTCATCTCTAGATTTTCTCCAAATTGACTCGGTATTTATGCCGGTGACTAAGGTCAACTACACAGTGGAAGACATTCGGGCCGATGGCATGAGTCCAAAGGACCGGTTGATTCTAGACATTTGGACTAATGGCAGTATTCAGCCTCGGGAGGCATTGTCGGAAGCATCTGACATTATTGCCAATCTTTTTATCCCCCTTAAAGATCTCAATGAGCTGGAAGCGGCCCATAGCGATTACCAGGACGAGGTCAATCCGGAAAGTCAAATTCCCATCGAAGAGTTACAGCTTTCTGTCCGTGCCTATAACTGTCTGAAGCGGGCCCAGATTAATTCCGTGGCAGATCTACTGGAGTATAGCCAGGAAGATCTACTGGAAATCAAGAATTTTGGCCTCAAATCCGCAGAGGAGGTGATTGAGGCACTGCAAAAACGTTTGGGTATTACCCTGCCCCACGAAAAGGCTAAAGCTTAACAAGCTCAATGGGTTTGATTACTGCTGCTTACCTTAGAGTAACCCCCTGTTGTTAATTTTTTAGGAGTTCAGTTACCATGCGACACAGATGTCGAGTGCCTCAGTTGGGGAAGCCCGCTGACCAAAGAAAGGCCCTGCTGAGGGCTTTAACTACGGAGTTAATCCGCCACGGACAAATCAAGACCACTAAGGCTAGAGCTAAAGCCGTGCGTTCTGAGGTAGACCGCATGATTACCCTAGCTAAGGATGGTTCCTTGGCCGCCCGTCGTCGGGCCCTGGGCTATATGTATGACAAACCTACAGTCCACGCTTTGTTCGCCGACGCCCCCAGCCGCTATAAAGATAGGGATGGGGGCTATACCCGCATTATTAGAACCCTGCGTCGCCGGGGTGACAATGCGGAAATGGCTGTGATTGAATTGGTCTAGTTAGACTTTTTGTATTGATGCATTCTTCTCCTTCTGCTGGTGAACAAAGGGTTGCTCTGGTAATGCAATATCTGGGCACCCATTTCCATGGCTGGCAACGTCAATCTAGTTTTTCTTCTATCCAGGAGGAAGTGGAGTTGGCGATCGCCAAGGTGGTGGGGCAGCCCGTCACTCTCCATGGTGCCGGGAGAACAGACGCAGGGGTCCATGCGGCGGCCCAGGTGGCCCATTTTGACGACCCAGTGGGACATATTCCTCCCCACCGCTGGAGTAAAATTCTTAATGGTCATTTGCCCCAAGACATCATAGTTAGGGGGTCAGCGGCGGTGGATGGCCATTGGCACGCCCGCTTTTCTGCTCTGTGGCGACGGTATCGTTACAGCATTTATACAGATCAATGGCCTAATCTGTTCACCGATCAGTTCAGTTGGCATTACTATCGTTTTCCTCTCCAGGAGAAGACCATACAAGCTGCCATGGAACCATTGCTAGGAAAACATCACCTAGCGGCCTTCCACCGAGCGGGGTCAGCCCGACGCCATTCCTGGGTGGAAGTACAGGGGGTTGAATGTTACCGCCGGGGGCCCATGGTCTATTTGGAAATCCAAGCCAATGGTTTTCTCTACGGCATGGTGCGCTTATTGGTGGGCATGCTGGTGGAAGTGGGCTCTGGACAACGCAGTCTGACTGACTTCAATGATATTTGGGTTAATCAGCGGCGAGATCTGGTCAAATATGCTGCCCCGGCCAAAGGTTTGTGCCTACTACGGGTCGGTTATGAAAATTTTCCCTTGCCTGATTCCCTTTGGTTTGATAGTCAACCACTGTGGCAATTCACAGGCTAGCCAAGCCAAATTAGCAAGGCAAATAATTATGTCCCGTTATTAAGCGGGGGTATTTTTGAAAACTATGAACAAAACTGTATTACCAACCATCGACAACCTAAGCCACAAATGGTACGTCATTGATGCCGAAGGTCAACGCCTTGGCCGTCTGGCTACCGAAGTAGCCACCATTCTGCGGGGCAAAAATAAGCCTACCTTTACTCCCCACATGGACACCGGTGATTTTGTCATTATTATTAATGCGGAAAAAATAGAAGTTACCGGCAGAAAACGGGAGCAAAAACTGTATCGTCGCCATTCTGGCCGTCCCGGTGGGATGAAGGAAGAGACCTTTGAAAAACTCCAAGTTCGTCTACCGGAAAGAATTGTCGAAAGTGCTGTGCGGGGAATGTTGCCCAAAAATAGCCTCGGTCGTAAGTTGTTCACCAAGCTAAAAGTCTACGCTGGCCCGAGCCATCCCCACGCGGCCCAACAGCCAGAAACCCTTGTTATCAATACCATTCCTGCAGGAGCTAACTAATGCAAGCTAACGATTCTAGCAACAAAGTCGTCTATTGGGGCACCGGCCGTCGTAAAGCGGCGATCGCCAGGGTACGTCTAGTGCCCGGTCAAGGGGAAGTGATTGTTAACGGCAAGCCTGGGGAAATTTACTTTAACCGCATTGCCAACTACATCCAAAGTTTGAAAGCTCCCCTCGAAACCCTGGGCTTGGAAGGGGAATACAATATTTTGGTTAATGCCCATGGTGGCGGTCTAACTGGCCAAGCCGATGCCGTGAAACTTGGTGTGGCCCGGGCCCTGTGCCAACTTTCCCCCGAAAATCGTCAACCCTTGAAAGCGGAAGGCTATCTCACCCGGGATCCCCGGGCGAAAGAACGGAAAAAATACGGTCTTCACAAAGCCCGTAAAGCCCCTCAGTACTCCAAACGTTAATTGGAGATTCGGATTTACCCCTCTATTGGAATTATTAGGACTGACCATGCCCAAAGCTGATATTCACCCCACCTGGTATCCCGATGCCAAAGTCACCTGTAACGGAGAGGTGATTATGACCGTTGGTTCCACCAAGCCAGAAATCAACGTAGAGATCTGGTCTGGCAACCATCCCTTCTACACCGGTACCCAGAAAATTATCGATACCGAAGGCCGTGTTGACCGCTTTATGCGTAAGTATGGCATGAAGGAAAAAACCGCCGGAGACAAACAAGATAAGAAAAAGAAATAGGCAAGCCAATTTTTTCTTTTCCCTGGAATTCTTCTTGAGTCTGCCTTTGGGAAAATTAGACCTTAACTTAATGACTTTTTAGAGTCTTTTTCAGCCAGGCTTTTTCACGGTCTGGCTTTTTGCTGGCTAGGAAAGCTCCGCTCAAGGTCGGTAAATACCCCATTGCAGATTATGAGAGAAACTTATAGGATTGTTAACATAAGTTTACAAAGTGAATTGTATGTTAATTGCCGCCTGCGCTTTCCTAGTCCTAGGTTTTGCCCTATTCCAACAACTCCGGCCCAGTGTCGCCCCCCAGGCGATCGCCATCAGAGTTGAGCATAGTGACCGTCGTTACTAGAGTTGCCAGCAAAAACTAATTCTTGCCCCAGGAGCAGTCCATGGTAGTGTCCCAAAATTTTATTCAACTATTAAAAAAAGAATTTTCACTGTCAGCGGAGCAAATTGCCTGGGGACTGAAACAAACCGAGGCCATGCCCTCCTATCTACCAGTCATTTTTTGGCAGTATGGTCTAATCAATACCTCCCAGTTGGATCGTCTCTTGGATCATTGGGGTTAGGTCGCTAAAAAACAAAAAAAATTTTCGCAGTGGGATCGACTCTTTTATTCTGTCCAAATTTTGAAATGGAATAAGACGACTTCTCGGCTAAGACCTCGTATTTCAAGGGTTTTGCTGATTTTCAAGTGCCAATCTAAATTGAAATAACTGCAACTATCCTGTTATCGTCAAGGTTACAGTAGGGGAATCAAGGGGTCTACCAAAGGGAAAAGGACAGTAAATGTTGACATCAAATCCCAAAAGTGCAATAGTGATAGTTTGTGTGAACTTTCTTATAATAAAAGCTCTTGGCTAACGTTATTGTTATCGGCGCTCAGTGGGGCGACGAGGGAAAAGGTAAAATCACCGACTTATTAAGTCGATCAGCGGATGTGGTGGTGCGGCCCCAGGGGGGAGTAAACGCGGGCCACACAATTGTGGTTAACGATCAGACTTTTAAGCTCCACCTCATTCCTTCGGGCATTCTCTATCCAGATACAGAATGTATCATCGGCTCGGGGACAGTCATTGACCCTAAAGTCCTATTGCAGGAATTTGACCAATTGGAAGCATTAGATGTTTCCCTCGATCGCCTGTATATTTCCCAAACTGCCCATGTGACCATGCCCTTCCACCGTCTCCTAGACCAGGCGTCGGAGGAGAAAAGGGGAGAGCATAAAATTGGCACCACTGGGCGAGGAATTGGTCCCACCTACGCCGATAAATCAGAGCGCATGGGAATTCGGGTGGTGGATTTAATGAACCCCGAAATTCTCCGGAAAAAATTGCTTTGGACCGTTGAATATAAAAATGTCGTTTTAGATAAACTCTACGACCTGCCTCCCCTAGACCCGGAAACGGTGATCGCGGAATATACCACCTATGCCGATCGCCTAAGGTCCCATGTGGTGGACAGTTCTCTGAAAATTTACGAAGCTATACACCAAAGGAAAAATATTCTCTTTGAAGGAGCCCAGGGCACCCTCCTAGACCTGGACCATGGCACCTACCCCTACGTCACCTCATCTAACCCCATTGCGGGGGGAGCTTGTGTGGGCGCTGGCATCGGTCCCACCATGATTGATCGAGTCATCGGTGTAGCCAAAGCCTATACCACTAGGGTCGGGGAGGGCCCCTTTCCCACGGAATTGGATGGAGAACTAAACCAACATCTTTGTGACCGAGGAGCGGAATTTGGCACCACCACTGGTCGGCGGCGACGCTGTGGCTGGTTTGATGGGGTGATTGGGCGCTATGCCGTGCGTATTAACGGCTTAGATTGTTTGGCCATCACCAAACTAGACGTGCTGGACCAACTGGAGGAAATTAAGGTTTGTGTTGCCTACGAACTAGATGGCAAAACCTGTGACCATTTTCCCGGCAACGCGGCAGAATTTGCCCGGTGTCAGCCCATCTATAAAACCCTCCCTGGGTGGCAATGTTCCACAGAAGAATGTCGTACCCTGGAGGACTTACCCCCCCAGGCCCTGGATTATTTGAAGTTCCTAGCGGAATTAATGGAGGTACCGATCGCCATTGTTTCCCTAGGGGCCAGTCGGGATCAGACAATTATTGTCGAAGACCCCATCCATGGGCCAAAGCGAGCTTTACTCTATGCCAACGGCGATCCGGTAGCTTGACGTGGCCCAAAATTGCCTTTCCTTTGTTAACCCTGATTATTATTTTTACGAGTATTACCATGGCCCTTTCCATTGAATGTCAACAACGTCCCGAAAAAGTTAATCCTAGAGCTTTGCGTCGGGAAGGCTTAATCCCCGCGACCCTCTATGGACACAATGGTGCAGAATCCATTTCCCTAGTGGTGGATCATAAAACCGCCATCACCATGTTGCGGAGTGTGACTGTTAAAGAAACCCCCATTGAAGTTAAAATCCCCCATCTTTCCTGGGAAGGGGAAGCCGTAGTGCAGGAGATTCAGTGCCATCCTTGGCGCCGGAATCTTTACCACTTGGCTTTTTTTGCCGGTAAAAAATAACGGTATCCCCTAGGTTCCTGGGGATGATGAAACACGTTAGAAAGCATTGGAAAAAATAGTTGGGTTGGGGATGTTGACGGACTTTGTCCAAATCTTAACCCTGAATTTGCGATTCCCCTTAGTCGGCCAGATTAGGGGGAGTTTTTTATTGGCAGCTTAATGAGTTTTTACCCCATGGTGAATTGTTGTGGGTTGCGGGGGACAGTGGTACAGTGGCAGACTGGACTAAAAATAATCTCCCACAAGATTTTTCCATGCGCATCCTGATCATTGGCGCCACCGGTACCATCGGCAAGGCTATTGTCACCAGTCTTCAAGGTAAACACGAAGTGTTACAGGCCAGTCGCCAGGGCAGTCATTTTTCGGTAGACCTCACTGATCCAGCGTCTATCCAGGCTTTGATTGAACAGGTAGGGGTATTAAACGCTATCGTTTCGGCAGCAGGGGAAACTCGGTTGAAGCCCCTGGCCGGTTTGACGGACCAAGATTTTGAATTTTGCATAGGCAGTAAACTCATGGGACAGGTCAATCTGATCCGCTATGGTTTACAGGCGCTGACGGACAATGGTTGTATTACTGTTACGTCCGGGGTTTTGTCCCAAAAACCCATTCCCGGGGGCAGTGCTGTCAGTCTCACCAATGCTGGGTTGGAAGGCTTTGTGCGGGCAGCGGCATTGGAAGCCCCGAGAGGAATTCGCATTAACGTTGTTAGTCCTCCCTGGGTCAACGAAACCTTGCTCTCACTAGGAATGCCCCTGGGCAACGGATTACCAGCCGCAACAGTGGCCCAAGCCTATGTTCATAGCTTAGAAGGCACTATGACAGGAGAAGTGCTCTATCCGTAGTAACCATATCTTGGTTTACTCTTACCCCATCATGGATTGGAGATAATTTTCCAGTCCAGAATTACTGATAAGCCATTGCTGGGACTCTAACCAG
Source organism: Synechocystis sp. CACIAM 05 (assembly GCF_010222815.1). GTDB lineage: Bacteria > Cyanobacteriota > Cyanobacteriia > Cyanobacteriales > Microcystaceae > Synechocystis. Next base: position 822,977 of record NZ_CP019225.1, on the reverse strand, counting down.
TCAATTTGTTCTTCTGTTTCTTCAAGAATTTCCGACAACACATCCCGGCTTACATAGTCCCGTTGGGTTTCAAAGAAGGCAATGCTGTTAACTAAACCATCCCTAATGCCTTGGTTCATGGTCAGATCATTGCCCAGGATTTCCGGTACCGTCTCGCCGATGAGAAGTTTTTCCAAATTTTGGAGATTGGGGAGTCCTTCCAAAAATAAAACCCGCTCGATCAGGCTATCGGCCTGCTTCATTGCCTTGATGGATACTTTATATTCGTACTGATTAAGTGCGTTCAGCCCCCAATTTTTGCACATGCGAGCATGGAGAAAATATTGGTTAATCGCAGTAAGTTGTAGCTTTAACGCTTGGTTGAGATGTTGTCTGACTTCCAGGTTGCCTTCCATGTTGTTATCCTCTGATGTGCAGTTTTGTTTGATGTTGTTGTTTCCATTTTTACCCATTCACGGTCCGACGACGGAGTTATTTACTGCGACAGCAATAAATTGTTTAAATTGTTTTAATGTTTTACCCCTGGGAAAATTGCCTTTTTCTCAAAGGAAGTGTCCCTCTCTGACCTTAAACTGAACCAATATGGCTGATTTGTTTGTCGGTGCCCCAGTTCGTTTAATTGCCCGTCCCCCCTATTTGAAAACCGCTGATCCCATGCCCATGCTCCGTCCTCCGGATTTATTGGCGATCGCCGCGGAGGGAATGGTGGTAGACCGTCGACCGGCTGGCTATTGGGGAGTAAAGTTTGACCGGGGCACTTTTCTGTTGGAAAGCCAGTATTTGGAAGTGATTCGGCCGCAGGAAGAAAAAACGGAAGTCTCGGATTAAGAACGCCGAGTAAACGACCAAGTTTAATCTAAAAATATGGCATTAACTGTAAATCGCCTTTTTTTAGCAATTTTGACCATAGCCAGCTTCAGCCTTAGTGGAGGTTATGGATATGTTCCCGTTCCCATTGCGATCGCCGCTAACGCCCCAGAACTGTCAGCAAAGGTGCCCAATTATTTGGATAAAATCCAATTTCCTCTAGGGGTTATCGATGTCTATGGATTGATGGGCCCAGAGGATGGTAAACGTTCCCAAGGCTATGAATTTTGTGTTGTGCCCGAGAAAAAAAGTGAAGTTTTGGCCATCGATCCCTCACTCACATTTTCCTCTAGCCCTGGTCGCATCGGTTGTCCCCAGGAACAATTACTGTGCCTAGGAGATACCCAGCAACCAAATTGGCAGGCCATTCTCTTTGCCCTGGCCCGGTTGAGTTACATAGAAAAAATCTTGCCCCACTGGGGAGAATAGAAGCCCCTATTTGACAAATGTTTCTGGCCAAGGGACAGGGGAAGCATCTAGTGCAAGGGATACCTTTCCGTTAAGATGGTTAACGCTGAACAATTGAGCGCATTGCTAACCAGGCGGCCACGCGACAGCCCCAAGCTGTCCCCCGTTTTGCTGGCGATCGGCCGTTGACCCAGCACGAAAACTCTTCTTTTATAGTTAAAGGTATTGTAATGAATCAAGAAATTTTTGAAAAAGTTAAAAAAATCGTCGTGGAACAGTTGGAAGTGGATCCTGACAAAGTGACCCCCGATGCCACCTTTGCCGAAGATTTAGGGGCTGATTCCCTCGATACAGTGGAATTGGTCATGGCCCTGGAAGAAGAGTTTGATATTGAAATTCCCGATGAAGTGGCGGAAACCATTGATACCGTGGGTAAAGCCGTTGAGCATATCGAAAGTAAATAAATTCTGGCCATAGCCCCGACTCCCCCCATAGATCTTTGGAGCCGAGTTCTCGGACGGTTTAAGCCACTGTTTAGGACTGCCCCAATGCCGGTTTTGGGTTTATCAGTTTGCCCCTCGGGCTAGGCCCTGGCCCCGTCGCTGTATCTTTGCGGAGAACTCCAGGGGAGTCCCCTCCCCGATTTTATCTATTAAGTACCATGGCAAATTTGGAAAAGAAACGTGTTGTTGTAACGGGATTGGGAGCCATCACCCCCATCGGTAATACTCTCCAAGACTATTGGCAAGGCTTAATGGAGGGTCGTAACGGCATTGGCCCCATTACCCGTTTCGATGCTAGTAACCAAGCCTGCCGTTTTGGAGGGGAAGTAAAGGATTTTGATGCTACCCAGTTTCTTGACCGCAAAGAAGCTAAACGGATGGACCGGTTTTGCCATTTTGCTGTTTGTGCCAGTCAACAGGCAATTAATGATGCTAAGTTGGTGATTAACGAACTCAATGCCGATGAAATCGGGGTATTGATTGGCACGGGCATTGGTGGTTTGAAGGTGCTGGAAGATCAACAAACCATTCTGTTGGATAAGGGTCCTAGCCGTTGCAGTCCTTTTATGATCCCGATGATGATCGCCAACATGGCCTCTGGGTTAACCGCCATCAACTTAGGGGCCAAGGGTCCCAATAACTGTACGGTGACGGCCTGTGCGGCGGGTTCCAATGCCATTGGAGATGCGTTTCGTTTGGTACAAAATGGCTATGCTAAGGCCATGATTTGCGGTGGTACGGAAGCGGCCATTACCCCGCTGAGCTATGCAGGTTTTGCTTCGGCCCGGGCTTTATCTTTCCGCAATGATGATCCCCTCCATGCCAGTCGTCCCTTCGATAAGGACCGGGATGGTTTTGTGATGGGGGAAGGATCGGGAATTTTGATCCTAGAAGAATTGGAATCCGCCTTGGCCCGGGGAGCAAAGATTTATGGGGAAATGGTGGGCTATGCCATGACCTGTGATGCCTATCACATTACCGCCCCAGTGCCGGATGGTCGGGGAGCTACCAGGGCGATCGCCTTAGCCCTGAAAGATGGGAACTTGAAACCGGAAGCGGTGAGCTACATTAATGCCCATGGCACCAGTACCCCGGCTAACGATGTGACTGAAACCCGGGCCATTAAACAGGCGTTGGGAAATCATGCCTATAACATTGCCGTTAGTTCTACTAAATCCATGACTGGTCACCTGTTGGGCGGCTCCGGAGGTATCGAAGCCGTGGCCACCGTAATGGCGATCGCCGAAGATAAGGTACCCCCCACCATTAATTTGGAGAACCCCGACCCTGAGTGTGATTTGGATTATGTGCCGGGGCAGAGTCGGGCTTTAATAGTGGATGTAGCCTTATCCAATTCCTTTGGTTTTGGTGGCCATAACGTCACCTTAGCTTTCAAAAAATATCAATAGCCCACCGAAAAATTTCCCGAACCGTGGGAAGATGGTAGCAATTTGGCCTGCCTTGGCCCCTACCATTACCGCCCCCCGGTGGATATTGACCCAATTATTGCTAGTTTATTTTTCCAAACATTATGGTCGTTGCTACCCAGTCCTTAGACGAACTTTCTATTAATGCCATTCGCTTTTTAGCCGTTGACGCCATTGAAAAGGCCAAATCTGGCCACCCTGGTTTGCCCATGGGAGCCGCTCCTATGGCCTTTACCCTGTGGAACAAGTTCATGAAGTTCAATCCCAAGAACCCCAAGTGGTTCAATCGGGACCGCTTTGTGTTGTCCGCCGGCCATGGCTCCATGTTGCAGTATGCCCTGCTCTATCTGCTGGGTTATGACAGTGTGACCATCGAAGACATTAAACAGTTCCGTCAATGGGAATCTTCTACCCCCGGTCACCCGGAGAATTTTCTCACTGCTGGAGTAGAAGTCACCACCGGCCCCTTGGGTCAAGGCATTGCTAATGGTGTGGGTTTAGCACTGGCGGAAGCCCATTTGGCTGCCACCTACAACAAGCCTGATGCCACCATTGTGGACCATTACACCTATGTGATTCTGGGGGATGGTTGCAATATGGAAGGTATTTCCGGGGAAGCCGCTTCCATTGCAGGGCATTGGGGTTTGGGTAAATTAATCGCCCTCTATGATGACAATCATATTTCCATTGATGGTTCCACCGATGTGGCCTTCACCGAAGATGTGAGCAAGCGTTTTGAAGCCTACGGTTGGCACGTACTCCATGTCGAAGATGGCAATACCGATTTGGCGGCGATCGCCAAGGCTATTGAGGAAGCCAAGGCCGTAACCGATAAACCTTCTATGATCAAAGTCACCACCATCATTGGTTACGGTGCGCCCAATAAATCTGATACCGCGGGCATCCATGGGGCTGCTTTGGGCACTGATGAAGTGGCCGCCACCCGCAAAAACTTGGGTTGGGATTATGCTCCCTTTGAAGTGCCCCAGGAGGTGTTGGACTACACTCGCAAAGCCATTGAACGGGGAGCCAGCTACGAAGCGGAATGGAACCAAGCCTTTGCCCAATACAAAATCAAATATCCCACTGAAGCGGCCGCCTTTGAACGGCAACTGAGCGGTGCTTTACCGGAAGGTTGGGACAAAACCCTAGCTAGCTTTACCCCCGATCAAAAGGGTTTGGCCACCCGGAAATATTCCGAGGAATGTCTCAATGCGTTGGCCCCCGTATTACCAGAGTTAATTGGTGGTTCGGCGGATTTAACCCACTCCAACCTAACGGAACTTCACTGCTCTGGGGATTTCCAAAAAGGAGCTTATCAAAACCGTAACGTCCACTTTGGGGTACGGGAACATGCCATGGGGGCTATCTGTAACGGTATTGCTCTCCACGGTTCTGGGTTACTACCCTTCGGTGCTACCTTCCTAATTTTCACCGATTACATGCGGGCCGCCATTCGCCTTTCGGCCCTTTCCGAGGCAGGGGTAATTTGGGTCATGACCCACGACTCCATTGGTCAAGGGGAAGATGGTCCCACCCACCAACCCATTGAAGTGCTGGCTTCCCTCCGGGCTATTCCCAACTTGACTGTGATTCGTCCTGCCGATGGCAATGAAACCTCCGGTGCCTACAAAGTGGCGATCGCCAAAGCGAAGGAAAATGCCCCCACCCTGTTATCTTTGACCCGGCAGGCGGTGCCCAATTTACCTGGAACTTCCATTGATGCCGTGGCTAAAGGTGCCTACACCATTGTTGATTCTGAAGGGGCTCCTGAGTTAATCTTGTTAGGTACGGGTTCCGAAGTACAACTTTGTGTGGCTGCTGCTGAAAAGTTGGCCGTTGAGGGCAAAAAAGTCCGGGTAGTTTCCATGCCTTCCTGGGAACTGTTTGAAGCCCAGGATGCCGCCTACAAAGAGTCAGTGTTGCCAAAAGCTGTCACCAAACGTCTTTCCGTAGAAGCCGCCACCAACTTTGGTTGGCACAAATATGTGGGCACGGAAGGAGATACAGTTAGTATTGAAACATTTGGTGCCTCAGCGCCCGGCGGGGTTTGCCTCGAGAAATTTGGTTTCAGCGTTGACAATGTGCTGGCCAAAGCTAAAACTCTCCTGAGCTAGTCCATCGCCCCCAAGCTTAAAACTCCTCACTGTCCCCTCTCCTAATTGTTAGGGGGCTTTTTTTTGTCCAGAAAAGATCGACCGGTGTGAAAATTTAACGGAGGCAATACCTTAAAATAAGGTAAACAACTGTGAAGAAACTTAAAGAAAAACTCTATGGCTGTCCATTTGCCGTCTTCTGCTACCCGTTTCAGCAAAAATTTTGTCTGGCTTTTGGCCGCTAGTTTATCTTTAATGCTGTGGTGGGGCCCGGCGAGTCCGGCCCAGGCGGTGAATAATCCCGAGTTGTTGCCGGAGGAAAAAACTCCCGTGGTGGATCTGGCCAACTTTTTACCGGAAATCCAAGAAGCTCAGTTAATCGACGATCTAAATAGTTTTGAAGTAGAAACGGGATGGAAATTGCGGGTGTTAACCCAGTACGACCGGAGTCCAGGGCGGGCGGTGATTCCTTTTTGGGGCCTAGACGACAAAAGTATTTTATTGGTGGCCGATGCGAGGGGGGGGAATTTATTAGCCTTTAGTATCGGGGATGCAGTGTATGAGCTGATGCCCCGCACCTTTTGGATTGAGATGCAGGCTCGTTTCGGTAATATGTACTACATTCGAGATAATGGCGAAAATCTAGCTATCACCGAAGCGCTGGAAACAGTTAAAGGTTGTTTGCTCAAAGGTGGTTGTAATGTGGTGCCTGGACTACCCAGGGAACAGTGGATTTTAACCTTGGTAACTTCCATTGTGGGGGGATTGATTTTTGGCTTTGCGGCCATTCCCCGATCGCCGAATCAGACCTTTGCGTGGCAATGGGTGTTGATTATGTCGCCCCTGTGGGGAATTCTGGTCATCGCCTTTGGCATTGGCCCCGTTGTCACCCGCACCAGTGATTTTTTGCCTCTGTTCCGCAATTTAATGGGCTTTAGCCTGGGTGCCCTGGTAGCTTACCTTTCTCCTATGTTTAGCCAGATCAACAACAATCCCCAAACTTAAGCATTCAGCCAGGGTGACTATGATGGAAAAAACGGAAATTATGGCGCATTCCCCCATGGTCACCACCAATTCTCCCACTCGAGTTGCCATTCTTGAAAATGGCGATCGCCTCAATCGTCAAGAGTTTGAGCGAATTTATGCTGACTCTCGAATCAAAAAAGCCGAGCTAATTGAAGGAATCGTTCACGTGGCTTCTCCCCTCCGTCACACTTACCATGGCCAACCCCACAGTGCCATAATCACCTGGCTAGGAACTTACCAAGCCCAAAGAACTGGACTGGCTGTTAGCATTGAGGCCACTGTGCGGTTAGACGATGAAAACGAACTCCAACCCGACGGGATATTATTTCGACTAGATGGCAACGCCCAGATAGATGAAGATGAATACATTAGTGGCGCTCCAGAGTTAGTGGTGGAAATTGCCGCCAGTACTGCTTCCTACGACCTCCATAGCAAAAAACGGGTTTACGAAAACCATGGGGTGAAGGAATATCTGGTTTGGCGTACCCTCGACCAGGAAATTGATTGGTTTGTGCTAGTGAATGGGAAATATGAACGCCTGATTCCCGACGACAATGGATTGATCATCAGCCAAGAATTTCCCGGCTTAGTGCTCAATACCCCTGCTGTTTTGGCCAATAACATGGCCGATGTGATTGCCATCCTTAACAGCTTTTCCGATTAGTCCAAACAGTAAAATTTGGGCAACCAAAAAGAATTTCACGGTAATATTCAGCGGCATTTACCCTCTTTTAAGCAGAAAAAAAGCTATGGACAGAGTTGCCCCGGTTCCGCCCAGAAACGGCCCCGACAATGGCTCCTTTCCCCGACCCAATTCACCTGCCATCGATCGCCGACGGGGACAAAATCCACTCTGGTTTGGTGCCCGCTGACGGAATCATCACAACTGCCCATTTGGGTGAGCAAAACAGCGACGGAATTATCGCCAACCACAGTGGCCGTGGCACTCTTGGATCGGAAACAACCAAAATCCCCTTCCCCTAACTGCTGGGGCAACAAAGGTTGGCCGTAGAACTGTTGGATGAGTTGATTTGGACTAGTAAGTGTATTGAGATTAGACCATTGCCAAAATGTCCGTTGGGGAAGTTCTGTAAAAGGGGCAACGGCAAACATTTGGCGATCGGGCAGATCAATTTGCCCGTCCCACTGATTGCCAGAATTTTGGTCGCCTTGGGCCGTAGCAGGCAGAGCCAGGGAAATCGTACTGACCAGGCCAAATGAAATTAATGGTCGGCAAAGGATGAAAAATTTCATATCTATGACAATGATTAGACAATTGCACTGAATTTATCGGAAAATCTGTCAGCAAAGTTAGTGATGTACCAATGATGATACCAGGGAAATTCCCGGTAGGATAATTAGCCCCCCAGCATTTGTAACTGGTACAAACTAGCGTAAAGTCCCTTGATGTCTAATAGTTGGTCATGGTTGCCAGTTTCCACAATTTCCCCGTGTTTGAGCACGAAAATGCGGTCCACATTGCGAATGGTCGATAAGCGGTGGGCAATGATGATGGAAGTACGATCCTGGAGCAAATGTAACAAAGCCGCTTGAATATCCGCTTCAGTGCGGACATCTAGGCTAGCGGTGGCTTCATCCATCACCAATACATAGGGTTCCCGAATGGCCACCCGAGCAAAGGCTAGTAACTGTTTTTGTCCCCCTGACAAATTACTGCCCCGTTCCCGTAATTGAGTGTGGTAACCCTGGGGTAATTCTTCAATCAGGCGATCGACGCTGGTTAATTGGGCTGCCCGTTGCACTTCTTCCAGGCTGTATTCTTCCCCTAGGGTAATGTTCCGTTTCACGTCCCCGGCAAAGAGGAAACTATCTTGGAGAATGACGCCAATAAAACGGCGCAGTTGCTGTTGAGACAACTCACGAATGTCAATGCCATCCACTAAAATGCGACCCCGGGAGGGATCGTGCAGGCGACACAGTAGACGAATAATCGAACTTTTTCCTGCCCCCGTTGGCCCCACTAGGGCGACTTTTTCCCCGGGTTTGATGGTGAAGTTTAAATTTTTCAGCACGTACTCGTCTGGTTTATAGCCAAACCAAACATTTTCAAAGCAAATTTCCCCATGGCTACCCCGCAAAGCACCATTGATTTCAATGGGGGTAATCACCGCTTGATCTTTGATTTCTACCGGTTCTTCCATTAATTCCCCAATGCGCTCGATCGCCGTAAAGCCCGATTGAAACATGGTGAATTTATCGGCAAACTGTCGCAGGGGATTAAATAGCCGTTGTCCGTACAGAATAAACGCCGCCAACACCCCAAATTCCAGATTATCCCGCAAAATTAGCCAGCCCCCCAAACCCAGCACCCCGGCGATCGCCACCAAACTTATCCATTCCAAGGTGGCCGACACAGCAGAGTCATGGAAAATAGTTTTATCCACTGCCCGACGATATTTTTCATTCACGCGACGAAAGGAACGACTGTTTAACTCTTCCCGACGGAATAATTGCACCACATTGATACCGGCCACATTTTCCTGAAGCTGGGAATTAAGGCGAGATAACTCCTCCCGAGCTTGGTAGTTAGCTTTGCGATATTGTTGCTGGAAATAAATAATCAACACAGTCACCGGCACCAACATCCCCACCAGTAGCAGGGCCAACTGCCATTGCACCCAAAAAATAGTCACGATGATAGCCAGAATGGAGACAATGTCACTGACCACACCGATCGCCCCACTGGCAAATACTTCCCCTAATGCCTCCACGTCACTGGTGATACGGGTTACCAAACGGCCCACAGGGGTACGGTGAAAGAAGTTTACCGACAAAGAAGTGACATGTTCAAATAAATCCTGACGCACATCGGCGGTAATTTCCTGCCCCATTTTTTGCACAATAAAGCCCTGTAACCCCAAAAACAGCAACCGAATGACAATGGTGACTGCCAAGATAATCACTAGGGTATGTAAGGCCCTATCCAATGGCATGGCATCCAAAAAGCCCCAGGCTGGTTCCTCCCGCAACAGGGAAACTGCTTGCCCAATGATTAGGGGTTGCACTGCTCCAGAAAAAGCCACAGGAATCAGTAAAACTAACGCCGCCGCCAGTTCCTTGGGATAGCGCTTGACGTAAGGAAGCAGACGCAATAACAAGCGCCAATCATTATCAGACGGGGGAGCAGCAGGGGGCGGGGTCATGGAGAAAGAGATAATTGACAGGGAAACTGACTAATATGTTCAAATGGAGAGATTTCGTAACGGGAAACCCGATTTACCTTTGGTCTAACAAGATTACATAAGTCTTAAAAGCAAGCGACCATTTCCCAGCTCGCCAGGACTTAGGCAATGGTTGAGCAAGGCAAAAGGCCATTGTACTTTCACAAATCTAACCCATCTATCCCCCTAGGGTTTGAGGCGATCGCCCAACGGTGAAGTTGTGGAGGCGGCGAGAGACTTGCAAGTAGCAGTTAATGCCAACAATTCACGGTCGTCGGTTTCCTCGAGCCCAAGGATTGCCACGTAAGGCTCACCAGCCAATCCAAGAGCTTTGGCGAACGCAGGTTCGGTTTTCAAGCCAGAACGTTTCAATTCCGTCACGGTTGATTTTAGACTAGGAGACAAAGCGAGCAACCGCTGTTCAACCCGAAAATGCCGTACGCCCCACTGTTTGTTTGTCGGAATTGGCTGGCAGAAAATCTCAACGTCCCATTCAAACGCATTGAACTGAACAATGATGGATTCATGATTTTGAAAACTTCCGTGTCGAATTTGAAAGCCATCTTGAGATTCAAACTGACGCGTTGCGAATCCTGCGAATCGGTCAAGATCGTCACAATAACAAGCAATGTCGATATCGCTGTTGGACACATCAATTCCAAGCGGCGGCGTTCCGATCACAATTGGATCGAATATACACAGATTGGCCAACAGATCAAAATTCTCAATTGCTTTTTCGTAAGGGATTCGCATCGGGAATAAATAACCCCGCCGCAAGCAGCGGGGTATCGAAAGAATTTAGAAGAGACTTAGTTGAAAGTCTTAATGTAGCCGCAAATAGTCCTTTCCTTGTTTTTGCACATATTTGGTGACCGTATTTTCATCCCCGTGTTTGCCCACTGCACTTGTGAAATAACCATCACTGCCATATCTATATCTATCTGAAACTCTCGGAAATCTTTGGGCCAATTTAACCGTTAATCTTGACTACATTTGTTCTACAGAGCGTAACCAGAGGGTAAAAGTTGAGCCTGGTTGGTTTGGGTCGCTAGATAAACCGTTGGGGCTAGTGACGGTGATTTTGCCCCCCATCTGGGCTACCAAATCCGCCACGATCGCCAAACCCAAACCTGTGCCATTAATGGGACCCTGGGCTTGGGTGCCCCGATAATTGCGCTCGAAAATTTTCCCTTGATCTCCCACAGGAATGCCATAACCCGTGTCGGCGATCGCCAATGTGACCCAATCCATTCCAGAAGATGACACTTTTTCTAAGGCAAGACTAACTTCTACGAGGCCACCGTTGGGAGTGTATTTAATCCCATTGTCCAAAAGATTATTAACCACTTCCCGCAAAGCTAAACGGTTAGCCATCACCACGGTATCAATCAAAGCAATTTGGGCTGTTAAAGTGATATTTCTCTCGGCGGCGATCGCCTGATGGGCCAGCAAAATGGGAGGCAAAACCTCCCCTAGGGAAAAATTGGCCAGAGGTATAGTTTCCACCCGGTCCGCCGGGGGCAAAACCGGGATTGTGGTCACTGGGGAACTTGACAACAGGGGCACTGCTTCAGGGTCTTGGGATTGACTTGCTTCAAAGCTTTGTAACAATTCCTGGAGGTGTTCTCCCTGGCGGACAATGCCCTCCACCACCTGTTGACTTTTGTCGTCCCCGTGCCAACGTTTGAGCAGTAGCTTACTAAAAGTTTTTAGGGCAGTGAGGGGATTGCGAAGTTGGTGCAAGAGGTCAGCCCAATGTTGTCGCTCCCACTGGTATTGTTGATTTTGTTCCTCCCAAGCCTGGCGATACCAATCCTGTTGTTGGTCCAATAGGCAGGCCACCGCTAAGGATTTGGCGATCGCCTCCAACTGCATCATTTCCTCCCCATGCCACTGGCCCTGACTGCGGTGAATTACCAACAGCCCCACCATTTCCTCCCCATAAACCAAAGGTAAAACCAAGCGCTTATCTGCATCGAAGGGAGGAGGTTCCAAACGACTACGACGACTTAACTGGCCTACCCCCACGGGAACTGCCGGCAAAGAAAAATCGTCCATCGGGGGAGATACCTCTCCTTGTGGTAGACTTATTAACCCATAACTTTCTGACTCAACCACCTTTGAACCATGGGAAACCACCAGCGGCACCAATCCCTGTTCCGTTTCTTCTTGATTTAGATAAACGCCGCACCAGTCCACCCGCAATCCCTGTTGCAAAAGCCGAACCTGTGACTGACAAAGGGAAATTAACCCAGCACTGGGGGAATACATTGATGAGATGGAACCGGCCATGGGGCTTGTGGTGGGGCTAGACCCCAGGAATGTTAAGAAATATTAAGATTTAAATTGGTCTTTTTATGGCCCTAGGGGGCAGTTTTAGGGGGTGAAACCCTACCTAAATGGTGTTTAGAATCAGCGATCCCCTTAGCGCCGCAAGGGCTTGAGGGGCTTGATATTTAGAATTAGACCGGATATAATCGGCACGGCTTTTGTAACTATCATTACAGCATATAGCTGAAATAGGAGGTAACTGGGTTGGCACGTAAACGCAAACGGAAGAGTCGTCGTCGTCAAGAAGGTCGTAAGATTTTGGAGCTTGTTCCTCAGTTTAATATTGAAAGCGGCGAGGATAAGCCTGTCACGGCCGCTCGTCGCTACATCCAAGCTAACGAAATTCAGCCCCCGGCCTTGCTCATTGTAAAACGAAATGAGCACACTACTGATCGATATTTTTGGGCCGAGAAGGGACTGTTTGGGGCCCAGTATGTGGAAGAGAATCATTTTCTATTCCCCAGTCTGCGGGAGTATCAACTACCCACCCCTAGCACCAAAACTCCTGTAGGCGCTGGAACTCGTTAACTGAGCGGTTTCTAGGCAATAGTATTGGTTTTGTCCGGGCTGGTCTCTCTTAGCAAGTTGACTCCAGATTGGGTTCTGGGGAAAAACTCCACCTGAACTGGGGGAAGAAGCGGTCTGTTTTCGCTTCCATTCCTGTCCAAGGAGCTCCGCTCCAACGGAATCATGTCATGTTTTGGCAACTGAGTCCACTCTAGCCTGCGGGTTGGGGTGGCTGTTGCTGTCCGTTAATAATGCCCCTCATCCTTCTTTTTTTCACAATAGATCTAGAGATCTAGCCAAGAAAATTGAGAAATTGCTGGATCACAAAGGCATTGGCAATGTCGATGAAGAAGGCCCCCACCAAGGGTACAACGATGAAAGCCTGGGGAGCAGCGCCGAATTTTTCCGTCACTGCGGTCATATTGGCGATCGCCGTGGGGGTGGCCCCCAGGGTTAAACCGGAATAACCGGAGCAAACCACCGCTGCGTTGTAGTCTTTGCCCATGAGGGGAAAAATAACAGCAATGCTGTAGAGCACTGTGGCCATGAATTGGACCAGGAGGATCAGGGCGATCACTCCGCCAATGTCGGCTAAGGTCCAGAGTTGTAGGCTCATCAGGGAGATAGCCAGGAATAGTCCCAAACTAACGTCGGAAATCAGGGCGAGGGAAGGGGTTTCCGCCGGCCAAGGAAATTTTTTAAAAGCGAGGGGAATGGTGTTGGTGAGCACAATCCCCGCCAGTAAACAGGAAACAAAGGCCGGCAACATTAACCCCAACCTAGCAACCAGATCGTTAATTTCATAGCCAAGACCGATGGTAACGCCAATGACTAAAATGGTGTGGAGCATGGTGTTGTAATCAATTTGCACATTGTCCTGATCTCGCCGGATGCCAATGGTCAAATCTTTAGTGTCACAATCCGGTTCTAACTTATTGCGGATAATTAAAAATTTGGCGATGGGGCCTCCCACAATGCCCCCGAACACCAGCCCAAAAGTGGCACAGGCTATGGCAATTTCCGAAGCATTACGGATGGCGTGGTTATCATAAAAAACCGGAGACCAGGCGATCGCCGTGCCATGGCCACCACTCAGGGAAATGGACCCGGAGAGTAAACCTACTGGTAACGCCTGCCCCAATAGGGAAGCCATACCCACCCCGACAAAATTTTGAATTACTAAAAAACTCACCGCTGTTGCTAAAAGAATCAATAGGGGTTTGCCGCCCTGGAGTAGGACTTTTAACTTGGAAGATAGACCAATGCAGGTAAAGAAAATAATTAAAAAAGCATCCCTAATCGGAAAATTGAAAGCTACTTCTGTGCGAAAAATACCGTAGATGAGACCAAAAAATAGGGAAGCCAGCACTCCACCGGAAACGGCATCGGGAATATTAAAACTCTGCAAAAACTTAATTTTTTTAGTGAGATATTTACCAATGTAAAGCACTAAAATTGCGACAATAATTGTCTGGCGTATGTTGAATTGAATAGTTTCCATAATCGCAAATTTCAATCTCTACGTGGTCACTGGTCTAGGATGGTTAACAGACAACCTTGGGCCCAAGTCAGAATGGTATACTAACAAGCCTGTAATCAACTGGGCTTAGGAGATCTTGGTCGTCGTGGCATCCCCATACAACGCTGGTGAAATCGAGCAAAAATGGCAACAACGCTGGGCTGAATGGGGGTTGGACAAAACACCGATCGCCTCTGATCTGCCTAAATTTTATGCCCTGTCCATGTTTCCCTATCCTTCCGGGAACCTCCACATGGGCCATGTGCGCAACTACACCATCACCGATGTCATTGCTCGGTTAAAACGAATGCAGGGTTACCAGGTGTTGCATCCTATGGGTTGGGATGCCTTTGGTTTACCGGCGGAAAATGCAGCCATTGAGCGGGGTATTCCCCCCAAGCAGTGGACAGAAAAAAATATTGCCCAGATGCGAGCCCAGTTGCAACAGTTGGGGCTTTCCATCGATTGGGAACGGGAAGTGGCCACCTGTGCCCCCGATTATTACCGTTGGACCCAATGGTTGTTTTTGGAATTTTTCCAAGCGGGTTTGGCCTATCAAAAGGAAGCCACCGTTAATTGGGACCCCATTGATCAAACAGTGTTGGCCAATGAACAGGTGGATAGTGAAGGCCGCTCCTGGCGATCGGGGGCCATGGTGGAGCGTAAATTATTGCGGCAATGGTTCTTAAAAATCACCGACTACGCTGAAGCTTTACTGAATGATTTAGAGCAATTAACGGGCTGGCCAGAACGGGTCAAACTGATGCAGTCCCATTGGATTGGCAAATCAGTGGGGGCTTATTTGGAATTTCCCATCAAGGATAGTCAGGAAAAAATTGCTGTTTTCACCACCCGCCCGGACACGGTTTACGGAGTTACCTACGTGGTTTTAGCCCCAGAACATCCTTTAACCAAGGTGGTTACCACAGCAGAGCAACAGGGCACAGTGGATGAGTTTGTCGCCATGGTGGCCAAAGAAAGTGAAATTGAACGGACAGCGGAGGATAAACCCAAGCGTGGTGTTAAAACCGGTGGCATTGCTATCAATCCCTTCAACGGCGAAAAAATTCCCATTTTAATTGCCGATTATGTTTTATACGAATACGGCACCGGCGCAGTGATGGGGGTTCCCGCCCACGATCAACGGGATTTCAAATTTGCCCAGGATAATAATTTGCCTATCCAAGTGGTGATTATTCCGGAAGAGGCCGATAACAGTGATGTGAATTTGACGGCGGCCTATACCGAAGCGGGGGTGATGGTTAATTCAGCTCAATTCACCAACATGGCTTCCCCCAAAGCAAAACAGGCCATTATTAAATTCGCTGAAGATAATAATTATGGCCGGGCCAAAGTGCAATATCGTCTGCGGGATTGGTTGATTTCTCGACAACGATATTGGGGCTGTCCCATTCCCATCATTCATTGCGATGACTGTGGAGCAGTGCCCGTACCGACCAAGGATTTGCCGGTGGAACTGCCGGATAATGTGGAATTTTCCGGTCGTGGCCCCTCTCCCCTAGCGAAATTAGATGATTGGATTAATGTGCCTTGTCCCAGTTGTGGAAAACCAGCCCGGCGGGAAACGGACACTATGGATACGTTCATTGATTCTTCTTGGTATTTTCTCCGTTACGCCGATGCCCAAAATACCGAGTTGCCTTTTGATGGGGAAAAAGTTGCCCACTGGTTGCCGGTGGACCAATATGTGGGGGGCATTGAACACGCCATTTTACATTTACTTTATTCCCGCTTTTTCACCAAGGTTTTGGCCGATCGCCAGTTAATTCCCGTCAAAGAACCGTTCCAAAAATTGTTAACCCAGGGCATGGTGCAGGGTATTACCTACAAAAATCCCACCACGGGCAAATATGTGCCGGCGAAGGATTTGCAAACGGGACAACAGGTAATTGATCCCAAGGATCCAAAGGACCCCGACAGTGGGGAACCGTTACAGGTTTTCTACGAAAAAATGTCTAAATCCAAATTTAACGGTGTGGATCCCCAAGAAGTGTTGGCTAAATATGGTGCCGACACCGCCCGGATGTTTATCCTTTTCAAAGCCCCTCCAGAGAAGGATTTAGAATGGGACGATGCGGACGTGGAAGGTCAATTCCGCTTTCTCAATCGGGTTTGGCGCCTAGTAACCGATTACATTGGCGATCCCGCAGGGATCCGCTTCGCGGTGCGCCCCGAAACCTTAGTGACCAACGAGCCTTTAACTAAAGCGGAGAAAGATTTACGGCGGGCTATCCATGGGGCAATCAAAGAAGTGGCGGAGGATTTGAACGACGATTACCAGTTCAACACCGCCATTTCCGAAATGATGAAACTCAGTAATGCCCTAATTGCGGCGACGGATTTGATTTCTTCTCCCGTTTACCAAGAAGGCATTGAAACCCTGTTGTTACTTCTTGCTCCCTTTGCGCCCCATTTAACGGAGGAATTGTGGCATCGTTTGGGTCGTACTGACTCCATTCACCAACAGGCTTGGTTGCAGGCGGATCCCACTGCCCTAGTGTCGGATGAAATTACTCTGGTTATTCAAGTGCTAGGTAAAACTAGGGGTACCATTACTGTGCCCGCCAGTGCCGATAAAGCCCAGTTGGAAGAATTGGCCCGTAATTCTGATTTGGCCCAACGTTATTTGGAGGGTAAAACCATCAAAAAGGTAATTGTCGTGCCGGGTAAATTAGTCAATTTTGTGATCACCTAGACCCAATTTTGCGAGGAAATTGCGCCAATGAAAAAAAATGCTGACCGGAAAGTTACCAGATCAAAACAGGAATTGGTAGTCAGATCTTTTTTTGGTCTATTTTTTCTAGCTCTGGCGATCGCCATTCTGGTGTTATCCACCCCGGCCAATAGAATGGGATCATTGTCTGCCGCCCTGATTATCAGTAGCTTGGGGGCAGACGAATTGATCAGTCTTCGTTTACAAAGGCGATCGCTCCTATCTCGCATTGGATCATTGCCATAAATTGGGGACAACTTTTTAGGCGACAACAGTTAAGTTTGAATCTTTGTAATATTGGGAATCATATCTAATGGGATGGGAAACCATCTTTGTTATACCGATGAATTCCTCCACCACGGTTTGGTCTATTGCGCCAGAAGCGGTTTACGAACGGTTGGAAACGGGTCCCCAAGGTTTATCCGGCGAGGAAGCGGCCCGAAGATTGCAACGCTATGGACTGAACGAGCTAGCGGAACCGGTACAACGAGCTTTATGGTTGCGTTTTGCTGACCAGATGACCCATTTCATGGCGCTATTGCTCTGGGTGGCGGGCATTCTGGCCTTTGTTTCCGGTACGCCCCAGTTGGGTTGGGCCATTTGGGCGGTGATTTGGATCAATGGTTTGTTTAGCTTTAGTCAGGAATTTCGGGCCGAAAAAGCTCTGGCGACCCTCAAAAAAGTTCTCCCAGCCCAGGTAAAAGTTTATCGGGACGGCACTTTACAGTCTGTTCTGGCGAGGGAATTAGTGCGGGGGGATGTGGTGCAATTAGAAGAAGGCGATCGGGTATCGGCGGATTTACGTTTAGTTTCAGCGGATAGTTTGTACGTTGATGTATCAGTGATGACGGGGGAATCATTACCCGTGGCTCGTTTTGCCGAATCGGCCCAAATTCGGGAAGTTGTTCCTAAACGGGGCGGAAAAGTTTTAGTCCATGGGGGGGAAAGGGCACTGCAAGATCCGGTTAAAGCCCAGGAAATTCGCAATTTAGTCCTGGCCGGTTCCACCATTGCCACGGGGCGGGGAGTAGGGGTTGTCTATGCCACCGGAGCGGAAACGGAATTTGGCCATATGGCCCATCTCACCACTAATGTTAAGCGGGAACCCAGCACCCTGGAAGTACAAATTAGCCAGATTGTTCGCATAATTACCCTGATTGCCGTTGGCATGGGAATTTTGGTGTTTGTGTTAGCTTCCCTGGTTACCCATCTGGAATTAAAGGAAAGTTTCATTTTTGCCATTGGTATTATTGTTGCCCTAGTGCCAGAGGGTTTGTTGCCCACGGTGACTTTATCCCTGGCCATGGGGGTGCAACGGATGGCCAAACGCAATGCTTTGGTGCGGCGGTTATCGGCGGTGGAAACCCTCAGTGCCACTACAGTTATTTGTACAGACAAAACCGGGACTTTAACTAAAAATGAAATGACCGTCCGTTCTCTTTGGATTCCGGCAACGAACCATGGCCAAACCTTAACGGTGACGGGGGAAGGCTATGATCCCAGCATGGGCAAAATTACCTTTCCCCCAGGTAAAGATGAAAAACAACAGGTTAAATTACTGCTCATTGGTTCCGCTCTTTGTTCCAATGCCCATTTGATTCATCCTTCCGGTTCCAGCCGTTGGCAGGAAATGGGAGACCCCACCGAAGCGGCATTATTGGTGGCCGCTCTGAAGGCAGATTTTGATTTAGAACAACTCCAGCAAGATTATCCCCGGCGCAGGGAAGTGCCCTTTGATTCCCGACGACGGATGATGACGGTGGTTTTGGATTGGCAAAAGCAAAAGGCTGGGGAAAATTTGCCTTTCCTTACTTCCGGCAGAAATGATTTGCCATGGGAAAATTTGGCTTTTACCAAAGGTGCTCCCCTAGAGGTGTTGCGCTGTTGTCAATCCATTTTAAAAGCTGGACAGGTGATCGAACTAACTCCTGGCGATCGCCAAATCATTACCGAAGCGAATGATCACTACGCCAAGGAAGGTTTTCGAGTATTGGGCTTGGCGGTTCGGGCCGACCATGAAAATTTACTAGAAGCATCACCCCAAACCCTAGAGCAACAATTAATTTTCGTGGGTTTAGTGGCCATGTTTGATCCCCCTCGGCCAGAGGTTCCTGAGGCGATCGCCCGTTGTCATGGGGCTGGCATTGCTATCACCATGGTCACTGGGGACTATGGCCTCACCGCAGAGGCGATCGCCAGAAATATTGGTCTGGTCAAAGAAAAAGTACGGGTGGTAACTGGGGACGGACTAACCCATTTATCGGATGCCCAACTGCGACAGATTTTAAAATATCGTTCTGGTCTTATCTTTGCCCGCATGGCCCCGGAACAAAAATTGCGCTTAGTGCAAGCTTATCAAAGCTTGGGGCAGATTGTGGCGGTAACGGGGGACGGGGTTAATGACGCTCCAGCATTGCGGGCGGCTAACATTGGCATTGCCATGGGCTTAAACGGGACCGATGTGGCCAGGGAAGCGGCGGATATTGTGCTTACCGATGATAATTTTGCCACCATTGTCAGTGCAGTGGAAGAAGGCCGTACAGTTTATCAAAACATCCGTAAGTTTATCACCTACATTTTGGCTTCCAATGTAGCGGAGTTAGTACCATTTTTAGCAATGATTTTTCTCAATATTCCCCCCGCATTACTAATTATGCAAATTCTAGCCATTGACTTAGGAACGGACATGGTTCCGGCCTTAGCATTGGGTATAGAAAAAGCTGAAGTCGGAACGATGAAATTGCCTCCCCGCAAAAAAAATCAAGCCCTATTAGATCGTGCTTTATTATTAAGAGCTTACTGCTTTCTAGGCATAATTGAAGCGGGTTTGGGCATGGCCGGATTTTTCTTAGTTTGGGGAAGTTACGGTTACGGATTAGCTGAGTTACAAGCCGTTACGACAAGTATTCTCCATCACACAGCAGATCCAATTTTAATGGCTATCTATGCCCAGGCCACCACCATGACCCTAGCAGTGATTGTGGCCTGTCAAGATGGGAATGTTTTTGCCTGCCGCTCAGAACGCACTTCTGCCTTCAAGTTAGGCTGGTTTAGTAATCCCTTAATTTGGATTGGCATTGCCACGGAATGGATGTTAATTTTATCTTTAATGTATTTTCCTCCTCTCCAAGCTATTTTCACTACCACTCCACTGACAAATTGGCAATTTGCTCTGCTTCTTTCCTGTCCTCCTTTATTGTTAGGAGCGGAGGAGTTACGGAAATTTAAATTCCTATGATCATAATGACTTGAATGACTACCATTGTCTTTACTTTACATCTTCTAGCTCATCCTGGTGAAAAAACTCTAATACCTCAAGCTTAAGTAAATCCAATTGATTTGATGGTAGAGATTGTTCATCTTTTCGGTAATCTGTGACCCATCATGTTTGCTTGAAGAAGTGGAGTGGAGCCAATCACCAAAAGGGTAAGTCTACCTCACCTTAAAAAGTTTTTACGATCGCCATTATTCAGCCAGTTGAAAATTGCCCTTACCAAGACGTTTGACTTTCATCAACTGATTATCTGCCTGTTCTACCCAATACTGGAGTGCTTCACCCTGGTTGGCAAATACACTGACTCCCCCCATACTCAAGCTGATTGCCATGGGCCCCGTAGATGTGGGTACTGGATTTTGAGCAATGGTGGCTTGAATTCTTTCTAGGAGCACAGCGGTCTGCTCCCGACCAGAACCAGGCAGAATAAGCATGAATTCATCTCCTCCCCATCGGCCCAAAATATCGTAGGAACGAAGAACTGAAATGATTAAACGGGCACTACCCTGTAGAACCTCGTCTCCGACTAAATGACCGTGTTGATCGTTGATTTGTTTAAAGTTGTCAAAATCAATCATGACAATGGAAATAGGAGAATTTTTGCGGGTAGCGTACTCCCATTCCCGTTTTAGAAGGGTTTCAATGCCCAAACGGTTCCAGAGTCTTGTTAAGCTATCGACCATGGCCACCCTTTCAAGTTCATCCAGTTCTTGAATTAGCTGTATTTGAGCCTCCGATAGGGCGATCGCCGCTAGTTCAGACTCCACCATTTTGGAGAGGTCGTAGAGAATTTCCTGTTCTTCCGCCGACAATTCCCGGGGCACCCGATCAATGGCGCAGAGGGTTCCCACATGGATATCTTGACCCAAATTAAGGGGATAACCGGCATAAAATCGGATGAAAGGCTCGTCGGTTACCAAGGGATTGTCAGCAAAGCGTTCATCCTGGGTAGCATCCTCGACCAACAGTAATTCATCCCTGAGGATGGCGTGGGCGCAAAAGGCAATTTCACGGGGAGTTTCAGAAGCATTTAACCCTTGAATAGATTTAAACCACTGGCGTGATTCATCAACTATTGATATAGCGGCAATGGGCACTTTGAGGGACCGGCAGACCATACGGGTAATACGCTCAAATCTTTCTTCAATGGGAGTATCCAAAATATTGAGTTGCCTCAAAACTGCCAGGCGTTGCTCCTCATTTTGCGGTAATTTAGCTTCCATCCCTACATTTCCTGACTTTGCTGTGGCTGAATTTTTACTTTACTGAAACTTTACCTAAACCGTAAAAAATCTCTTGAACATGTGAGCCTTTAGCTCATTAGCCACGGTGATTGCAAGGTCCTCTAAAAACTGAATATCGTCGTCGGATATTTCCCTGGGCTTAGTGTCATAAACACAGAGAGTGCCCACATGGATATTATCGAGTATTTTCAGGGGGTGACCAGCATAAAATCGGATGTGGGGGGCCTCGAGGACAAGGGGATTGTCGGCAAAACGGAGGTCAGATAGGGTATCGGAAATAACTAGGGTGCGGTCCTCCAGAATTGTATGGGCGCAGAAGGAGACACAGCGGGGAGTTTCGGTTAAGTCTAAGCCCCGAATGGATTTAAACCATTGACGATTTTCATCAACTAAAGAAATGGCAGCTACGGGCATATCCAGCACCCGACATAATAGCCTAGTAATGCGGTTGAACTTTTCATCGCTTGGCGTATCAAGAATTTTAAGATTCTGTAGATGGGCTAAGCGCTGCTGTTCATTGGCTGGGATGGCCGCTTGTTGCATTGGCTGGGCAATTGTTGATTGAGTTGCGTTCCTGAATAGTTAGATCAATTAGTAATCACACCAATGGTGCGAGACCTGTGACCTTTTCCCATGTGCATACTCAGGATATCGCAAAGCTATGCTCAATCCCTGGATAGGGAAAAAAAGCTAATTGATGTCAGGTTTTACACTTTAGTTTGGCGATCGCCGATAAAAAGTAGCACAGAACACAGTTAACTTAATCATCCCTAGCTAGGGTAGGGGATATTGTTTCTAGGGTTCCGATTCCTGGTGATGTGGGGAATGGCTGGTCCGAGAGAAACAGGCTAGGCTTTGTAAAGATTTTTGCCACTAGCTACACGGCGGGACAAAAGCCCGGGAGACTTTAATGACCAGTGCTTAGGTGTTGTCATTAATAACTCCTGGGCAGATTTTGTTGTTTAGCTAGTAACTACCTATGAGCGATGCCACCCCGTTTCGTCCCCCTTCTGAAGGTGAAGAAGCCTTAATCAAGGAAACTCAATTACCCTTGACCGGTTGGCAACAGGAGGTTGACCAAGGGCTAACCTATGGTCTGGAGGCCGCCGCCAGCATTAAAGACCGCTCCATCCCTACCTTCTCCCGGGGAGAATTGCCCCACTATGCGGGCATTAACACCTTCATGAAGGCTCCCTATCTGGAGGATGTCCGTAACGTCGGCAATTACGACGTGGCGATCGTCGGAGTGCCCCATGATTCTGGCACCACCTATCGACCAGGTACCCGTTTTGGCCCCCAGGGGATTCGTCGTATTTCTGCTTTGTACACTCCCTACAACTTTGAAATGGGGGTGGATTTACGGGAGCAAATTAGTCTCTGTGACGTGGGGGATATTTTCACCATTCCCGCCAACAATGAGAAATCCTTTGATCAAATTTCCAAAGGTATTGCCCACATTTTCAGTTCCGGAGCGTTTCCGATAATTCTGGGGGGTGATCATTCCATTGGTTTTCCCACGGTGCGGGGCATCTGTCGTCATTTGGGGGATAAAAAAGTCGGCATTATCCATTTCGATCGCCATGTGGATACCCAGGAAACGGACTTAGACGAACGGATGCACACTTGTCCCTGGTTCCACGCCACCAACATGGCCAACGCTCCAGCTAAAAACCTAGTGCAATTAGGCATTGGTGGTTGGCAAGTACCCCGCCAGGGGGTCAAAGTTTGTCGGGAACGGGCTACCAACATTTTGACCGTCACTGATATTACCGAAATGGGTTTGGATGCGGCGGCGGACTTTGCCATTGCCCGGGCCACCGATGGCACCGATTGCGTTTGGATTAGTTTTGACATTGACTGCATTGATGCAGGTTTTGTCCCCGGCACCGGCTGGCCAGAACCCGGTGGTTTACTACCCCGGGAAGCTCTGTATTTACTTAAACGTATTATTCGGGAAACCCCCGTTTGTGGCATGGAAGTGGTGGAAGTTTCCCCTCCCTACGACATTAGCGACATGACTTCCCTAATGGCCACCAGGGTAATTTGCGACACCATGGCCCATTTAGTGGTTTCTGGCCAATTACCCCGCACCGAAAAACCTGCCTATATTCATGCGGAAGCCAATATGGCAGTGGACGAGCCCTGGCAATAGTAACTTTAACTTGACTAATTATTGCCAAATTGATGGCTCTGAAATAATCGGCGATCGCCTTTGGGAGAGGTAAAAATGCATGAAACAGACATGACCAAAGCCCTGATTATGACCATTCAGGATTGGTTTGATCAACAAGTTGAAAAACCCCAAATCACCAAGATTCACCTCCTAGTGGGTCAGTTTACCTGTGTGGAACCAGTGAGTTTGCAATTTGCGTTTGAAGTGCAAACCAAGCAGACCTTTTTAGATGGGGTGGAATTGGTAATCAAAGATGTGCCTTTGGTTGCCTACTGCCATACTTGCCAAACGGAATATAGTCCCGAAATTGGTTTGCAATATTCCTGTCCCACTTGCCGATCGCCCATGGATGATATCCGTTCAGGGCGGGAGCTAAAAATTGACCGCATTGAACATCATCAGTGCACTCCGGCTTAAGCCCTAACCCACCGAGACCAAATTTTTTTCTTTACTTGTCCACTGCTACTGCGAAGAAACTATGCACCAATCCATTGATACGGCGATCGGTCTAAATTTGCTCCACGCAAACCAGGCCGGTGCCGACCATAATCGAGCACATTTTGATGAATGGGGTATTACCTGTTTAAACCTAATGAGTAGCCCCGGAGCCGGTAAAACTGTTCTGCTCGAAAAAACCTTGGCCGCCCTCCAAAGTGAGTTAAAAATGGCAGTTATTGAAGGGGATATGACCACGGAATTAGACGCTGATCGCCTGCGGCAATACGGTAGCCCTGTAATCGCCATTAATACCGGTCGTTCCTGTCATTTAGATGCCAAAATGGTGGCAGGAGGAATTCATCGTTTACAGGAGGATTACAATCCTAAAGAATTTGATTTGGTGCTGGTGGAAAATGTGGGCAATCTAGTTTGCCCAGCGGAATTTGAAGTGGGAGAACATAGCAAAGTTGCATTACTCAGCGTTACCGAAGGGGAAGACAAACCCCTAAAATATCCAGTTATGTTCCAGGAAGCAGATTGTTTACTAATTACTAAAACTGATCTGATTCCCCATTTAGATATTGATCTAGAAAAATTAGCCGCTAACGTCCGTTCCATGAACCCCCATGTGACCATTATTCCAGTATCCGCTAAAACCGGAGAGGGTTTAAGTACTTGGTTTAGTTGGATCAAGAGTCAAGTTAAAGTACCGATGATAGTTTCTATCTAGAAATTTTTAAAAAGTCAAAATCAACACAGTAAAACTTTTCAATTTAGTTTTATATATTACTAACAACTAGCGGAGAAAACATCGATGCCGAGACGTAGTTTAATTTCCTTAATTCTGATTTTTTGTAGCACTATACTATTAACTGTCAGTTGTGCCCAAACCCCAGAGCAATCCCAAACCTCTGCTCCGGTTCCCGAAGGGCCTCCCATTGTCATTGGTTATAGCAACTGGGCGGGTTGGTGGCCCTGGGCGATCGCCGAGGAAGAAGGCCTATTTGCCAAAAACGGTGTCAATGTGGAAATGAAGTGGTTTGACGGTTATCTGGAATCCATGCAAGCCTTAGCCGCCGGGCAGTTGGATGGCAATAGTCAAACTTTAAACGACACCATTTCCTTTGCTGGGGAGGCAGTTAACGGAGAAGTGGCAGTACTAGTGAATGATAACTCCGCTGGCAATGACAAAATTATTGTTACCGCCGACATCAATACTGTTCAGGACCTCAAGGGTAAAACCGTGGCGATCGAAGAAGGGGTAGTGGATGATTTTCTGCTCAGTTTAGCTCTAGAACGGGAAGGCATGAGCCGGGATGATGTGGTAATCAAGCCTTTGGAAACAGGGGCGGCGGCGGCGGCCTTTGCAGCGGGACAAGTGGACGCAGTAGGGGCGTTTCCTCCATTTTGGTTAACAGCTCTGAAACGGGAAGGCTCTAAAGAGTTAGTTACTTCCGCCGAATTTCCCGGAGCTATTCCTGACCTTTTAGTCGTGACAGAAAAATTAATTCAGGAAAAACCAGAGCAAGTACAAGCGTTAGTTAACACCTGGTTTGATATTCGTAAATTCATGGAGGAAAATCCCGAAAAATCTGATGAAATTATGGCTAAACGGGCGGGGGTTAGCCAAGAAGAACTACAACTATTTAAGGATGGCACTCGCTTTTTAACTCTAGAGGAAAATTTAGAAGCTTTTAGCCCTGGAGATAGTATGGTGCACATGCCCTTTGCTGCCCAAAAAATGGCAGATTTTATGACTAAAGTCGGCTTTATTGAAAAAGCCCCTGACCTGACCAAGATTCTCGATGCTCAGTTTGTGAAAACCTTAGCTGGTAAGGCTTAGTTTTTACTTCGAGTTCTCATCTCCAATCAGTAATCGGAGGGATTTTGATTTTTCTTTGTGACAATTTGCTCACTCTGTTAGCCAATCAATTTCCCTAATACTATGACTATTGCCCAGGATAAATTATCAGATTATCCCTCTAAAAAATCCCTCAAGCCCACAGTTTTTTGGCGCATTGGTGGGGAAATACCCGAATCTCTCAAATGGTCGTTAATGTCCTTATCGATCATTATTCCTTTGGTATTGTGGGCACTGCTTTCATCTTTACCCACTGTGAGTGATGTTTTTCTGCCTTCGCCCCAGTCGGTAATTCAAGCCTTGATAAAGCTATTTAAGGACGGATTTTTAATTCAGGATTCCCTGACTAGTTTTGGGCGAGTAGTAGGGGGATTTTTTTTAGGGGGATTGGTGGCTATTCCCTTGGGGATTTTAATGGGGACATTTCCCAGCATACGTAGCCTAACAGAGCCAATTATTGGTGTGGTGCGTTACATGCCAGCCCCAGCCTTTATTCCATTATTAATTATTTACCTCGGCATTGATGAGGCTTCAAAAATTGCCTTAATTTTCATTGGGACAATATTTTTTAATACCCTGATGATTATGGATGCGGTCAAATTTATTCCCAAGGAATTAATTGAAGTTACCTATACCCTAGGGGGATTAAGGAAACAGATTTTGTTTAAGGTCATCACCCCCTACATTATTCCCAATATTCTTGACACCTTTCGGATCAACATGGCGGCGGCTTGGAACTTGGTAGTGGTGGCGGAATTGGTGGCGGCAGATAATGGCTTAGGGAAACGTATTTTGCTAGCTCAGAAATTTTTGAAAACCGATGAAATTTTTGCTTGCTTAATTGTTTTGGGCTTAATTGGCTTTGCGTTGGATTTATCATTTCGCCTCATCCTCAGATTCACTTGTAAATGGTCTTTGGAACAATAAGTCAGATTTTTCCCATCATTACAAAACTATTAAATTAATTGTAAATAATAAAAACCATGCATCTAGAAATAACTGATTTAAATCGGGTGTTTGTCGGCAAACGGGGGTCAGTGGTAGCTCTAAAAAACATCAATATGCACATTGAAACCGGGGAATTTGTGTGTGCAGTGGGGGCTTCTGGTTCCGGAAAATCGACCCTTTTGAGGTTAATTGCTGGTTTAGATACTCCGACTTCCGGCACCATTAATGTGGATGGACAAAGGGTCACGGGACCAGGGGCTGACCGGGGTATGGTTTTCCAACATTACAGTCTTTTTCCCTGGATGACGGTGCAGGAAAATGTGGAGTTTGGTCTGAAGCTCCAAGGCTGTTCCCAAAAGGAAAGGTTTGACACTGCTAGCTATTATTTAGACGTAGTCGGTTTGGTTAATTTTGCCCAGGCCTATCCCAGGGAGTTATCAGGGGGCATGAAGCAACGGGTGGCGATCGCCAGGTCTTTGGCTTGCCATCCAAAAGTCTTATTAATGGATGAACCCTTTGGCGCTTTAGATATTCAAACCAAGGAAAGGATGCATGAATATCTGATTGATATTTGGCAAAGACTGCAATGTAGCATTTTGATGATTACCCATGATGTGGAGGAAGCCGTATTTCTGGCCCAACGGGTTTATGTGTTGAGTTCCCGTCCCGGCACTATTCAGCGGGAATTAACCATTAATCTGCCGGGGGATGAAGAAACTCCGAAAAATCGCACCTATAAAATTAAGCGGGAACCAGAGTTTTTTAAATATAGCGATGAAATCTCTAGCCTATTGAGGGGTAGGGAAACGGAAGAAACGGAGGTGATCGCCAGCTAAAATTAGGCCACAATGTTCCTGAACAAGAAATTTAGGACTTTAAATGGCGCACCAATGCTTCCCCCACCCGGGCTGCTTCCTCTGGAGTAGTACCGGAGGTTAAAGGGGGACAAATGTGACGGGGACACCAGGTTTCTGCATTGGGAAAAGATTGCCCAGGACAAACATCTTTAAACACCGGTTGTAAATGGCAGGGAATTTCGTACACTGTACCCCCCAAATAAATTTCCTCTGCCGCCAGAGCTTCTTTCATTTGGGCCGGGGTTTTGCCTTCCGGTAACAACAGCATCAGTTTGTATTGACTGGCCCGGTCCATGTGGTCGGTGGAAACAAACTCAATGCCCGCTTCCCTGAGGGGGGCTGTGATTAGTTCGTAGGCCTTTTGTCTGCTGGCCAGCATTTTCTCTAGCTTAGCCAGGTGAATTTGTCCCAACAGAGCATGGATTTCTGTCATGCGGGTGCTGTTGCCAAAGTCAGTATGCAGACCACCAAAATTCATGCCCCGTTTTCCCTGGTTTCGCAATGAACGGGCAATGGTATCTTCTTCGCCATCATTGAGGGTGACCATGCCGCCTTCAAAGGTGGTCATTACTTTGGTGGGGAAAAAGGAAAAGGAAGCGCCATCAGCTAAGTTGCCCGCCTGTTTACCTTGGAGTTGACTGCCGTGGGCGTGGGCTGTATCTTCCCAAACGTAGAGGCCTTTGCCATGGCAATAATCCACCACTGCGGGGAATTCGGGGGAAATTACGCCGCCGATATGCACCCAAAAAACACCGGACAAAGGTTTGGGGTAACTTTTGCCTTCGACCGCTTCCTTAACCATGGCTAGGGAAGGGGCAAAGGTTTTGGGGTCCATGTCCAAATATTGCACATCACTGTTTACCCGCAACACAGAAGCAACGGTGGCAAAATTTGTGTTGGTGGGCACAAGAACAGTGGTATTTTCCGCCTGCTTCAACCGCAAGAGAATTTCCAGCCCAGAGGTGCCACTATTAACCGAAATAGCGTGTTTGGTACCAACAAATTCCGCAAAGGCCCGTTCAAACTCCTGGGTGTGGTTTCCCAGAATTAAAGTGCCGGATTTGAGGATTTGCCTGGCCTCATCCAGAAAAAATTCAATTTCGTCGTCGCTAATGTCGAAGTAAAAAGGTTTAATTGCGGCGGCCATGGTTAGAGAGAAAGGATTATAAACAAATAGCTCTGGTCAGTTTAGAGAACGCTTTCGGCAATCAGCACCGTCTTAAATAAAATCCAATTCCTCTTTCAGTAACTCCAGTAATTTGGGTTTGGCGATCGCCCCTTCGTGGGTCATCACTAGCTCATTATTTTTGAACAAACGCAGCGCTGGTACCCCTTCCACTTTGCATTGGGCTACGGCGGCAGGGTTGGGATCCACTTCCAACTTGAGCACTTTGAGCTTATCACCATAATCCTTGGCGATCGCCTGGATAGCAGGGGCCATCAACCGACAGGGGCCACACCAGGAAGCCCAAAAATAAACCAACACAGGCTTAGTTTGCCCTTGGGTTTCCTGCTCAAATTCAGCGTCGGTGATTTCCAGTAAACTCATGGTAATGGTCAAGAACTCTTTTGATTACTTAGGGGTTTGGGCTATTCAGTTGGGCAATGGAAGGACTAGGGAATGCCAACCCGACTCTCTATCATCCCACGAAATTAACCCATCACAAGGTAGGTTTGCCCTAACGCCCAAGGTCTTTCCATCACAGTAAGTAAACCAAAATAAACAAAACAATCCAGACCACATCGACGAAATGCCAGTACAATTCCGCCGCTTCTACCCCGAAATGGGATGTGCTGGAGTAATGGCCCGGTTGCCGTGATCGCCAGAGCACAGAAAGGATTAGTAGCAATCCAAAAGTAACATGGAGCCCGTGAAAGCCCGTGAGCACATAAAAGCAACTGGCAAATAAATTGGTAGTTAGCCCCATTTCCAGGTGGAAATATTCATACATCTGACCAGCTAAAAAGATAATACCCATGGCGGCAGTAATGCCAAACCATTTTTGCAACCCGGCATTGTCATTATTACGAATGGCTGCTTGACCTTTGTGCATGACAAAGCTGCTGGAAATTAGAATAATACTGTTGACGCCCGGCAGGAGCAATTCCAACTCCGGTGTGCCCTCAGGAGGCCAGGCAGGCATCACACTGCGATAAATCAGATAGGCGGTGAACAGACCCAGAAAAATGGCACTTTCCGCCACTAGGAAAAGGACAACCCCAAACATCCGTAGATCGGGGTGGCCGTGATGACCGTGGGCTTCCCCTGGGGTATAGGTACTGTTTAAATCGGAGCTAAGGGCAGTGGTTTGCATAGGACTGACAATTGATCGTCTGATCGTTGCTGAATTTCTAGAATTTTGCCAAAAATCTCTGGCGGTCGGGCCCATGGGGGAGGTCATTAAGCTAGCCATCCCCCTAGGCACAGAAAGTTAAGGAAACTAACTTCCTGCCGCATCGGCAATTAGGGTTTGGACTGTTTCTTCCTCATCCACTAACTCCGTGTCAATGCCAAAATCGTAGGGACCACACCAGAGCACTGGTTCTTCTTCAAAGTTTTCAATAATAGGAGGAGAGGCCGTTTGCCATTCTAGGGTCAGAGCTCGCCAAGGATTCCGGGCCGCCTTTTCCCCTTTAAACAAACTCCAAAAAACGTTGATGACAAAAGGAATGGTGGAAGCGGCTAAAACGTAGGCTCCAATGGTGCTCAAAACGTTTAAGGGCTGAAATTCAACGTCGTAGAGGGCAATGCGGCGGTTCATTCCCATTAACCCCAACTCATGCATGGGCATAAAGGTTAAATTCATGCCGATAAAAGTGAGGATGAAGTGAAGACGACCCAGGTGCTCATTGACCATGCGGCCAGTCATTTTCGGGAACCAGTGGTAAACCCCAGAAAATAAAGCAAAGGCGCTGCCACCAAAGAGTACGTAATGGAAGTGTCCCACCACAAAATAGGTGTCGTGGACATGGATATCGAACGGAACAGACGCCACCATTACCCCGGTTAGCCCACCAATCATGAAGCTAGATAGGAAACCAAAGGCAAACAACATGGCGGAGTTGAGTTGAATTTTGCCGCCCCAGAGGGTACCGCACCAACTGAAAATTTTGATCCCCGTGGGCACAGCAATCAGCATGGTGGTGGCCATGAAAAACATCCGCAACCAACCGGGGGTACCGCTGGTGAACATATGGTGAGCCCAGACGATCAAGCCCAGAAAACTGATGGCCAAACTCGAATAGGCGATCGCCCGGTAGCCAAAGATGGGTTTGCGGGCATGGACAGGAATGACCTCAGAAATTACGCCGAAAAAGGGCAAAATCATGATGTACACCGCCGGATGGGAGTAAAACCAGAATAAATGCTGGTAAACCACCGGGTCTCCTCCCCCCACCGGATTAAAGAAACTAGTGCCGGCAATCAGGTCAAAGGAAAGCAGAATCAAAGCGGATGCCAACACCGGGGTGGAAAGCAAAATCAAAGAAGAGGTGGCCAGCATAGCCCAGCAAAACAGGGGCATACTGTGCAAATCCATGTCCTTGATGCGCATCTTCAAAATGGTGGTAACAAAATTAATCGCCCCCAGAATGGAAGAGGTCCCCACCAAAAGCAAACTCAAAATCCACAGTTCTTCTCCCCATTTACCACTCAGCAAACTCAAAGGTGGATAGGAAGTCCAGCCTGCCTGGGGTGCCCCCACAAAAAAGCTGGAAATAAGCAAAATGCCCCCCGGTGGAGTCAGCCAAAAAGCAACGGCATTGAGGCGAGGAAAAGCCATATCCTCTGTGCCCACCATGAGGGGAATCAGATAGTTGGCAAAGGCCGCCCCCGCCGGCACAATCCACAGAAAGATCATAATCGTGCCGTGGAGGGTCATCAGTTGGTTATACATTTCCGGTTGGACAAAATCCGGAGATGGAGTGGCTAATTCCGTCCGCATGGCTTCTGCAAAGGAACCGCCAATGAAAAAGAAGAGAAAAGACGTAACTAGATATTGGATGCCAATCACCTTATGGTCAACGCAAAAGGTAAAGTAATCCGTCCATTTGCGGCGGGGATGATTAGCCGTTAGATTTTCAGCGGCAATAGTCATAAAAAATTTTCTACCAAATTTGTCAAAATTTACGGAGTTTTAAAGCAAAACTGACCCTTACTACCCAAGGTTAGGTGTTCCAACTAAGTTAGAGTAGATCTCCGACCGGAGAGGCTTGATCTTTTAATTGGGCCAAAGCTTTGGTTTCCACCCCCATCTCTTTCGCGTAGGGAGCTAAATATTCGTTGGGGGTCATGGCGGTGGTCGCTTTGGGCAGTGTCATTGCCATCGATTCCGTTGGAGCCGGAGCATTGGCCGCCACCCAGTCGTCATACTCTTCGGGGGTATGGGCGTAGAAGACCGATTTCATGCCCCCATGGTAAGCACCACACAACTCAGCACAGATAACCGGATACTGCCCAGGGGTGCTGGCATTAAACACCAAGGTACTGCCCCGCCCCGGAATCACATCCTGCTTTAACCGTAATTGGGGAATCCAAAAGGCATGGATCACATCCCCCGCTTCCATATTCAATTGCACCGGGCGATCGATGGGGGCGTGCAGTTCCCCGGAAATAATCCCCGTTTCGGGATAGGTGAAAATCCACGCATACTGAATTCCCTTCACATCCACCATTAGGGGTTTGACTCCCTGTTCTTCGCTATCCAAACCAATCCCCAGGGCAACATCTCCATCCCCAGACATAGCCACCATATTACCCATACTTCCCATATGTCCCATGTGGTTATGGGCCATCTGCTGACCGGCATTATCCCTAGAAATGGTTGGATCCAAACCGCCCAGGTTGTTGTACACCTCAAAGCTATACACCGCCAAGGTAAAAACGATTACCGTGGGAATGGCAGTCCAGAGAATTTCCAGGGGCACGTTACCTTCTATGGGTGGACCATCGGTTTGGTCGTCTTTGCGTCGGCGAAAGCGGATCAAGCAATAAACCAAAACTCCTTCCACCAAAAGGAATAATCCTGTGGCAATGGTCATCATGTAGTTAAAAATGCCATCCACCTTTTCCGCATCGGCGGAGGCGGCCACGGGCATCAGACCATGATTCTGTCCGTACCATAAACTAACAACTGTGATCACAACGCCGATGAGAAGGGTTATGACACTACCGGGAATTTTCACAGCAAACCTCTATCTCTCGGAAAACAACAAAAATTACAATCCCCTACAGGGTAAAGCAATTCTCCAGACCGGGGTCAAGCTCCAGCCAAATTCTTCAGAGTTCTTTAACAATCTTGCTGTCTCCTTCTGTGCCTATTTTTATGATAAATTTGCTCTATGGCAATCATTATCTTTGCTGATAAAGGGGATTTCTACCCCTGCAGCAACGAATGTTTTCTGTTGCTAATCCATCCCTAATCCTGGTTCTCAAAACTGGTAGCAGACTATTCCCCCAAAGCTCCGTGCGATAATGGGTAACTGCCCAACGCCAAAGTGAAAACCATGCCAGTGCCCGTAGAAACCTTGATTAATGCCGAGATCCATAAGCCCGCCCGGTATCTAGGCAACGAATTAGGGACAGTGCATAAGGAATGGGATAGCGCTACGGTGCGCTGGGTATTGACCTATCCCGAAGTGTACGAACTGGGAGCCTCCAACCTGGGGCATATTTTGCTCTACAACATCATCAATGCCCAACCCAGGCAATTATGCGATCGCACCTATCTCCCCGCCGCCGACTTGGCAACAAAACTGCGAGAAACAAATACGCCCTTATTCTCCCTGGAATCCCGTCGTTACTTACCAGAATTCGACATTTTAGGCTTTAGTTTGAGCTACGAATTGGGAGCCACTAATATTTTGGAAATGTTGGAATTGGCCCATATTCCCCTCACTTGGCAGGAAAGAAAAGAGGGGGATTATCCACTGATTTTTGCCGGGGGACAAACTGCCACTTCCAATCCCGAACCCTATGCCGACTTTTTCGATTTCATTGCCCTGGGGGACGGGGAAGAATTGTTACCAGAAATTGGTTTGGTGCTGGAAGAAGGGAAACTTCAGGGATTAAGCAAGGAAAATTTATTACTTGATTTAGCTCAAGTGCCAGGGGTTTATGTGCCCCGCTTTTATGACATGGCCAATGATGGTTCTGTATATCCTAATCGGGACGATGTGCCCAAACGCATTATGCGCCGGGTGGCTACCCCCATCCCTGCTTACTCCATTGGCTTGGTACCTTTGATTGAAACTGTTCACGATCGCCTGACGGTGGAAATTCGCCGGGGTTGTACTAGGGGCTGTCGTTTTTGCCAACCGGGAATGTTGACTCGTCCGGCTAGGGATGTGGAGCCGGAAGCAGTGATTGATGCCATTGAAACAGGTATTCGACAAACGGGTTATAACGAATTTTCTTTGCTTTCCCTCAGTTGTTCCGATTATTTAGCTTTACCCGCGGTGGGATTGGAAATCAGAAATCGCCTCAAAAATGAAAATATTGCCCTCACTTTACCTAGTCAACGGGTGGATCGTTTTGATGAAAATATTGCCAACATTCTGGGCGGCACTAGACAGGGAAGTTTAACTTTTGCTCCGGAGGCAGGCACCCAGAGGTTGCGGGATGTAATTAACAAGGGATTGACTAACGAAGAATTATTGCGGGGAATTAAAACAGCGGTGGAACAGGGTTGGGATAAGGTCAAACTTTATTTCATGATTGGCTTGCCGGGGGAAACCGATGTGGACGTGTTGGGCATTGTGGAAACGGTGCAATGGTTG
This sequence comes from Synechocystis sp. CACIAM 05, assembly GCF_010222815.1. Classification (GTDB taxonomy): domain Bacteria; phylum Cyanobacteriota; class Cyanobacteriia; order Cyanobacteriales; family Microcystaceae; genus Synechocystis. The sequence continues at coordinate 788,805 of NZ_CP019225.1, read as the reverse complement.
CGCCAGGAATGTCGTTTACCCCAGCGTCGAGCTTTAAATTTTAATCTGACCATTTCCAATTTCACTCCCAAACCCCATACCCCTTTTCAATGGCATTCTGTTTCCACCAGTGAGTTCCGCCGCAAACAGGATTTACTACGACAGGCTTTTAAAGGAGTGCGAGGAGTAAAAGTTAATTATACTGACGTCCGCATTTCTGCCATGGAAGATTTTGTTGGCCGGGGCGATCGCCGTTTGGGGCAAGTGGTACGTCGTGCCTGGGAATTGGGAGCAGGAATGGATGCCTGGTGGGAAAGTTTGGACAAAGCCTATGGGGCCTGGGCCCAGGCGATCGAGGAAGCAGATTTAACCTGGAAATATCGCCTCGTAGAAGACGGAGAATGGAATATTTTCCATGGGGATACCCCCGATGAAAACGTCTATGATGCGCCCCTACCCTGGGATCACCTCGATACCGGCATTGATAAAACCTGGCTCAAAAATGACTTATTTAATGCCCTGGAAGCGGCCACGGTTCCGGACTGCTCCTTTGACGGTTGTTCCCATTGCGGCGTGTGTGGGGTGGATTTTGGTCACAATATTATTGCTCCGGTGCCCCCTATTCCAGTTTTTGATGGGGACTTTAAACCCAACACTAACCGGGTACAGCGCCTAAGAGTCTGGTTTGGCAAGCAAAATTCCATGGCTTTGGTGAGTCATCTCGACCTAGTGCGACTATTTGATCGAGCTATGCGTCGCACAGGTTTGCCCATTGCCTTCACCGGAGGATTCCATCCTGGACCCCGTATTTCCATTGCCAATGCCTTACCTTTGGGCTCCAGTAGTCGCGGGGAAATAGTCGATTTTGACCTCACAGAAATGCTCTACCCAGGGGAATTTTGCCAACGCTTAGCCGCCGTTTTACCAGTAGATTTACCTGTTTACCAAGTGGAAGAAGTGGATCCCAAATCCCCAGCGGTGACGCAATTATTGGCCCAAGCCCGTTACCAAGTGCAATTAATTACTGAAGAACCGGTGACATTAACCCAATGGCAAACCTGGACGGAAGAAATTCTTGCTCGAGAAGAAATATTGTGGGAAAAAACCACCAAACGGGGCAAAAAAGTCACCCTTAATTTACGGGAACAGTTGCTTGATTTGTCTATCCTTGAAATGAAATCAGAAGGAGTTGTTGTCGACTACACCGGAACTTGTCGCAATGATGGCACTCAGCTACAACCCCGCAATTTAGCCTATTTGTTTGAGCAAGTAAGTGGATTTAGTATTCAACTAGGGCAGATTCATCGTCAAAGCTTAATATTGGCAGAGACAATACCCTAGAAAGGCGATGGTAGTATAACTTCGCCAGTTCAAGGAAATTCCCACAGGTTTTTATATTTTTATGAGAGGAAATGAATTTGTCAAACGTCTAAAACAACTTGCTAGAGAGCAAAGCGGGGCAAAGGCAGTCATGTTACCCTTTATTATGGCGATCGTCTAACAATTGTGCGTAATCCCAGTGATGAACTAAAAACTGGAACTTTAAACGCCATGCTAAGGCAATTGGGATTAAACCGTTCTGATTTAGGAATATAGGAGGCAATTATGAAAGACCAATTTTTTGCATTTCCTGCTAACTTTGAAGCCGATCCAATAGATGGGGGCTTTCTTATTACGTTTCGAGATCTCCCTGAAGCCATTACCCAAGCAGATAGCTACGAGCAAGGTATCAGCGAAGCTTCTGATTGTTTAGCCGAGGCGATCGCCGCCTATATTGACGATCAACGACCTCTACCCTTACCTAATCTTAAACAACAAGGTGAACAATTAATTCCAGTTCCCTTGGAGATCGCTTGGAAAGCTGAACTTTATTCAAAGTTACGTGACCAAAATCTGACAATTTCTCAGCTAGCCGGCCAATTAGGAGAAGATAAACGAAAAATTGAAAAATTAATCGATCCTCACTATTCCTTAAATCAAACATTGGCTCAGAAAGTATTCCGAATATTAAATAATTCAAAATTTGTCTCTAATCTTGCTCCTGTTTATCAATCTTCAGTTAACTAAAAATAATCGATATACATGGAATCTAACTTTTCAGACATTGATTGAGCCGTTGGTGGACTTGGGGAAATCGGATGAGAAACGATCGCCAATAACGATCGCCAATTTGGACCAGTTCCCCGACCATTGAACATAGGGGATGGGTATCAAAGACCTTGTCGAAAACTTAGCTGATTTACACAAAATATTTGCTCAATAAGAAATGCAGGGAATCAAGCAATGATTGTTTCCCCCCGTAAAAAATCCTGTAGTTGTTGATCGTGGTCATGGCTTAATGCTCCTAACGGTAAATCTTCCACCGCAAAAGCTTTTACCTCGGATACTTCATGGCGATCGCCAATGAGCAAATTACCTTGCGCTTTAACCACCAGGGAAATGGTGACGGAGTGCATACGGGGATCTCTGTCGGGACTGGAATAGACCCCAAGTAGGCGATCGATTTTTATCAACCGTAAACCAGTTTCTTCCTGTAACTCCCGGGCCGCCGTTATTGCCACTGTTTCCCCCCAGTCGATCAGCCCCCCTGGTAAACTCCATTGCCCCGTATCCTGTCGTTTGACTAGGACTATGGAACCATCTGACAGAATCGGAATTACCGTCACTGCTGATAGGGGACGACGGAGCAGTAACTTAATGAAAACCTGGGCATATCTCCACACCGGTTTAAGTCTGGCCCAATTCAGCTTTGGCATTGGCGATCGCCATTTTCACCTGTTCAAAGCCCGTGCCCCCGTAACTATTGCGTGCCGCCACCACTTGCTGGGGGGTAATAGCTTGGTAAATATCCTCTTCAAAAGCTGGATGGAGTGCTTGCCATTCTTCCATGGTTAAATCCTTAAGCAATTTCCCCGCCGCTAAGCTAGTTTTCACTACTTTGCCCACTAGGTTATAAGCTTCCCGGAAGGGGACTCCTTTGGCCGCCAGGTAATCCGCCACATCCGTCGCATTGGAAAAATCTTCCGCCACTGCTTCGGCTAACCGTTCTTGCCTAAAGACAATGCCTTCATCAAGCAAAATGGTCATGGCTTCCAAGCTCACTTGGACCGTTTTCACCGCATCAAATAACGCTTCCTTATCCTCTTGTAAATCCTTGTTGTAGGCCAAGGGTAAACCCTTCATCAGCACCAGCATGCCCTGGAGATGGCCCATCACCCGCCCTGCCTTACCTCGAATCAATTCCGGTACATCTGGGTTTTTCTTTTGGGGCATAATGCTGGATCCAGTGGCACAACTATCGGTCAAACCGATGAAGCTAAATTCCTGGGAAGCCCAGAGAATCATTTCCTCGCTTAACCGGCTCAGATGCACCATGATCAAGCTGGCGGCATTGAGAAATTCGATGGCAAAATCCCGATCGCTCACCCCGTCTAAGCTGTTGGCATAAACCCCTTCAAAACCCAACAAGTCCGCACTGTAATGGCGATCAATGGGAAAAGTTGTTCCTGCTAAAGCCCCAGAACCGAGGGGAGAAACGTTAGTTCTAGCTCGAATTTCCCCTAACCGTTGCCAATCCCGTTGGGCCATCTGGAAATAGGCCAGTAGATGGTGGGCCAAACTGACCGGTTGGGCCCGTTGTAGGTGGGTGTAGCCGGGAATTAAGGTTTCCACATTGGTTTCCGCCAGTTGGAGCAACACTGTTTGAAAATCCTTTAACCGTTGGCGGATGTCATCAATTTGGGCACGCAGGTAAAGACGAACATCGGTTCCTACTTGGTCATTGCGGGAACGGGCAGTGTGGAGTTTTTTGCCCACATCCCCCACCAATTCTGTTAATCGGCGTTCCACAGCAAAGTGAACGTCTTCCTGGTCTACCCCTGGATTGAAATTACCGGCTCGGTATTCCTGGCGAATTTGCTCCAAGCCCTGCACTAACTGTTCTGCTTCCCCTGGGCTGATAATGCCCGTCTTGGCCAACATTTTGCCATGGGAGATCGAGCCATCCAAGTCATATTCGATTAATTCAATATCAAAACCAATGCTGGCATTAAACAGGGCAATGGCGGGGTGCAACGTGCCTTCAAAACGATCACTCCAGGTTTTTTTTGTCATTGGGATGGGGGAATTTTGTGATGGTAATTGGCAAATGGTGGCGGAGTAGTTAGTTTTAGCTGGAGAAAATATCAACCGCCAGTGAAACCCCGGAAGCCCCAACCGAGCACAAAACCAATAATCAAAGCCCAGACCTGACCAGTTTTGATGAAATTGTTCCAAGCACCCTGAAAATCTCCGAGAATATCCACCTCTCTGACACTTTGGGCAAAAAACAAGCCGTGGTCTAGCCAAGGAGAAAAAAAGGCGGGGGCTGTGGGTGACAAGTGCTCCACTCCTCCATGGAGGGGCAAAATATTCAAGGCGAAATCTAGGCAGTGCCACATAAACGCTGACTCCCAAACAGTAAGGCTCACTCCGTCGATTTTACCCGCAGAACGACCAATGTCATATCGTCTCGGGCGGGGATTTTATCGGTTTGATGACTATTGTCTGAGCCCACAAATGCTTCCACCGCAGCGAAAATTTCCGTGAGGATACCCTGGGCAGTTTGGGCGGTTTCACAGGCCCGTTGGAAAGCAATGCGGAGATTTTTGTCGTCGAATCGATCGCCTTTGGCATTGCCCGCATCGGTCAGACCATCGGTATAGTACAGCACCACGTCCCCGGGAACAAGCTGAATCTGGGCATCCCGGTAATTGGAATCCGACTCCAAGCCGATTAAGGCTCCTTCCGTATCCAGGGGAATTAAACATTGGGGGCTGTCACTGCCGGCCCGCCACAATAGGGGAGGGTTATGGGCGGCGTTGCTATAGGAAAGTACGCTCGTTTCGGGGTTATATTCAGAATAAAACAGGGTGACAAAGCGATGGGAATTTTCCAGGTCGGCATACATTACCCGATTGAGGTGGTTGAGAATTTGGGCCGGACTATGGCGATTTAATACTTCTGCCCGGAGCATGCCCCTGGTCATGGTCATAATTAGACCCGCTGGCACTCCTTTACCCATGACATCGCCGATGACAATACTCCAGGGCACCCCCAAATGGCCGGTATTGCGACATAGCCAATCCCCTTGGCGCAGTTGGTCATAGTTGGCAGGAATGAAATCGTAGTAATCCCCACCCACCCGACTGGCGGTTTTACACTGGGCAGCAATGTCCAAACCATTAATTTGGGGACAACAACGGGGCAATAGTTGATTTTGAATTTCTGAAGCAATTTCCAATTCCCGATCCTGACTTTCTCTGGATCTCAACTTTTGGTTTAAATCACTATTGGCGATCGCCACGGCGGTTTGATCAGAAATTAGCTGTAGTAACTTACGACGGGTGGGAGTCCAGCTATAGTTACGGTCTTGACTAAAGATATATAGGCGGCCCACTTCCTGTTGGTGACTCAAAATGGGGGTGTTATAACAGGCGATCGCCGGTAATTCTTGGCGCAATTGACGGTCAAAATAACTCAGGACAGTGGAAGAATCCAATGTGAGGTTAACCTGGCGGGCCTTCTGCAAAGCGCCTTTAATGGTGCCCTTAAGACTATTTTTGTGGCCATGGATTTGTTCAAAGATAGATATTTCCCCTTCTCTCATTAGAACTAAAGCACTACCGTCGGCATCGGTGACCCTGGTGGCCATCAGAGGGGTCAATTCCAGAAACTGATTCAGATTATGTAAACTCCGCAGGGCGTAGCCCATAGCCCCCAACAGATCCTGCACTTTATTTTGTTCCCGGTACAACTTAGCCACCAACTCCTTGAGAATGACCACCGGAGAAGTGGGAGGTTCAACAAAATTACCGGGGGGAATAACGGCATCGGTGGACGGTAAGCTAGGCACGGGGGGCATGGAGGACATCCCAGAAAAGTTAGTTGGAGCGATGAAGCAAAAAGTCTATGGAATTGATAGATGAATAAACCAGTAAATCAGAGATTGGTGCATGACGTTTAAAGCCGGGGTGAAAATCGGCTCGTCCATTGAGCAGTTTTACCAAATGGTTTGAGCAAAGTTATTCTTAGCCCACTATCTGTCATGTAAAACAATTGTTCTTAAAATAGGCTGCCGACTACAACTCGGCTTATTGAACCAGCAAACTTCCCCATGGGTAAGAAAAATTAACGGGGTTTTTTAGCAATGGCGGGAGACAGCCATAGGCTGAACACAATGTTCCAACAAACTGGCCACATCAGCCACAGGGTAAATGGTTGTGCCCAACTTTTGAGCCACATCGGCCACCCGGAGGTCATCCAAGAAGCGAGTATCATCATGTTTCAACATCAGAGCGGGCAATAGAATACCATCCCCTAAATCTCTGCCTGCCAATTTAGCGATTAAATCCTGCCCCGTCAATAGTCCCGTCACCGTAATTTCCTGACCCCAATAATCACTGTTTAAGGGCGCTAAATTAACTGTTAAACCCTTGACTTGATTTAATTGTTCCATCAGTGGCTCAAACGCTTGTTCTACAGCATTGCCCACTACCCAGGTCAACGTCTTGGCTTCGGCGATCGCCGGGGGGAGAAATTCGGCAGCTTGTTGTTGAAACTCCTTAATGAATTGACGGATAGACCCTACCCCGTTGCCAATTTGGGGATAGTCTTCGTAATGGCTTTCCGGTGGCAAAGGTTGACGGGCAATGAGAAACCATTCATCGGCCAACCAAGCAAAGTTACCACCTAGTTGCTGGGCAAATTCCTTTTGCAAAGCTTGAACCTGGGCAATTACCTCCGTGGCTTTAGCTTGACCAACGGGGCTTAACTCATCTTCCTGGGGACGAAAACGGGTTAGACCCACCGGCACCACCGCCACTGAAATCACCGCTGGGGTTTCCCCTTGGTGAAACTGGGCTAAGTCCCTCAAAGTTTGCTCTAAGTGCTTACCATCATTAACACCAGGACAAACCACCACCTGGGCGTGGATCTGTAATCTTCTAGCTTGGAACCAAGCCAACTGGTCAAGAATCTGACCGGCCCGATGATTTTTTAACAATCTTTCCCGCACCGATGCTTCCGTGGCATGGATGGAAACGTAGAGGGGAGAAAGCCTTAACTGTTCTATGCGTTGCCATTCCTTGGCACTCAAATTAGTCAAAGTGAGATAACTGCCGTAGAGAAAACTCAGGCGATAGTCATCATCTTTGTAATATAAACTCTCCCGTTTCCCCGGCGGTTGTTGGTCGATGAAACAAAAGGGACAACGGTTATTGCACTGGATCAGCCCGTCGAATAGGGCCGTTTCAAACCCCAGTCCCAAATCCTGATCGAATTCCTTTTCTACCGCCAGTTCATGTAATTCTCCCTGACTGTCCAATACGTCCAATTCCAAATAATCGTCAGCGCAGAGAAATTGATAATCAATCAAATCTCTCGGCGCCTGACCATTAATACGCACAATGGCATCCCCCGGCTCAAAGCCCATTTCTTCCCCCAGGGACTCCGGCAATACAGTACTAATTTTGGCGGGACGCAGAGAAGCTTCACTCATGGCTTATGGGGCAAGGCGGTGGTTTGATGGGCAAAAAAGTTATTGAGAATTAGCGGAGATCGCGTTAGTTCAATGTTCGTTCAATGGATTACTTATCCTGGCCCATTCTACCTTGACCCATGGAATGCATGGTTTTAACGGCTGTCCGGCCGGGGCAAAAGGCGATCGCCTAGCAAAATTTGTCCGGTAATGTAGTGCGACCAGGACTTCGCTCTCTCTCTAGCCAAAGCTTTTCTACGCCGCCATGGTCAGAGTTTACAATATCCACACTTGGAAAATTCACACTAATAAACTTTTTTCCCTGTCTCTCTCCCCAAGTTTAGGGAGAAAAGAGATCAAAGTTCCCACTGAGGGCGCAGATTAGAACTTTGCCCACGGACCCTAACCACAAAGGTGACGTTCTCTTTGATACAATCAAGGGTTGTTATGGATTGTCACCGTCGGATTTGCTTCCATTGGTGCATTGCCTTTAATACTAGTTTATTTGCCCTCTGCCATGGCTCACCCACTTTCCAGGGATTGGTGGAGGGGGAACACCGCGCCAAAACATCTGTACACCTGCAGTTGACATAGTTCAGTACTTTACTGAGGGCGGATTTCCATTACAAACTTCATGGTCAATGGCAAACCTCGACAATTCTAACGCTTCCCTTCACCCCGTAAGCCCACCTCAGGATTCAGTTTCATGGATTATTCGATCGCCACACTTTTGTCCTATTTTGTTGACGACAAATTAGTAGCGGGTAAGTTTCTCGAAAAAAAACTAGGTTGTGAGAGTCCTGAGGCCATAGAAGCCCTACAGATTGCCCTCGATGCCCTGGAAAAAATGGGGGTACTAGTCAAAGAAAGGGGAAAATATAAGCGGGTGACCAGGGAAGATGTGGTGGAAGCCCGGCTGCGTTGTTCCAGTAAGGGTTTTTGTTTTGCCATCCAAGACGATGAAGATGCCACCGATATTTACGTCCGGGAAGGGAATCTCAGCAATGCCTGGAACGGCGATCGGGTTTTGGTCAAAGTGATTAAGGACGGTACCCGCCGCAAGTCCCCCGAAGGAGCAGTCCATCTCATTCTCGACCGAGCCAATCCTTCCCTGTTAGCGCAGGTGAAAAAAAGCGAAGATAATTACCGGGCTGTGCCCCTGGATGACCGCCTGCTATTTGAGCTGGAACTTCAGGATAAGGAGCAAAACCTCGGGGAAGCGGTAGATCATCTCGTTCATGTTTCCGTTCTCCGTTATCCCATTGCCCAGCACCCGCCCCTAGGCGAAGTTACTAAAGTGTTAGGCAGTGACGCTGAAGCCGCCGCCGACACCGACATCGTTTCCTGTAAACATGATTTGCCCCTAGGTTGGACTCCCGAAGCCATCGAAGCTCTGCAAAATTTGCCCAAAGTGATTGAACCAGGGGAACTGAAAAAAAGGCAGGATTATCGCAAGCTCCAGTTAGTTACCTTTGGCGGTGGTCCCCGGGGGGAAACGTTACCCTGGCAAGAGGTGGCTCTGAGCTTAGAAAGCCAAGCAAACCAATGGCAAGTAGGCATTCACATCACCGACATTGCCCACTACATTGCCGAAGATAGTCTGTTGGACCAGTTAGCCCGTAAACGGGGCACCACCGTGTACCTAGAAGAACAGATTTGCCCCCTGTTCCCCGAAGGTTTGATCGGGCGCTGTTCTCTCATTCCCGACGAAGATCGTCTGGCCCTATCCTTCTTTCTCACAGTGGATGACCGGGGGGAAGTAACAGGGTTTGAATACCACAGCAGTGTGGTCAAAGTCGATCGCCAACTAGACTTCAGCGAAGTGCAAACAGCCCTGGCGGACATTGAATCCGTAAGTGGCGAGTTGAAACCCTACGGCGGCCTGCTCCAGGAATTATTTTTCCAAATTTGCCCCCTGATTAAATCCCAACGGCTACAGCGGGGGAGTTTTAACCTCCAAACAGAAACCGCTTCCCCCCGCCTGGATGAGGGTCGTTTGGGGGTGATCATGACCCAAGAAACCCTGCCCATTCGTAGTTTGTTAGCAGAATTGATGGTGGTGTTGCAGCGAGAAGTAGCTCTCCAACTGCAAGCCCTGGGCATACCTGGTCTCTACTGTGGCCAGGTCGCACCGGAAGCTGAAGATCTAACGGACATTGTTAAATTAGCGGAAAACCTCGATTTAGGCGTAAAAATTGACCTAGAAGGGGACATTATTCCCCAGCATTACCATCACCTCAGCCAAGCATTTGAATCCCTCCCGGCTAAAGCGGTATTGAACCATTTGCTGGCTAATACCCTCAAAATCGAAAAGTATTTTAGCCACCCCGCTCCCCACTTTGCCCTCGCCTACGAATCGGGTTATACCCACTGTGTTTCTCCGGCCCAGCGGTATGGGGATTTGGTGGTGCAACGGTTGCTGAAACTCGTATTGACGGAGGGGCGCGATCGCCGGACCAAACAAATGAAAACCGGGGTAGAGCTCAATGCCCACACCTGCCGTAACCAAATTAGCTGGAATGTGTTGCCCCCCAACCTCCAAGAAACCATTGAAGGGGATTTGCACCAGTTAGTGTTGGGACTCAATGACCGGGAACAAACCGCCGAAGATGCCGAAAAAGATCTATTGGGGCTGAAAAAAGCTGAAAAAATGAAAGCCCGCACCGGGGAAATCTTCCGAGGCTTGATCACCGGCGTCCAGTCCTACGGCTTCTTTGTGCAAATTTTCGACCTACTGGCTGAAGGCCTCGTCCATGTTAGTTCCCTCAAAGATGACTGGTACGAGTTTCGCAGTCGCCAATGCGCCCTAGTGGGTCGTAAAAGTCGTACTTCTTACCGCCTAGGTAATGAGGTGGACGTACAGGTGCGCAGTGTGGACTATTACCGTCAACAAATTGATCTCGGAGCGGTTAATAGTGCCCCCAAAGACTCCGCCAATATGGATTTAGATGATGATGACGAAGATGGGGACGAGCGGGAGGAACAAGACACCATGGATTGGGATGCCATGGAAGATGGCGATGATGATGAGGGAGGGGCAGTAATTTTCTAGTTGTTGCCTAGGGCCAAAACCTACAAACCAACGCAGACTAAGGCAAAGGCCATTGTCGCCTGGTCAAAAGTTGCTAAAATTTAACAATTCGCAATAAATTTTAACAATCATCCCAGGAGCAACGATCAATGGCCGGATTATTTGGCTTATTTGGTAAAAAGGCACAGTACGTCGAAGATATTGAAGCCAACCCCAGTCCTCAGCCAGAAAAAAAAGAGGCATTTTTTCTTGAAAGCGACGATGCCAAAAGCTTAGGCAATGCCGAATACATGCGGACTCCCATCAAAATTAAACGGAGTTTTCCCAAAACTCTTAATTCCCAGGGAGGGGAAGTGGTCAAGGAGATTTCTGCCATGGAGGTGAAAAAAATCCAGGCCAATGGTCAACCGGCCCCCAGTACCAAAATGGATTCCGCCCCATCCCAGGCCAACTCTACCCCGGCCAACAACGATCGCCGTTCCAGCGACAATAGTTTGGACATGTTCCGCCAGATGGCTAAGGATTTGAAAAAATAAAACCGTAAGGGGTAGCGAGAATTTCTGAGATCTTTCGCAAACAAGCCATGGCCGGGTGCGTTGATATTGCTCTAATGGCAGAGGGATTCGGGCACTCGGTCAAAATCTGTCAAAAGCCATTGTGGTTCTAGCAGAGGAGGCATTAAACCCCTGCTTGGGCTAAGTAACCTATCATGGTAGTGGCAATCTTTGCTTTTCCTTCCAGACCATGAGCACCATCGAGCAAGTTTTCACCGCCACTGTTACCGCAGAACAAACCCTAGATCTTCCCCCGGAAATTAAAGCCAAACTAGTTCCTGGTGAAAGCTACAAAATTACAGTTCACGAAGACAAAATTGAGCTAAAACGAGTTCCTGCTTTTGATTGGGAAAAGTGGGAGCATAGTTTACAGCGTAATGGTGAGGAACTTACCGATGAAATCATGGAAGAAATTTGCGAATTAGTGCGAGAAGTGCGTCGTGAAAATCGCCTTGAGAGCGAATCGGCATTATGAAGGTCGTCCTAGATACAAACCTTTGGCTTTCCGGGTGGTTATGGCAAGGGTTACCAGGTAATCTCATAAAATTAGCTCGTAAAAAAGAAATTTTGACCTGTACTTCCGTAGAAATTTTGCAAGAAGTGGAGAAAGTTCTAAGTTACCAAAAGCTGCAAAAAAGGCTCGCATTACTGTCTTTAACGACAGAAGAAATTCTACTTGCGATGGGCGAAATTTCTACTATTTATCCTATCCATCCCCTAGAAGTTCGCGAACTGCGGGATCCTAAAGATGCCATGGTTTTGGCCACGGCGATCGCCGCCCAAGCTGATGTGATTATTAGTGGCGACAGCGATTTACTTATTCTCGAAACGTATCAAAATATCCCTATTTTCACTGCAAAGCAATTTTTAGATAGTCTGTAATTCCCCAGAAAAATTATGGCCATTGCAACAAAATCCATTGCCCAATTGACCACAGATATTTTGGTGGTGGGAGGGGGCATTGGGGGCACAGCGGCAGCAATCCAGGCGGCCCGACGGGGAGTAAAGACCATTCTCGTCAGTGAAGGGCCCTGGTTAGGGGGCATGTTAACTTCCGCTGGGGTAGCGGCCCCCGATGGCAATGAATTGGCCGCTTGGCAAACAGGATTATGGGGACAGTTTTTAAGGGCATTAAAAGCCCAACAACCCGGAGGTTTAGACCATGGCTGGGTAAGTTTATTTACTTTTGATCCCCGTTTGGGAGCTAAGATTTTTGCGGACTGGGTGGCAGAGTTGCCCAATTTGACTTGGATTGCCAATCAATGCCCGATGGAAGTGCTAAAAAATGGCGATCGCCTGGTGGGGGTGAGATTTCCAGACTATGAAATTCGAGCTAGGGTAATTCTGGATGGCACAGAGTTGGGAGATTTACTGGCTCTGGGGGACATTGAGCACCGCTGGGGTTGGGATTGGCAGGATAAATTTGATGAACCGAGTTGTCCCGTCGCTCCTAATCGGATGACAGAAGAGTATCCAATACAGTCCCCCACTTGGGTATTTTTGCTACGAAAAACAACTAATAATCAAACAAATATCATTGCTGAACCTGCCATTAATGTAGCCCAAGATTTCGCCAATACTTGGCAGAACCATGGGGAAAAAGATTTTTTAACCTATGGCCAATTACCAGGTCAACATTACATGATTAATTGGCCGATCGCCGGTAATGATTATGGCAAAGATTTAAACCGTTTATTGGGCGGTGAAAAGGAAAAGCAAACCTATTTAAACGAAGCTTATCAATATAGCTATGCCTACGCCCATTACCTGCAAAAGCATCATTCAGAAAACTTAGAATTAGCCACAGGAATTTTTCCACAAACGGGAGATATTTCCACCGCCTTCGCCCTCCATCCCTACTATCGGGAAAGTAGGCGCTTAAAAGGTCAGCAAGTTATTACGGAAAGGGATATTTTACCCCAGGGTCAGGTAGCATCCCTGCCAATTTATAACCAAAAAGTTACTAGCATTGGGGTGGGAAATTATGCCAACGATCACCACTATCCCGGCTATGAATTTCCTCTTACTCCCAAATCCTTAATTTGGGGCGGAAGATGGACGGGAACCCCCTTTACTATTCCTTTTCCAGCTCTTTTATCTCCGACAGCGCGGGGCTATTTACCCTGTGAAAAAAATATTTCCGTCAGTCACATGGCCAATGGCAGCACCCGTTTACAACCCCTAGTTATGAACACAGGGCAAGCAGTGGGAATGATAGCGGCTTTAAGTGTGGAAAAAAATTGTGACCCCCAGGACTTAGACGTGCGGGATGTGCAGGAAGCCCTGATTGGCGATCGCCGTGCCCCAGCGGCGGTTATTCCCCTATTTAATTTAGTTCCCGACCATCCCGAATGGCGGCAATGGCAACAATATTATTTGGACAATCCTGATCAATATCCCCCCTCGGGCCACTGTCCAGTGGATGTTAATCTGGCTCAATTGCCCTTATCTAAAAGTCAATGCGTTTACACCGGCGAGTTGCAAAAAAGTGAACACCAAACCTATCAGTTAATCTGCCAACAATCGGGCAAAATTCTCAAAGTGATTACGGAACGACCGGAAGTGGCGGAGCAATTAATCAACCACGCCAATGGCAAAAAAATTACCTTAGGAGGTCGTTATAATTCCGCCGGCAATTGGTTAGTGGTGGAAACCGTAGAAACTATCACATCAGGCAAAGACCTAGGGGGCAGATAGCTCAAGGGAGTATAAATAATCAGAAATAGGCAGACAAACAATCCCCAAAAAAGCACGTTGATAAACTCAGGGCGCTGACGGTCTAATAATAAGGAAGTCATCGCCAAGGTTAAAGCTAATAAAATTAGTACTAATATGGCGAGTACTCCGTCCTGGGCAGTCCAACTGGCTAAATTACCCTGGCTATAGGAGAAATAAATAGCGATCGCCCCCAGGGCAGTCAAACCGGCTAGGGTCAGGAAAAATCGACGCCACCAGGGAGGATAAACCAAAGTACTGTTTTCTTGTTGTATTTCAGCTAAGGTCAATCCTGCTGCCAATGCCAAAACTACTAACAGGGGCATCACCAAGGAAGTGCTGGCCCAGGGAGAAATGATGACTAACATACCGTACACTCCCCCTTGGCAAAGCAGGAAACGGGCCCAACTCCAGGGCAATGCTTGTTGGGCCTGGGGAAAAGTATTCAGCGCAAAAATTAGACCGGGGGAACTTGCCAGTAGCCAGAGCCAGCCCCTTAACTTTATGGGCCAGGGAGAGCCACCAATGACCATTATCGAGTCCACAATTTCTCCATGGAGCAAGAAACCATAGCCCAGCCACCAGGCGATCGCCGGTAGTAAACCTAAAACTAGACCAAACCCAAATAGGGGTGAAGATTTTAAACGGGGTGTATCCCAATGGAGAAAAACTAGACTGGTGGCAAATAGTACGATGGAAGTAGGCAAATTCGTTAATGCCAGGGCACTGAGGGTCAGACCCAAGGGTAAGCCTCCCCTTAAATCCCGACGGCAAAACAATGCACTAGCTAGACAGGCAATGGTTAACGGTAAGACAAAACTGTTAATGCTAGCTACCCTGGCCCAATAAACCACAGTGGGGGCAGTGCCGTAGACTACTACAGTGAGCAAGGATGGCAAACTACGGCCGTAGAGCTCCTTACCCAGCCAATATAACAACGGCAAACTGGCCCCATTGAGCAAAGCTCCCAGTAAACGATCGCCCCATAATTCATGGCCAAAAATCATTTGACTAAGACTAATTAACCAAATGGGCAATGGCGATCGCCCTAGGTTCTCAAACAAGCTAGTGGGAGTAAAGCCGTAATTTTGTAGTGTTGCCCGCCAATAATGGGCTGATTCAACTAAATTTGTTTCCTCCCCCGCCGTAGGTTATGGAAGTCTAGCCCCCAACAGAACAATAGAGCGATGGGGACCATCACCAGAATTAAGCCTGACCACTCCTCTAGGGCCCAACGCTGGAGTTTTTGCCCCAGATTTTCCATTAACTTCCTTAAGTTAGGCTTACTCATCGCCATAGGGCATCGGCCACCTTACATATCTGGGCCATGGCTTCCACATCATGGACTCTGACTATATCTGCTCCCCCGGCGATCGCCCGACAGCAGGCCGCCCCAGTACCCCAAACTCTTTCCTTCGGAGCAGGTTGGTCAAGAATTTTGCCAATGAAACTTTTCCGGGATGGCCCCACCAATAGGGGAAAACCAAGTCTTTTTAGCTCCGGTAACTGGCGCAGTAGGGTAATATTTTGCTCAGCGGTTTTAGCAAAGCCAATGCCTGGGTCAAGGATAATCTGTTCGGGCAATACACCGTAATGACGGGCTAGATCTACTTGGGCGCCGAAAAACTGCTTCATTTCCCCGATTAAATCCCCATAATCCGTCAAATTTTGCATAGTTTGGGGGTTACCCCGTATGTGCATCAAAATAATCAGAGCCTTGTGCTGGGCGGCGATCACCAAAATTTCGGGTTCAAAGGTAGCTCCGGAAATGTCGTTGACCATATCCGCTCCGGCCTGGAGAGCTTGTCGTGCCACTTCCGCCCTGGTGGTATCGATGGAAATGGGGATGTCTAATTCTTGCCGGAGAGCTTGGATAATCGGAATAGTGCGCTCTAATTCTTCCTTCAAGCTAACAGTTTCTGCCCCCGGTCGGGTGGACTGGCCGCCAATGTCAATAATGTGTGCTCCCCCCTGCACCATGGTTTTAGCCTGGTGGATGGCCGTTGGTAGAGAGTTAAATTCGCCCCCATCACTAAAACTGTCCGGGGTAGTGTTCAAAATCCCCATCACATAGGTGCGTTTTCCCCAATCAAAGCGGGTTTGGCCTACCTGGAGGGGAGGAAGGAAATAATCACTCAATTGATCCAACTGGTCCATAGGTTATCGGAGGGAAGTTTGGAACGCCGGGATAGCTCTTGGTAGAATGTATCCCAAGGGCAATGCTAGTTGGACGGTGTTTGCTGGCTCCAGCGGTGGCAAAGCCTAATGATCCTAACAATACAATTTTCGCTGATTTTTCGGGTTCCATCCCCCCAGTTTCCTAACCATGCCCCTGCATTTCGCCGCCTTGATTCCCATTGACAGCTTGTTTTCCACCCAAGGCATTATGGTGATGCTGTTGGGGGCCTATGCCTTGGCCATGTGGTTATTTCTCACGAGTGCCCCCAAGGTTTATACGGTAATGGTGTCCGACCTGGCGATCGCCAAAGCATTTTATGAAGGTTTGCTGGAGCTAGCCGTGGCGGACGTGCCTCTGCATTATTACTACAACTATGAACAAACCCTAGGTACTGCGGGTTGGGACTCATTTTCCATGGCGGCTAACCCCCAAATTCCCCCCGAGAATCGCTACAGTGCCCAGGACGGGCTTTGGTATCAGTTGAAAAAAAATACCCAACTGCACATCATTGGTGGGGCTAGCTTTGGCAGTAACAATCGCCAACGCCATGTCTGTTTTGACCACGATTGTTTGGAGCAAATTTTTCTGCGGGTGCAATCTCGCCGTCTCCGCTATAAAGTACGCAGTCGCAAGCCGTTGAATTTTTTGGTCAAGGATTACGATGAGCGGGTAATTGAGCTAACGGAAGTGAAAAATTAATTGTTCGGAGACGAAAGTAATATAAATTCAAACCCCCTCGTGAAAATAGCCCTTTTTGGCACCAGCGCCGATCCCCCCACCCTAGCCCACCGGGCCATCCTCATTTGGTTAGCTCAACATTTTGACCAAGTAGCGGTGTGGGCCGCCGACAATCCTTTTAAGCAAGGCCCCAATCCCGAAACAGGACACTGGGCCAGCCTGGGCGATCGCCAAGCAATGTTGAAGCTGTTGGTGGAGGATGTACAGAAGGATTACGCCACGGTGCAAATTTGGGAAGATTTGAGCGATCGCCGCAGTTTAATTAGCCTGCAACGGGCCCAACAAAGATGGGGGCTGGAACCGGATTATGCCTTGGTGGTAGGGGCAGATTTAATTCGGCAAATTCCTCAATGGTACGCAGTAAAAGAATTATTGCCCGCTGTCCAATTGGTGATTTTTCCCCGGCCGGGCTACGGCATTAATCAAGCTGATTTGGATAAATTGGCCCAGTTAGGAGGGCACTACCAATTAGTTAACCAAGGCGACGAGCAAGCCATCACTCCCCCCATTTCCTCCAGCATTTACCGGCAAATTCGGGACGACGATCTAATTCCAGATCCGGTGCAAAGCTACATTCAACAAAGGCAACTTTATCGCCAGTGAATACAGGTACATATTTAATGCCCACTGCCGCCTACATTCACATTCCCTTTTGCCGCCAACGCTGTTTTTATTGTGATTTTCCCATTGCTGTGACGGGTTTACAGTCTTTAACCCTGGACGGTTGGGTGGGGGAATATGTGGAAGCAGTATGCAGAGAAATTGCGGGGCAACAACACCAAGGCCAGCCCTTACAAACAGTTTTTTTTGGTGGAGGTACTCCTTCCCTGTTGCCGATCGCCGGTTTGGAAAAAATTTTAACAACAGTGCATAAGCATTTCGGCATTGCGATGGAAGCTGAAATTAGCATGGAAATTGACCCTGGCACTTTTGACCAAGTTCAATTGCAAGGCTATAAAAATTTGGGCATTAACCGCTTTAGCTTGGGCGTACAGGCTTTCCAAGACAATTTACTGGCCCTTTGTGGCCGCCACCACTGTCGCCGGGATATTGACCAAGCCCTCACGGCGATCGCCAAGGAGAATATTAAAAATTGGAGTTTGGATTTGATTACGGGGATACCGGAGCAAACGGAGGCAGATTGGCACCGTTCCCTAACTTTGGCTCTAGTAGCAGGGCCTAAGCATATTTCCTGCTATGACCTGGTGTTGGAACCCCAAACTGTGTTCGACAAGTGGGAACAGCGGGGGAAATTGGCTGTACCTCCGCCCGAACGCAGTGCTGATTTTTATCGCCATGGCCAAGAAGTATTAACCCAAGCCGGTTTCTACCATTACGAAATTTCCAACTATGGCCGCCCCGGCCACCAATGTCGCCATAACCAAATCTATTGGCGTAATTTGCCCTACTACGGTTTAGGCATGGGGGCCACCAGTTACATTGACGGTAAGCGTTTTGGCCGGCCCCGTACGAGAAATGGCTATTACCAATGGTTAGAATCTTGGCTTAATCAAGGTTGTCCCATTCCGGGGGAAACAGTTTCTCCATTGGAAAATTTGTTAGAAAGCTTGATGTTAGGACTAAGGCTGACCGCTGGGGTAACGTGGGCCCAACTGCCTTCGGTTAATCAGACAGAAAAGGCAAAAATCCTTGCTACCCTAACTTCCTTTGGCGATCGCCGTTGGCTGGAATTTTATGGCGAGGATAATCAACTCCTCTCGACAAAGCAGGTTACAGGCGCAACATTGCAAAGATTTTGCCTCACCGATCCAGAGGGATTTTTATACTCCAACCAGATTCTCAGCGCTCTGTTTGCGGCTTTAGAAGAAGATTGTTAGTTGATTAATACTTGATTTTGATGATCAAGAAACTCTGATTAAACGCCATATTTTTCCTTCAGGCGATCGTCATGGTCATCGGCCAGGGTAGCAACGAGGGTAATGGCCCGGGAAATTTCGCTGGGGGAAAGATCCGCCACGGTGCGCTGATGGAGAGCGACTAAATGATTTTCCCGCACAGCAAAACAGGCCTCAAAGGTATCTGACCAATTTAATTGCATCACTTCCGCCAATAATTGGCCTGGATCTGTTGGTAAGGGCATTACCTCGGCCCAGACCCGAAACAGATCATTTTCCCCTTCTCCGGTAAGCTGTACTAGCACTTCCACACTGCCATAGGCAAATTTCCAGATGCTGCCCTGGTCGTTATCTTGCACAAAGGCGCTATTTTCCTGGGCCATGCCGGAAATAACCGTTTCCACTACATCGTGATGACTAGCAGGGGTCATTTCATCCATGGTGGGGTTGGCTAACTCTGGTGTAGGGGATGCCATAGTCATACTCTCAACTTCTCAACACAAAGGTTTCACCCCAAGTCTAACGGTCAACAGGCCCAAAGCATAGCTTAGGAAAGCCGTTGCTTGATGAAAGTTACTAATTGCCCCAACTGTTTTTTCAACAGGTCAATTTCGCCGTGCATTTGGGCTACCTGTTGTTTGAGTTGTTGCACTTCAGCGGCCAAATCTCCGGCCGGGGCAGCGCCACTGGCAACGGCGGCCACAGGAGCGTGTTTTTTAGCTTTGATCATGGCCTCTTTGATGGCGGCCACCAATTCCCGTTGCTCAAATGGTTTTTCCACAAAAGCAAAATACTCGAAGGGTTCGGGAATTTTTTCGAGCACTTCTTCCTTCCGACCGGACATCAACACCAAGGGAATAGCCTTGAGTTCGGGGCGTTCCTGCACCGATTGAAACACTTCCCAGCCACTCATTTTGGGCAGGAGAAAGTCCAACATAATCAGGTTGGGCCGCTCACTCTGGATGAGATTAAAACCTTCGAGGCCGTCCTTGGCTTCAATCACCTCGAAATTTCCCTGGGGCAACATATCCTTAACTCGCATACGGATAACTTTGCTGTCATCGATGACTAGAATCTTGTGGGCAGACACGATAGACTCTCCTTCGAGAAAATGGGGTGAAAAACAGCTGTGGCAGACTTGTTGGATGCTGCCAACCCGTCAAAATTCTTACTTGCTCTGTTCATCTTAGAGGAATTTGGGGTGGGAACAAACTCCCAGAAGGCCAATGTTAGCAAGCCTAGACGGGAGAAGAGGAACCATAGGATCATGGTTGAGAAGTCCCTGTGATCCTTTGATTATGGGCAGAATCTAATTCCAAAGCCTCCCAGTATTGGGGAATTTAGGGGATAAATCCAGACTTTTCCGTCACCCTACAGGGAATTCAAGTCGTCTAATTGGCCGATATTTTTCAGGTTCAGATCAGGGCAAGTTCGTTTACATAAACCAGTCAGTACTTTGCCTGGGCCCACTTCCCAATAATCCGTTGCCCCAATTTCTCCTAGGTTAACCATGGTTTCCCGCCAGCGCACGGAACCGGTCATTTGTTGAATTAGTTTTTCTTTCAGGCGATCGCCGTTTTGAGTGGGGCTGGGGTCAACGTTGGACAGAACAGGCACCGTGGCATCGTTAAACTGGCAAGCAGCCAGGGTTTGGGCGAAGGATTGGGACGGTTGGGCCATAAAGCTGGAGTGGAAAGCACCGGAAACCTTCAGAGGCACAGCTCGACGGGCCTTGACGTTGGCTAAAATTGCTTCTACACCGGCCACAGTGCCGGAAATTACTACCTGTTCGGGGCTGTTATCGTTAGCTAATACAACCTCTGTATTATCCGTCAGGGCTTGCTGCAATTGGTTTTGATCAAATTTCATCAGGGCGGCCATCATGCCCCCGGAAGCGCTGGCCATCACCTCTGACCGTTGTTTAACCAGTTGCAAACCCGTGGCAAAATCAAATACCCCAGCGGCGTAGAGGGCGGAATATTCCCCCAGACTATGGCCAGCAACGTAATCGGGCTGAAAACCTTTATCCTTGAGCAAATCAGCCAAAATTGCTTCAATAACGTACAAACAAGGTTGGGTATTTTGGGTCAGGGCCAGGCTAGCTTCATCCCCCCGGCATTTTTCCACCACTGACCAACCAAGAATTTCTTCGGCTTGCTGATATTTTTCCTTGGCGATCGCCGTTGAGAGCAGATCTACCCCCATGCCCACAGCTTGGGAACCTTGGCCGGGGAATACCCATGCGGTTTTCATGTACTTATCTCAGTAAATTAAAAAACTAAAAATTTGGTCACTGCCAAAGAGTGCAACTGCTAATATTGTCCATCTTTAGCTAGGCAATTATACCAAGGCGGGGCCAGGAGCTATTCCCGAGCTTGCCAATGGGCGGTGGCTAAAATTGAAGGTAAGCTTTTCTTTGTACTGAGTATTACCGATTAACCATGGCTCAAACCATCAATCTGCAACTAGAGGGAATGCGCTGTGCGGCCTGTGCTTCCAGCATTGAACGGGCGATCGCCAAAGTGCCGGGGGTGCAGTCTTGCCAGGTGAATTTTGCTCTGGAGCAGGCGGTGGTCAGTTATCAGGGGGAAGGGACTCCCCAAATTCTTACAGATGCAGTGGAGCGGGCCGGTTACCACGCCAGGGTGCTTGAACAACAGGTTTTGTTTCCCCAACAAACCAAGGATAGGAAACCCTTGTTTTCGGCCAAATTGGTAACGGGGTTATTAATCAGTGCTGTGCTCTTTTTCGGTTCCCTGCCCATGATGCTGGGGGTAAATATTCCCCATTTTCCCCATATTTTCCATGATCCCTGGTTGCAATGGCTATTGGCTACGCCGGTGCAGTTTTGGTGTGGAGCGGAGTTTTACCGGGGAGCTTGGAAATCCGTTAGAACCCGCAGTGCCACCATGGATACCCTTGTGGCGTTGGGCACCAGTGCCGCATATTTTTACTCCGTAGCCATTACCCTTTTTCCCCAATGGTTAACTAGCCAGGGGTTGGCAGCCCACGTTTATTTTGAAGCGGCGGCGGTGGTGATCACCCTGATTCTGTTGGGGCGGTCGTTGGAACAGCGGGCCCGGCGGGAAACTTCAGCAGCGATCCGTAAATTAATGGAGCTACAACCCCAAACAGCACTCGTTAAACGGGGGGAACACTGGGAAACAGTGGCGATCGCCGAGTTGGTAATTAACGATGTGGTGCGGGTGCGGCCGGGGGAAAAAATTCCGGTGGATGGCGTGGTGGTGGCGGGAAATTCCACTGTGGATGAATCGTTAGTGACGGGGGAAAGTTTTCCGGTAGATAAAACCGTTGGGACGGACGTGATTGGGGCCACGTTGAATAAAAGCGGCAGTTTAGACGTTCAAGTCAGCAAGTTGGGCCAGGATTCCGTGCTCGCCCAAATTATCCAACTGGTACAGCAAGCCCAAGCTTCTAAAGCTCCCATCCAGCATTTTGTTGACCGCATTACTCAATGGTTTGTACCCACAGTGATCGGAGTGGCGATCGCCGCTTTTTGTATTTGGTGGCTGACCACGGGCAATATTACCCTGGCGGTGTTGACCTTGGTGGAAGTGCTGATCATCGCCTGTCCCTGTGCGTTGGGCTTGGCCACGCCTACGTCTGTGATGGTGGGCACGGGTAAAGGGGCGGAGTATGGCGTGTTAATCAAAGAAGCTAGCAGCCTGGAAATGGCGGAAAAATTAACTGCTATTGTGCTGGATAAAACTGGCACGTTAACCCAGGGCAAACCCAGTGTGACCAACTTTTTTACCCTATCCCCCACTTCCACGGAGGAAAGTTTACAGTTAATTCAATGGGCGGCCAGTGTGGAGCAATATTCCGAACATCCCCTAGCGGAAGCGGTGGTTAATTATGGTCAATCCCAACAGGTGAGTTTGCTAGAGATAGAAAATTTCCAGGCGATCGCCGGTTGTGGGGTTACAGGACAATGGCAGGGGCAATGGATACGATTGGGAACGCCCAATTGGTTAACCGATTTGGGGGTAAATGGTACAGCGCATCAACCATGGCAAAGTCAGGCCCAGCAATGGGAAAAGGAACAAAAAACCGTCATTTGGCTGGCAGTGGACACAGAAGTTAAAGCTCTATTGGCGATCGCCGATGCCCTAAAACCATCCTCCCCCCAGGTAGTACAGGCTCTAAAAAAACTGGGTTTATCAGTTTATATGCTCACCGGTGACAACCAAGCCACTGCCCAAGCCATTGCCGACACAGTGGGTATTCGCCATGTGTTATCCCAAGTGCGCCCCGGCGATAAAGCCCAACAGGTGGAACAGTTGCAACAGAAGGGAAATATCGTCGCCATGGTGGGGGATGGCATTAACGATGCTCCCGCCCTGGCCCAAGCCGATGTGGGCATCGCCATTGGTACTGGCACCGACGTGGCGATCGCCGCCAGTGATATTACTCTGATTGCTGGAGATTTACAGGGAATTTTGACCGCTATCAAGCTTAGCCGGGCCACCATGGGTAATATTAGACAAAATCTCTTCTTTGCGTTTATTTACAATGTGATCGGCATTCCCGTAGCTGCTGGGCTGTTCTATCCCCTCTTCGGTTTACTGCTCAATCCCATCCTGGCTGGGGCCGCCATGGCCTTTAGTTCCGTTTCCGTGGTGACCAACGCTCTGCGTCTGAAAAAATTCTGTCCTTAGGGTATGGCTAAACTTTAATTTTTTTGGTAATGACAATCGGTAAAAGGATCGTTTATTATGACTGCTATCGGCTCTAGTCAATATATCTGTTTTTTTGACGTTGCAGGCGATGATTTTGCTGGATTTTGGGGTCTAGGGGGCTGGTAGGAACTGTTTTTTCCGTATGTGCGTCCCCAACCTGCCAGTCCCCCTTTCCTTAGGCTAATCTTTTTTGTGAATTCACTGTCATGGCTCAATCCCCCTGTTCCCGATTGCTAGGCGAAATTTTAAGGGAAGCTGACCTCATTACCGAGGCCCAGATACAGGTTGCTCTCCAAGACCAACAATATTCCCCTCTGCCCATCGGCGAAATTTTAGTGGTGCGGGGCTGGTTACACCAAGAAACAGCGGACTTTTTTGCCGAATCCTGGCCCCGGATGGTCAAAACCCGCGATCGCCGTCCCCTGGGTTATTACCTACAGCAGGCCTATTTACTCCAAGAGGATCAGGTTAATTTAATCCTGGAAGAACAGCGCAAATTGGGGGTTAGATTTGGTTCAGTGGCGGTGCTCAAGGGTTGGGTAAAACAAAAGACCCTTGATTATTTCCTCGAACATTTGATGCCAGAAGCAATAACCACTTCTGCTTTTCAAGGCCGAAATACCCAGAGCAACATCGCTTTTGTCCGAGATACTCGCCTGCAAACGGAAACATCCTACGAAACCAAGGGAATGGGCGATCGCCGTGCCCCCGTCAACACCCCTTCTCGGGACCGAGTCACCCCCTCCCGTGCAAACGATAATGGTGGACGTATTATCCTTAATCCCTTTGCCAGTAATTCTGGTAACGGTAAAGCCCGCACCGGTAAAACCAAGTCAACCCAAGGTAGTAGCAGTTTTACCACCAATTCTAACCGAGAGGATTTCGACCTAGCTTCAGTCTTGGGAGATGGCGCTAAATCCACTGCAGAAAAGGATTGGGAAGAGCGTATCTGGATCGATTAGTCCCATTGGGTAAGGGTAAGGATTTCAAAAATCCGATTATCTCCAGACTGGAGCTAACTAACCCCACTCCTTAGCCCCGTTTGCACCCGCCACAGTTTGGCATATAGCCCTTGGTGAGCCAGCAGGCTTTCGTGGTTGCCCATTTCTTGTACCATGCCGTTTTCTAGAACGTAAATTTGATCTGCATAGCGCACAGTGGAAAGGCGATGGGCGATGGTAATGGTGGTGCGATTTTTGGTGATTTTTTCCAGGGAACGAACAATGGCCGCCTCTGTTTCGTTGTCCACCGCTGACGTGGCTTCATCCAAAATCAGAATGGGGGGATTTTTTAAAATAGCCCTGGCGATCGCCAACCGTTGCCGTTGACCACCGGAAAGTTTTTGTCCCCGTTCGCCAATAATGGTGTCGTAGCCCTGGGGTAACTGGTTGATGAATTCCTCTGCCTCTGCTAAGTTGGCCGCCCGTTCAATTTGGGCCAACGTGGCGTCAGCACTGCCGTAGGCAATATTCTCCCGCACCGTGCCGTGGAATAAAAACACGTCCTGGCTCACTAAACCGACACTGCGCCGTAGATCTCCCAAAAAGTATTTGCGTAGATCCACTCCATCCAGCAAAATATCCCCGCTGTCCCATTCGTACAACCGCAGTAATAGTTTGACCAATGTGCTTTTTCCCGACCCCGTTGCCCCCACAATGCCAATGGTTTGCCCCGCTGGTACCCGTAGGGAAACATTTTTCAACACCGCCGAACGATGGGGATAGGCAAAGCTAATATTTTGGAAAACTAATTCCCCTTGCACCTGGCTAGGATGGAGGCTTAATTCCCCCGGATGGGCTTGAATGGGAGTCGCTAAAAGTTGCATCACCCGCTGGGTGGAAGCCATGGCACGTTGGTACAAATCCAAAGTTTTACCCAAACCCGTCAGCGGCCAGAGTAGTCGTTGGGTTAAAAAGACCAACATACTGTAACTGCCCACCGCCAAATTACCCCGCACCGCATCCAAACCACCAAAGTAGAGAATGGTGGAAAAACCGGCAAAAATAATCACCCGAATTAAAGGCACAAAGGCCGCACTCAAGGCGATCGCCCGTTGATTACTGTCCCGATACGCATCACTGTCTTGCCGGAGCCGTTCCACCTCTTCCGCTTCGGTGGCAAAACTTTTAATGGTCATAATGCCGCTGAGGTTATTGGACAAACGGCTGTTCAAATTACTGACCTTTTCTCGCACTAGGGCATAACGGGAAGTGAGCAAAGACTGAAAATAGATCGACCCCAACAGCACAAAGGGCATGGGTACCACCGCCATCCAGGCAATGTCCGGGGTAATGACAAAAAATGCCCCGCCAATCACCACCACGGTGGTCAGCACCTGCAAAATTTCGTTGGCCCCCACATCCAAAAACCGCTCCAACTGGTTGATGTCATCGTTGAGAATGGCCATCAGCCGCCCCGTACTCCTTTCCTCGAAATAGGCCAGGTCTAGCTGTTGCAAATGGGCATAGGCATCCAGGCGCAGATCGTGTTGGATATCCTGGGCGAGGTTACGCCAAAGCCGTTCGTAGGCATACTCAAAAATTGATTCCAGGGCCCAAATAACCGCCGAAGCCACCGTCAGCACCAACAGTTGGCTTTGCACAGAAACAATGCCCCAACGGGCCAGGAAAGAATCTTGCTGCTTGATCACCACATCCACGGCTAAACCAATTAGGGCCGGGGGAGCCAGATCAAAAATTTTGTTCAGCAAGGAGCAGGTTACCGCCCAGTAAATTTTGGCACGGTGGACCCGGCTGTAATTTAAAAGGCTGAGGAGGGGGGCAATAGGTTTGGTCACAGGGTCGGCAAAGACAAAAAAACGATGATTTTAGGCTGAGGCACCATCTAACACAGTACAGCGGAAGTCCTTTTTCTGCCCAAGGGTATGTTTGAGAAGTTTAGGGTGATGTATTTCCCCCAAAAGTGACCCATCCCCAAATTCTCTCCCTAGGGCCGATTAGTAGCCATTTTCAGACGCAAAAAAAAGCTCAAATGTAGCTATTGAAATAGTGGTCTCCTGCACTGGTGACGGGAGATAAATATACAAGTTTTACTGGTCAAAATTACGGGAGAAGCCCTCTTGTTTCAGAAATACAAACCGGGGAGACAGGGGCGGTAAATTCTTGGCATTATTAAAGCGAGTATCATAGCGCCAATCTCGATTAGGAGCACCATATACCTGATTGCTCCATCGCCCCGTAACCCGTTCTGGTAATCCAGTGCTAACAAAAGATCCTCTATAGGTAAGAGTTCTTCCACCCCAATTTTCGTGGAAACGGGGATAGTTTTCTAGCCCACCATTGTAGCCGGGAGTCAGAGTTGAGTTAGTTATATCTGTACCAGCCAAAAATGCCGTGTTAACTGTTGTATCCTCCGAGACTGGGGCCGTCGTAAGAGAAGCTTTATTGAGCTGGAAATCATTATTAAGTCGTAAACGTGAAAGAACATTTAACGAATCAGCCAGTACACTTGCTGGTTGCCAATTGACAGTGTTGTAATTTCCTACCACATAGACTGCCTGATCACTGACAAAGGTTAAACCCGTGGGATCAAAGTTATTTGTAGTTTCTGCCAATCCTGGCAATTGCCTGCCCCCCACCAACACAAATCCGTAGGGACTAGCATTGGTGTTGGGGTTTGGGGTAGCACCGGCACTAACAGTGGCATGAAAAACTAAACCATTACTACTGGTGTCAGAAGCCGCTAAACCCAAGTTTTGGAAAGAATTCAGAGGAGCGGCATTATCTGCTGTGGCCGTGGTAAATAATAGTTGATTGGCAGAAACTAAGCCTGTGCCAGCATTATTAAGATACCATCCTTGAAAATTCCAAACGGTCAAACTTTCTAAATTTATTTGAAGCAGGCGCATGGTTCTCGGATTACCTCCGTCACGCTCGCGGTTATTCACAAAGCTTAGTCCAGTAGTGGTGTAACCAGTGGCAGCAGGATCCCTATACTGAATGGGAGCGCTAATAAAACAACCACTGGCCAGAGCAGCAATCTGATTGGGAGTATAACTTCGTATTCGGTTTCGTTGGGCCGTAGTTAGAGTACCTAGGGTGGTTTCCAATACTGCCCTTACTCCATTAGTTGCATTAAGGGGAGCGGTATTCAGAGTTGCTCCCATGGCAGAAAAGGGAACAGGGGTGGTTTGAGAGAGAATTGCCCGACGGAGTGCATTTGGTAGATCCGCAATTTGAGAAGGAGTTAAATCTGTAGTCGTCGGTTCGGCAACTTGTGTACAAACTCCTGCCGTTACTGCTGCCCCTGTTGCCAAAACGGGCTGACGTAAACTGGCCAATTGGGCATTGGTCAGCGTTGTAGAAGTTCCAGCGCCAAGCGCATCGCGTTTAGTGGCTGTGACATCAAACGGAATTATGGTCGTGCCAATACCAGGAACATTAACACCAGTTTTTTCTGGAGCATAAACAAAGTTGATATCAGCTTGTTGAGCATAGTTACCCCCAACCCCCAAGGTGCTAATGGTGGGAATGGACAATGCCTCTACCCCCAGTTGTACTTGGCTTCCCCAACTGGCGTTAACATTGGCAGGTGTCATCGCCGCGGTTGTTGGAGAAGTGCTTCCGGTGCCTCCCTGCAATAGATTAATTAGAGTTCCGGCACCATTGGCAATGCGGACATTACCATTAGCGTAGGTAGAATTATCGTTCTTACGTCGATTAAAAAGTTGGTTTCCAACTGTGACTTGCCCCGTAATTGTTAAGCCATTAGGTGCATTATTGTTAGCCCCCAGAAAAAGATCCCCATTAGTGTGAACTGGTCCTTCTAGGTCCATGCGAGCACCGGGCAAAATTTCCAGATCATTGGCGTAGAAAGCGGCAAACTGAAACATGGGAATTTGCCTACTTTTCACCACCATTTCGGTCATGGCAATTACTTCGTCAGGGCTAGCACCTTCTTTAGCGCTAACTGCACTGATAGCATAGCGACTTTCCAGCATATTCAATCCCTGAAAAGTATCCCCTGGGGGCACTGTGCCCTGGGTAGCCACGCCATTGTTTTCTGGTACCACATAGCTGTAAGCCAGAATATTGGCTGTAGCGTCATCGGGGGAAGCAAAACTCGCCACCTTGCAACGGAAATCCCCGCTCCCCAAGTTAGACTGCTGTAGGCATTGATCTAAGGAGCTAGGGCTGGTGCCGCTAGGATTTCTATCACTCAGAAAAACTTCCCGTAATTCTTCTACCCGCATATTCAGGGCTCCTTCTGCACCGTAGAAACCACTACTTCCTATCGCAGTTCCTTTAGACGATAGGGTATGAAGCTTGGCTAAAATAGCATAGGCTACCAATAAACCGGACAGAGTAATTAGTAGAGATACAACCAAAAAGAGCATATAACCCCTAGGGTTGCTCTTAGGATTTCTAGAGAATAAAAATAGAGTCAGACGAAGATTACCAATCGCTTTATTTTTCATGACTTTAGTGAGTAAAAATAGCTGTAAGCAGAGTTATAAGAAGATAGAATAGACAAAAAATTAGGCTATATTTCTCTAGAAGTTAATCAAATTCCGTGGATAAAAAATCTGAGTTTGGGATTTACCATTAATCTGGCTAACATTGCTGGCGGATAAGCCAGGAGTATTTTCGCCAATGCTGGGACGGCTGGTAACGTTAATGCCATTAATTTGGGACCAATTGTAGGTTGTAGTTAGGGCAGGGGCGCAAGTAAAAGTGCTAGTTTGGGGAAGAAGTCTAGTGCAATCGGAAGGAGTATTGTTTTGTATGACTGTGGCGGTAACAGTAAACTGACCAACGTTGTCAATAACATCAATGGAAACCCCATCAATAGTTGCTTGGAGAGTAGTTCCATTGAGGCGATAGCCTCGCTCTTCTAGAATTAGCAATTGGGTTGATCCGCCGGCAGTGTAATTATTAGTAAGGTTTCCCGTAACTCCAATGGCAGCCGAAGCTACCTGCCCTGAGGTTGGAGTCCCTGCGATGGCACTTCCCCCTGCGTCATAAATTGCTTCACTGGCATAGTTAAGAAATTCTCCTTGCCCATTGCCGTTGTAGATATAAACCCGTAGGTTGCCGCCATTGCTCTCTCGATAGCTTTTCCACTGGGCCAAATCATCAGGATAATTGTCTCCATTGCCATCTACAGGAGCACAACCAGCGGGAGGAATTTCAGGGGTTTTAGTACTGTCATCAGTGGATCGCAAGACAGTAATTTCTGTCTGGACACCAGCGGTTACATCTTCACAAACCCTCAGTCTAGTGGCTATTTTTAACTGACGGACAACGATTTCTGAATTAGTCGAACCAGTGGGAAAAGGTTGAATAGAAATAACTGGAAAGTTGGGATCTGTGCCAATACCTTCCCCCGCTTGGGTTATGGTGGGGCCCACTATTTCAAATACCGTTTTTAGATTTTGATTGGTGTTATTTTTAGCCGCGTCTTTTAAATACATTTCACGATTTACGGAGAAGGCAAAATAAGCTAGCTGAATTAAAATGCCGCCGATGATTACCCCAACAATTAGTTCAATCAGGCTCACACCACGATTATTTTTTTGCTTGAATTTAGGAGCGGAGACGAGAAAAAACAGTTTGTACACGATAGATGGTTTCATTGGGATTATGGGGGGCTTTAACTTCAATTAAAATTTGGCGGGCAAAATCGTTTTCTCCCACCGTTGTGGAACAAGTCCCGTTGGGATTATCAGGATTCAAAGTACTGCTTTTCGTGCAAATATATTGGTCAACTTGGTATTTATTCCCGTTTTGTTCAGGCAGATTGGTTAATACTGTTTTGCCTAACTGGGCGTCCAACTCAGTCATGCTTTGACTACGGAGGTCATTCATCACGCTATTCGCTACTGATGTGGCACCGGTGAGTTGGCGGTTTTTTGCGTTCTGTAGGCCAAAGTTCATAAAAGCAGGCAACATTGCCGTTAAGGTAATGCTCAGGACAATGAGAGAAACGAGGTTTTCCGTGAGGGTAAATCCCTGGAGAGGAGATTTGGTCCGGAAGAACTTGAGTGGTAATTTTGTCCGCATTGATTGGAATCCTCTGACGGGAAAATTGATTTAAATGCTTAATTTCTATGGTTTATTCCCGTTGGTGTTGCCATTACCCCCTCCTCGACCAGGATTACCGGGGCCAGCGTCAGGGCTATCATCATTGGAAGGTTGATTGTTATCAGAATTACCAGGGGAGCAACCATCGGAACCATTGCCCAAACCTTGGTTACATGAGGGCTTTCCATTACCGTTGTTGCCATTGCCTGGGCTTCCTTCTCCAACTTCCTCTGGCTCTGAGCCACCACCACCAGTACCCCCTCCCCCTGTGGGACTTTCACTACTGGTGGGACTTTCAGAACCTGCACCGCCGCCACCGGAGCCGGAGCCCATGGCGATCGCCGTAGCATCCATGGCCCCACCTGGAAAAATCACCACCTTGGCTTCTTCATTGGTGCGGGGATTGGTTAAAACCAAATCAAGATTGCTGGTCATCATACCGTCGGCATCAAACAGGCTGACTAGACCACGGCTGTTAATGCAGATGGACCAATTTTCCTCCGCCGCATTGTCAAATTTCCCCACCATGCGGATATCTGCGTTGTTTTGGGAGACTTTCTTGTTGACATTGAGATCTTCGTCCAGAAAGGCACTGTCATTCTTCCAATTTTTCACAGTTTCCACCTTTGTCCCCACCGCTTTCTCCCCCACCGGAGCCCCAAGGGTTATGGTGCTATTGCCAAAATTAACCGAGAGCGCATCCGCTTCTGTCCCCCCCACCTTGAGGCGATCGCCAATGGCAAATCCACTCACATCATTCAAGGCAATGGTGGTATCGGTCGCTAGGGAGGCTTCCCGCAGAGTGGCATTGGCCTGGCAACTACCGCTTCGGATCCTTTGCACCTGGATTGCTTGACTAGGATTGTTGGGATTAGCAGTGATGCGATAGGTGGAAGTACTATTTACTGCCCTAGTTCTAGCGGTCTTGATGACGCTCTGCAGGCGGTCTTGGCTATTCTTGAGCGGATTTTCGTACCATGGCTTAGCGTTGACCACAATCCCAGACAGAATGCCAATCACCACCACGACTACTACCAACTCCATGAGGGTGTATCCAGAAACAGGGGCAGTCCTTTGGTCGTTCCTGGCCAAAAGCAGAATTGAGCGGAGCTTGAAAAATGGAGACTTGTACATGGTCGATTGGGGTTTTTGGGAAGTCAGCAAAGACCGTGGGGAAGTCTTTTATTGGTTTTTCTGGGTCAAATTTCAGGTTAATAGTAAGTGCTTAAAGCTCAAATAAAGGGATTTTAAATTTCTCTTAAAGGCAAACAAAGGGGTTCAAGTCACAGGGAATAGATGGGGGGGAGGGGGATTGTAGGAAGGTGAAGTATGAGACTAACAACGAAGTTTTAGAGAACATCTCTGGACTATTGCTAGTCAAATTAAACACATATTGCCATAGGATGGGTGACAACTAACATCACCTAGATGATAAGTTAATTTACAACAAATGATTGTTAGCCAGCTCACCAAAACCTGTGACAATAAACACCAAAACAGTTTACTTGTTTCTATAATTTTCCCTGAAACTGGGGGTTTGAGAGGGTCTAGGGGAGAATTTAGTTATTGTTTGGATATATTGTCATGGCACCACAAAAGCCGTCAACAAAACAACTTAAACAGTTGGCCAGTGAGATTTCTTTTTTTCGGTCTATATCGAAAGATTTGTTGATCGCAAACATAAATTATTTGAGTTTTCGTAATTATCCCTGCAGTCAATCAATTTTATTTGATAACTATTACGGCGGGTCGATTTACTTTATCGCTGAAGGTTGGATCAAAGTATGTGCTATTGGTGAATCTTCAAAAAATAGTATCTATACTATTTATGGCCCGGATGAGATTGTAGGGGCGATCGCCGCAGTGGAAGAAGACTGGAATCCTAAGGAGGCGGTCACTCTGACCCCGGCCAAGATCTGGAGTATTCCCACCCAAGATTTTCTAAACTTGCTCAGGGAAGATCCCCAAGCTGGTATTCAGGTAGCGATTTTTGCATCTAAACGCCTTAGAAGACTCAACCAATATTTCCGCCTCAGGGAATCAGATAGCGTGACAAAAGTAGCTCATATTTTGCTGGAACTAGTGGGACATGGAAAAAAAACAATAAGCACCAAAAAGCATAGGGTATTAATACCGAATTTGCCCCATCGGGAAACAGCTATCCTCAGTGGAGTTACGAGGGAAACTGTCACCCGCACATTGGGTAAATTGGAAAAAAAAGGCCTGATTTTGCGCCAGGGGGCCACCATTGAAATTCTCAACTTGGACTTGCTGCAGCAACTAGTTAGTGGCAATCCCACTTCGATCTGATTTTGGTTAATTCCCCATGGGTCGAAAAGTCCGCTGGAGCGGTCAAGTTGCCGAGGCCAAACCTCAGCAGTTGCCCTTGTACGACTGGTTAATCTCTCCTAACCTTCCTTGATTCCGAATCTGGTAAACGTACTTTGAAGGTCTAGAGCAGAGTGCGGGCTTTGAGTTGTAGGTAACGATCCACCAATTGTTCACTGACTTTGTCCGCCGGAGCATCCAACACTAAAACTCCTTTTTGCTTCAGCTTTACCAGGGCCAATTGCCGCTGTTGCAAAAGGTTAATGGCCACTGCTTGTTGATAGGCACCACTAACAGTAGTGGCCGGAGCATGGGCTAATTGATCCACCTGGGGATCTCGCAAAGTGACACAAAAGGGTAGATAACGGGGCGCTAGCTGGGTGAGGGCAGTGAGCAATTCCTGCGAAGCAGTGGGATCGATTAAATCGGTGATGCATACCACTAGGGCCCGTCGAGTTTGTTGTTGCACCAGTTTACTGATCGCCGCGCCATAATCCGGTTCCTGCAACACGGGTTGGAGAGGACTCAGGGTTTTTAATAATTTGGGTAAATACTGCAAACCCCGCTCCGGGGGTAACCAACTGACCACTTCCCGGTCAAACACCCCTATCCCTAGGCGATCGCCACGATGGAGGGCCGCCACTGCCAAGGCCAAACTGGTATTCAACCCCCAATCAAATCGCTGTAGCCCCTGCACCCAAGCGGTCATCAGCCGGCCTCGATCCAGCAAAATAATCACCGTCTGTTCCCGTTCTGGTTCCAAGACCCGCATGAGGGGAATGCCCCGGCGAGCACTGGCTTTCCAATCTAAGTACCGTAAATCGTCCCCCGCCTGATAATCCCGTAGTTCCCGAAATTCCGTACCTAAACCGAGCTTCCGCATTTGTCTTAGGTTGCCCGTGGTAGCTTGGGCCAGGCGGATGGTCAAGGATTTTAGGCCGATTAAATCTGGGTGGACCGTCACCGTTTCTCCTTTCCCTACCGTCCATTGTTGCCAAGTCAGTTGCCAGGGACATAGTTGCCGCACATTCACCTTGCCCCAAACGTATTCCCCCCGCTGACGGGATTGCACTTGGTAACTTAACTGGGTGCTTCCCTGGGGCAAAATTTGGGCTGTCTTTAACTCGTCCGTGGCCAGAAATGGGGCGGGATAATCATCCTTAATTTTGGCGATCGCCGTGGGGCCAGAATTCTCCAGTGTGATGGTGACAGGGTTTTCCCGACCAATGGAAAGGGGTCCCAGAGGTTGCCGTTGCACTGTTATTTTTTGCTTTTTGCCTCGAACATAGTCAATGGCAGTCAGCAGCAACAGTAGTAAATCTGCTAAAACCAAGGCCCCCACCGCCCTAGGAACCGTATCAACTTGAGCTACCACCATAGCTCCACCGCCAATGAGCATTAGACAAATATAAAAGCGGAGAGTGGGAACCATGGCCTTACCGAAAACGGGGAAAAAATTTGATTACAACACCATTGTTAGGGGGAAATTTCTTGCCAACTAGCCCCAGACCAACGCATCTCAACTCACAATAACCCCCGATAGCGGATAAAGACCAAAATCGCTCCCCAGGAACCGATCGCCACTTTTAGGGCCACCACCATGTTCAACAGGGGAATCCAGCCCGCATCATCCAAGGGAAAATTAATGCCCAGCAAACTCAGGGCGGCCAGAACGAGGAAAATCAACACCGATAACTTTTCTACCTTGGCGGCTTGCCATTTTTCGTACAGTTGATGCAAC
Organism: Synechocystis sp. CACIAM 05; assembly: GCF_010222815.1. GTDB lineage: Bacteria > Cyanobacteriota > Cyanobacteriia > Cyanobacteriales > Microcystaceae > Synechocystis. Next base: position 754,425 of record NZ_CP019225.1, on the reverse strand, counting down.
CATTCCGGCGAAGAAATAATGGCCACTAGACCAATGGCGGTTCCCCCCGCTACCCCGGCCGCAAAGCCTCCCCCCGGACTGAGGTGACCCCGGATGGCCAATTCTATGCCAATCAGCAGGGCAATCATGGCCCCCAATCGGGCCAGCACCACCGACGGAGCATCGCTCACTTGATAGACCATGGCGGCCGGCTTTTCCTCCGCCATCAAAAAGCGCACCCCCATAATGGCAATGGTAAACACCACCACCTCCAGCATGGTGTCGTACAAACGATTGCGGAAAATAATCCCCGACACCACATTGGGCGCTCCCGTTTGCTCTAGCAAATTCTCCACCACCGCCACTTCTTCTAAGGGTTCTACAGCATTGCCCGTGATGAACAACATTTTGGCGTAGAACAATAGGGCCGCAATTAGGTAAACAATTTTCATTGGGCAACCTCCGGAGAATATAGAGGGGGAACAGGACTGGTACTAGCAGGCACAAATTTAACGGCGATCGCCTGGGACACTAGGGCCGGAGCGAGAATTTCCTGCAACCGCACCACGGGGGTATTTAAAATGGCCACATCGGCTTCGTACCAACAATGAATAGCCCGGGTTTGCCAAGCTTCCGTCAAACTGGCTAAATCTTCATAGGCAATAATTTCTAACCGCAAATGGTAAGGGGCGATCGCCTGGGTAATGGCCTGTTCATCTTCTGGGGCAATCAATTTTTTGCCGTCATCACCATCGGGGGGAGCAATGACCCCTAAACGCAGCACCAGGGAAGACCGCACCGCCACTGCAAACAAGGTAACGGATAACATGGTTCCCACCAACGCCTCCGTCAAGGCCACATCCGCTGCTCCTAACAGTGTATAAATCAGGGCCGCCACCGCCCCCAAAATCCCCCGCATTACCAATGCCTGGTAGGGATTGCCTTGAATTACCACCAACAAAGCGCAAAAAGGCAATAGGGGGGTAAAGGCTAAAATTTCCGTTTGGTCTGCCAAATTAAACATTGGTGCGCTTCTCCCCGGTGGCACAGTAGGCCAACACGTAACCCAGAATGGTATTCCATAGACAAAGACAAATGATAGCTAAGAGCAGGAGGGGCCATTCCCGGGGCAGTTTCAGAAATAGCCCCACCACGATCGCCATGGAGCCGAGGGTGTCCGACACCGTTAGCAGATGGAGTTTAGTAATGACCGATCGCCGACTTTGAAGTAGGGGAAAAGTACCAAAGAGCCAAAAAAGAATGCCCATGGCCAGAAAACCGTTAGTCACCCAGTTAATGATGGTGGTGATCATAGGGCCTCCATCCGGCGAATTAATTGGGCCAAAAGCATCAAAGCCGCATTACCGGCACTGAGAATTAAAACCCCCACCATGCCAATCATCCAATCGTCCCGCAACACCGACACCACCAAAATGATGATTGATGTTTTAGTGGCAACACTGGCAAAGGAGAGCATTTTCACCCAAATATTGCCCCGTTGCAGGGTGGCCAAGAGCGGAATAAACACCGCCAGTAACATAGTCCAGAGTAGAACAGTCATTTTTCTTCCTTCTTGGGGCCAAGATAATGAATTTCGTACCATCCCTCTTCGTGGTATTTCAGCACCAGGGTTTTGGGAGTGAAGGTAATTAGGAAAATATCCAGGAAAATTAGTCCCCTAGTTCGTTGGGGGGAAAATTCCTGCCGTTCAACCCACGTTCTGGTGTGGGGCTGGAGAATCATTTGCCAAGCTTCGATGTAAGCCTGGGGAATGGCCAGCAGAATTTCCTTAAACACCCTCAGCCCATCCCGCAAAACATAGGGAGGTATGGGTCGACGGGGAATTAACAGGGCCACAATCAGGCCGATGAGAATATTGCCTGGACGCAGATTGCCCGTTAACAAAAACCAAATGCCCAGCCGTAAACCAATATCAAGGAGTCCAGTCATATTAATACCGAGCTGAAAAGTAACATCAACATTATGGCCATGGTGCCGATCAGGTGATCCAAGCGTTCCCCCCAATCCGGTGGTTGCCAAGGAATTTTCCGCAAACCCCACCAGTAAATGGCTGAACCCAGCAGAAAACTAGCGGTGGCTTTGATGCCGTTCTCCCAGGAAAAAGCTTCGGGATAAATGACATTGCCCAAGGTTAAAGCTCCCAGCAGAAGAAGCACAGCTAAAACCAGTCCCCAGGGGGATTTGTCCAGGTCAACATTCTTGTCAAAGCTAGGGGTGAGGAAAATAAATTTGGCCAAAATAATTGCTGTGCCCACCCCCGCCAAGTTCATTAAAATTCCTGTCCAGGGCAGTTCATTGAGGCTGAGGGTCTCCAGGGTCAGGGTTTTAGCTTCAAAGCCCGCCAGGATGGGTAGGCCAATGATGGAAGAACTAGCCAGCACCATGGGTAACCACAATTTGTAGGAAATAGGTTGGGCCTGGAGTTTATCCAAATCCCGTTCCGGCAGACTGCCCACCAACAAAAATAGGCAAGCCTTAGCCAGGCCATGGGTTAACGCATACAATCCCCCCACCGCCGGGGCTACCAAAATAAATCCCATCTGGGAAATGGTGCTGTAGGCTAGAATGCGCCGACTATCCCGGGCAAACATGCCCAAGCCCATGCCCAACAGAGCGGTGGCAATGGCCAGGCCCCACACCATGGTGGCCAATCGTTCCGACAGGGGAGCAAACCGCAGGAGGGGTAAAATTCCCGCTTTGACCACAATGCCGGACAAAAGGGCCGCCACAGGAGGACTGGCAATACTGCTAGTTTGGGGCGACCATAACCCGGAGAGAAAAATTTCCCCCTTAATCAACAGTCCTAAAAAAATTAAGGCGATCGCCTCGTAGGGGGCAGTGGCTAAACCTTGGAAATCCAGGGAGTTAGTGGCCTGATAAACCAACATCACCCCGATTAAATAAAACAATAAAGCCGTGTTGGTAACAAATAAATAACGCAACCCAATCCAACTGCTGGCGGCCTGGCGGGGATAAATAATTAATAAAAAGGAAGATAAACCCACCACCTCTAAACAGACGTATAAACTGATTAAATCCGTAGATAAAAAAGCAGCATTGAGGCTAACGTGGAGCACCATTAATTGAACATAGAAAAAGGTTGCCCTTGGGGAAGCCCAACAGTAAAGCAACACCGCCAGGGTCACTAAACCATTGGTGAGCAGAAAATAACTACCCAAATTGTCCAATTGCAAGAGAATGCCAAACCTATCCATTAATTGCCATTGCTGGGCATTGGGCAGGGAAAAACCCACCGCTGCCAAGAGAATCGTGCCCAGGGTCATCAGTAGGGCCGAGGGTCGCACCAGGGGACGAAACAGATAGCCCCCAAAGGCTCCCATTAGTGCCAGGATCAGGAGAGCCACGATAGCAATTAATAAATTGTTAGGGGCGATCGCCGTGGGAAAATTCATGGAAAAAATGGGTTTAAAAGCCTGATGTTAAACAATAAATTAACCTCGATTAAGACCAGTATTCCCTTTCGATAGCGGCAATTTCTAAAGTGGGGTTTTCCTTGGCTAACTTCATGGCAATGACCAACATTAAAATTTGGGTAGAGAAGCCAATAACAATGGCTGTGAGAATGACTGCCTGAGGCAAGGGATCGGCGTATTGTATGGGGTCAGAGGAAACTTCCGCTCCCACAATGGGGGTAGTGATTCCGGTGCGGGCGGCAACGAGACAATAATAGGCAATTACTCCGGTGCTAATTACATCCATAGCCACTATTTTCATCAGTAAATTACGCTTATAAATTAAGCCTAAAAAACCAATCATTACGGCTGCAAAAATACAGGCTTTTGGCCCTAACATCACCCACCTCCCTCGGTTTGATCAATCTCCCCAGGTTATCAAATGCCATCGGTCTTTGCCCAACGGGATTATTACACTCCAGGGTCAGAACCTGTTTGGAAAGTTGAGTTTTGGAGTTGGAATCCCCCCTGCCCCTTATCAAGGGGGGAATAATTGAGAAAGCCCCCTTTTTAAAGCGGGATTTAGGGGGATAAATCCTTTGACTTTGACCTTTCAAACACCCTCCCAGAGTTGCAATGGTCTTCATACTAAAATCCAGGCAAAGAGAATGGTTAAACTAACGCTCATCATGCCGATCAGGTGGTCGACCTGTTCCCCTCCATCGGGCAGTTTTAGGGTTAGCCTTTTGACCACGACCCAATATAGTCCTGCCCCCACCACGCAGGTCAGGGTAGCTTTGATTAAATTACTGGGGGTAAAGGCTTGCCAGTAAACCACATTACCCACGGCCAAACCGCCGAGTAACACCACCAACGCTACGCCTAAGCCCAGGGGATAGGTTTTACCGACAAAGGTTGGTTTCAGGAAAACGAATTTGGAAAAGGAAATGGCTGTACCCACCGCGGCAATGTTTAAGGCGATCGCCAACCAGGGGGGCAATCCTTTGAGGGTAAGGGTTTTCGCTTCAAAGCCCGCCAGTAGGGGAAAACCGGCAATGGAAGAACTGGCCAGGAGCAGGGGAACCCAAAAACCAGCGGCAATGGGAGTTTTCTTCAGAACTTTGAAGTCCCGACTGGGCAAATTCCCCGCCAATAGGAAGAGGCTAGATTTCACTAAACCGTGGCTGAGAGCATAAAAACCGCCAGCAATGGGGGCTGCCAACACAAAGCCCATTTGGGAAACGGTGTGAAATGCTAACATTCGCTTACTGTCCTTGGCCAGCATGGCATAGACCACTCCAAATAACGCCGTGGCTACCCCCAAAATTTGTACTAATAATAGTAGTTGATCGGACAATAAAGCACAGCGCAATAGGGGCAAAGCTCCTGCTTTAACCACTGCCCCCGATAGCATAGCCGATACCGGAGTAGCCGCTTCCCCATGGGTTTGGGGCAACCACAGTCCCGCCAAAAAAATGCCCCCTTTGGTCAACAATCCCAGAAATATCAGGGCGATCGCCTCTGGGGGAGCTTGGGTTAAACCGCTAAAAGCAAAGGATTGATTAGTTTTATAAACCAGTGCTACCCCGATTAAATAAAACAACATGGCAGTGTTGCTCAGCAGTAGATAGCGCAGTCCCAGCCAAATAATTCGGGGTTCCCTAGGATAGGTCATCAGGCAAAAAGCGGCGATCGCCACCACTTCCAGGGCCACATAAAGACTCATAAAATCCGCACAAAGAAAAGCGGAATTAAGGCTAGCGTGGAGAATGATCAGTTGGGCATAAAAAAAGGCTGAGCGGCCGGTATTCCAGCAATAGACCAACACCGCCAAAGTCACCAGGGCATTGGTCAAGAGGAAATAACCCGATAGGGCATCCAGTTGAAAAACAACGCCAAAACTGTCTAACAAATACCAAGACTGGGCTTCCGGCAAAGAAAATCCCAAATAGGCTAAAAATCCAGTGCCAAAACAGACGGCCAAAGTCAAAAAACGAATGGTGGCAGGCAATAAATAGCCAGTGAAGCCCGCCATCAAAGCCAAGCAAATGACCACCGTGGCCCAGGGCGCCGCATTAAATTCCGCTGAAACTGCAAATAGGGTCATGGCCAGTACTGTTTTTCAATCGCCTTTACTTCTAGGGTGGGATTTTCCCGGGCCAGTTTCATGGTGGCCACCAACATCAATGCCTGAATCGATAGACCAATCACAATGGCTGTGAGGATAACTGCTTGGGGAACGGGATCGGCATAGGGAATGGTGGATTCCTGGCTAGTGACAATAGGAGTAAGAAAGCCAGTGCGGGAAGCGATCAGGCAATAGTAGGCAATGACTCCAGTGCCCATCACGTCCATGGCAATGATTTTCATAAACACATTGGATTTATAAATCAGACCTAAAAAGCCGATGATCACAGTCACAAAAATACAAGCCTCTAGGGCGACCATGGCCCGCTCCTCCTTATTTATTCGTTTAGACCAGCACAAACCCAGACCAATCAGGCCCGAATAACAGTTTGGCAATCATTTACCTTTAGTTATGTAATTTAAGTTTTAGATTGCATAGATTCTATCCTTGTTTTGGTACCAATAGCAATGGCGATCGCCATAAAATCCCCTGATGGAGGGGGAGGCCTGGGATAATTAGGATTAATGGTTATCCATGGCTGAAAATGGCCTGAACTGTGCTGATTCGGGAGCAACGATTATGCGAGAAAGTACCTCTGTTAACCCCATCTACCAAGGGCAATTTGGCCCCTTCACCGTCAATGACCACGATCGCCGGGAGGTCAAGCTCTATCGCACGGGCTTGGCCCTGGCCGCTGGGGGATTTAGTTTGGGGGTGGCCCTAGCTTTAGCCCAACCGTTTCAGCCCTTGGCTGTTAACCTGCACTTGGCCACAGCTTGTTTTTGGTTGATGACCGGGGGGTTGGGGTTGAGCCTCTGGACCATTCACATTTACCTAGTGGTACTGCACCGCACTTTGCAAATTTTTTGGGCGATCGGTACCACGGCGGCCCTCTATTTCAGTTTTGCCTACCCAGGGATTCTAGTGACTACAGTCTATGATCAACCCTGGACTATCCTTGGGATCGGCTTTACTTTTGCTGCCCTGACGGGAATTTTCTTTAAGGAAGCATTTTGTTTTAATCGTTTGGAAACTAAATTCCTAACCGCCCTTATTCCCCTGTTGCTGTTGGGACATTTGGCCAGAATATTGCCGTTGACCTTGGCCAAAGGGGGACTGGTCTCAGCCAGCGTTCTATTTCTCATCTTTGTGGCCAGAAAGGTAATGCAACCCCTTGACCCAGACATTGGCGATAAGTCCGTATTTACTTATCTAGCGGAGCAACGAAAAGCGGCCCAAAGTTCCCTTTAGAACGTGTTTGGAAAGTTTTATTCCGTTCCTTAAATCGACCCACTAAAGCTCCAGCAATATGGGGGACTTTCACTCAGTTTCTCCACAAATTTGGGGGGTCAGGGGGGCTTTTAAAACAGGCTCTTAGAAAGTCTGCTAAAAAGTCCGAGCTCCTTCTTTGAAAGTTTGCGAGTGTTCTTTAAGCCAACAATCCTTGTTCACTGAAGATGCGGATTAGGGTCCCTTCCGCAGGGAGATTATTGGCCCGGAGGGAAAGGCTATTGCCATTGATGCGTTGAACATTCATGCCTTCCACCAAATCCAAAAACGGTTGCAGGGTCTGGAGGTCACAGTTGCCTCGGTCAGCGGCGGGGGTGGCGTATTGGGTGGGCACTACCATGCGGGGATTGAGTATGGCCATGGCGGCCTTGGCTTCGGCGGCGTCGTAATTTTTGGGCCCGCCCCCCACGGGAATTAGGGCTAGGTCAGGACTGCCCAAAAGGATTTTTTGTTCTTCGGTGATGGGAGAAGCGGCTCCCCCCATATGTACTACCCGAATTCCTCCCTGACTCCAACGCCAGACCACATTTTGGCCAAATCTTCTTCCTCCCAGACGATCGTGGGGCGCACTGATGCCCTGGAATTGGATGCCGCCAATGTCGTAACTGCCCGGTTCAAACAAAATTCTCGGGTTTCCCGGTAAATTCTCCGCTGCCCCTTCATCCCACAGTTGGGAGCTAATGAGGACTAAATCTGCCTGCACCTTGGGCAAACGAAATCCCTTAGTGCAACCAATGGCCCGGAAAGGATTAGCCAAGATCCGGAAACCGTTAGCCGAAAAGAGGAAAGCGCTATGGCCCAACCACTCCACCTGTAAACCAGAGCTAGCTTGGGCGGTGGCTGGTCTGAGTTGATCGCCAATTTGGACTCCAGCAACGGCCAGCAACCCGGCTCCAGCGGTACGAATGAGTTTTCGTCGTTTCATGGAAATGGAGAATGGAGAAATTTTTAAGATTCAAGAACTCTAGGACAAACCTTTGGCGATCGCCGCATGGACTCCCAGCATAATAACAACAATAGTTTTGGGCTTTGGGGCAGGGACAAAATTTAATCCCCCATTAACCCTGTCTCAAAACTTAACATCATTAACGGAAATATCCTTTAGAATTTTGGCCAATTGCCGCTTTGACCATTGGTCAATGTTATTCGCCCTGGCAGGGGTTGACGTTTCCCCATACACAACAGAGGATTTTTCAATGATGGAAAGAGACTTACCCAAATATCGCATGGTCTGTACCCTATCCTTTGGGGATATTTACGGCCAAATCATTGTCTGGTTAATTGTAATTTTCCTTTCCCTCGCATCCGCCTTGGCCCTGGCCAGTAGTACCCGGCCGGTCTATGCCCTAGCCACAGTGGGTCTGGTCTTGGTGCTTTCGTTGCCATTTTTACTGTTTAGCTTTGTCACCACCCTATTTAACCATTTGGATTTTGTCCCGGTGGAGTCTGATTAAAGGTTAAGGAATGTCGATGGAGGTAAGGGGAAATTGACGCTACCGTGGTTTTTGCGGCTCTGTTTGCTAAAGTTTGAGTGGCGAATCTTAGGACACATTTTGTCTGTTTTGATGATATCCCTGCAAAAGAACTGTCACCACCTGCCGTTAGCGACTTTCCCCGTCTCCAAATATTTATGAGTGACCCGATTTTGGCTGTGCGTCAACTGGAAATTGCTTTCCCCGATGCTGATACCAGGGAAAAATTGTTGGCCGTCAAAGGGATTGATTTTACTTTGGAACGGGGGGAAATCCTCGGCATTGTGGGAGAGTCTGGTTCCGGTAAATCGGTTACTTCTCTGGGCATTATGGGGTTGGTGCCCAAACCAGGCTGGGTGGAACCTAGCAGTGAAATCGATTTTTTTGCCCAGGCCCAGAGTTCCCCTGTCAACCTAGTTGCTCTCCCAGAGGGGGAAAAGCGTCAGTACCGGGGCGGCAAAATTGCCATGATTTTCCAGGAGCCAATGAGTTCCCTTAATCCGGTTTATACCATTGGCTTTCAAATTATTGAAGCAATTCGCCTCCACCAAAACGTTACCCAGGAAGAAGCTCAAAACCAGGCGATCGCCCTTTTGCAGGAAGTGAGGGTATTGCCCAAAGATGAAGTGCTGGAAGAAGAATTTTTGGCCCAGGACCAGTCCCAGCCTAGGGGCAAAGTAACCCAAAATTTAGCTAGTTATATCCAACAGCGAAAACAAAGTTTTCTCAAACGTTATCCCCATGAACTATCCGGCGGCCAACTGCAACGGGTGATGATTGCCATGGCCATTTCCGCCAATCCCCGACTACTTATTGCCGATGAACCAACCACTGCTTTGGATGTGACAGTGCAGGCGGAAATTTTGCGGCTTCTGCGGGATTTGTGTAAGCAACATCAGGAAATGTCCCTAATTTTTATTTCCCACGATTTGGGGGTGATTAACGAAATTGCGGACCGGGTGGCGGTGATGTACCGGGGGGAAATTGTTGAGCAGGGGCTAAAGGAACAGATTTTGCATAGTCCCCAGCATCCCTATACGAAAGGTTTATTGGCTTGTCGTCCTCGGTTGGAAATACAGTTAGACCATTTGCCCACGGTGGGAGATTTTCTCAATGCCGATGGCCCGCCTCCCAGTTATCAAGTTATTACTCCAACCCAGGAAGGCGATCGCCTGGCTCAATTACAAGCCAAACCCCCTCTGCTGGAAGTGCAAAACCTAACCGTTAGTTACGGGCAGGGGGGACTATTTGGGAAAAAATCCGTTTTCAAAGCAGTTAATGATGTTTCCTTCCAGGTTTATCCGGGGGAAACCCTGGGGTTAGTGGGGGAATCCGGTTGCGGTAAATCCACCTTAGCTCGGGCTTTATTGCGCTTAACTCCCATTCAAACGGGTCGAATTATCTTTGATGGACAAAATGTGGCTGCTTTACCGGAAAAATCGCAACAATGGCGACGTTTACGGCGGGAAATGCAAATTATTTTCCAAAATCCCTACAATTCCCTTAATCCCCGCATGACCATCGGTCGGGCCATTCAAGAGCCGCTGATTATTCACGAGCCTAAACAATCCACTAAGCAGCAACGGCAACGGGTGGCGGAACTGTTGGAACGGGTGGGTATTAGTCCCCAATGGTTTAACCGCTATCCCCACGAATTGTCTGGGGGCCAACGGCAACGGATTTGCATTGCTCGGGCCTTGGCGCTCAATCCCCGTTTTATCATTTGTGACGAGTCCGTTTCTGCCCTGGATGTGTCGGTGCAAGCCCAGGTATTAAATCTGCTGAAGGAATTACAACGGGATTTACAACTGACCTATATTTTTATTTCCCATGATTTGAGCGTTGTTCGCTTCATGGGCGATCGCATTATGGTGATGAACCGGGGGCAACTGGCGGAACCCATCAATACAGCCCAGGAAATTATTGAAAATCCCCAGAGCGCTTACACCCAGAAGTTAATTCAATCCATTCCCCGTTTTCCTGAAACCCTCAATTGGTTGCAATCAGCCTAGGTTCTTTATGCTCTGGGAATCCAGATCGCCAGTCCCGGCCAACATGGGATAATTGGTGTAACTGCCCAATAAAATTTTTAACGGATTTAGCGTGCCCAATAGTATGGATGCCAGTATGGATTTTAAAACCAATCTCCTAGAGGCGATCGCCGGTAAAAACCGGGGGCTATTGGCATCGGATCGGGACCGGGTGGCCATCCTTTCTGCGGTGGAAAAATTGGAAGACTATAATCCCCATCCCAAACCACTCCAGGAGAAAATTTTACTAGATGGCAATTGGCGACTCCTCTACACCAGCAGCCAAAGTATTTTGGGCTTGAATCGCCTTCCCCTTTTGCAAATGGGGCAAATTTATCAGTACATAGACGTGGCGGAGTCAAGGGTGGTAAATTTGGCGGAAATTGAAGGCATCCCTTTCTTGGAAAGTTTAGTATCCGTGGTGGCTTCGTTTATCCCAGTTTCCGACAAACGCATTGAAGTCAAATTTGAGCGTTCCATTCTCGGCCTACAAAAAATCCTCAATTATCAATCCCCTTTAAAATTCATCCAACAAATTTCCACGGGCAAACGCTTTCTGCCAGCGGATTTCAATTTGCCCAGTCGAGACAATGCCGCTTGGCTAGAAATCACCTATTTAGACGAAGATTTACGCATCAGCCGGGGTAATGAAGGCAATGTTTTCATCCTGGCTAAGGTTTAGAACGTGTTTTAAAAGCCCCCCTAGCCCCCAATTCTGGGGGTCAAATTCCCCCAAACTTGCCGGAGATTTAGTGGGTCGATTGAGGAGGCGGATCATGACTTTTTAGACAAGCTTTTTGATCAACCCAGCCTAACTATAAGGAAGCAATTTGTCGCATATATTGACCCCAAAGGGTAGCGGCCAAACCACTACTGCCCTGGGTGGGACTACTGTCGTCATTGCCTAACCAAATGCCGGTGACCAGATTTTTTTGGGGCAGAAAGCCAATAAACCATAAATCCACTGCTTTATCCGTAGTGCCGGTTTTGCCTGCGGTGCCGTAGCCAATGTCCGCGGCTTTGCCTGTGCCATTATGGACAGCGGCTTGTAAAAGTTGGGTCATGGTGGCGGCGATCGCCGGAGAAACCACCTGTTTTTGTCCCCGGCCATCCTGGCTGACCTGATAAACTTCCCGACAGCTTTTTAGTTGCTCTGGATCGGGACAATCCCCCCCATCCCGGATATTAACAATGCCGTGGGGCCGGTTCCAAACACCTCCATTGGCGATCGCCCCGTAGGCTCCGGTCATCTCCAGCACCCTAGCTTCACTCTGCCCCAGCACCAAACCTGGTTCTTTCACCAGGGAAGAATTAACACCAAAATCCTTAGCCAGGGCAATAATTTCGTCTAAGCCCACCGTTTGGGCCACCCGTAGGGCCACCACATTTTCCGATTGGGCAAAACCTTCCGCAAAGGTAATGGCCGAGGCCGCCCCGCTCCGTTCACAGGGCTTGTAGTTTTGACCCTGCCAGGTGAAAGGGCCACACTCAAAAGCCTGATTAGTGCTCACTCCCTTGGCGATCGCCGCTGTGTAGGCAAAAAGCTTAAACGTGGAGCCTGGTTGCCGTTGGGCTTGGCTCGCCCGATTAAATTGACTTTCCCGGTAACTTTTGCCCCCTACCATGGCCAAAACTGCCCCGGTACGACTGTCCAGGGTAACCACTGCCCCCTGGGAAACCGCATACTTTTTTCCTTCTGTAGTGAGAAAATTTTGTAAGCTTTTTTCCGCTAGGGCCTGCATTTTCAAATTCAGGCTAGTTTCCACCACAAAATTGCCTTCTTTGGCCACATCTTCGCCGAGTAAATGGTTTAATTCGCCAAAAATGTAACCGTAAAAGTAGGGAGCCTGCCGTTGGGAAAGGGTTTGGGTAGCCTTGGGACTGACCTGAATGCGCGATCGCCTAGCCCGGTTAGCTTCCTGTTCGTCAATCATGCCCAACATGGCCATGCGCTCAATGACCCGATTCCGCAACTGTACGGAGGTTTGATAATCCTGCACAGGGTTGTAAAGATTGGGAGCTGGCAACATTGCCACTAGGGTGGCCGCTTCCCCCACATCCAAATCCTGGGCAGATTTGTCGAAATAAAACTGGGCCGCATCTTCAAAGCCGTAATTACCAGCCCCTAGGTAAACCCGATTTAAATAGGCTTTTAAAATGTCGTCTTTGCTATACACCGCTTCCAACTTGAGAGCGACAAACATTTCCCGAATCTTACGCCCCGCCGTATTTTCCCGCCCTACTTCACTGAACAAACTGCGGGCCAACTGTTGAGTAAGGGTGCTGGCTCCCTGTTTCACATCCCTGTCCTGGAGGTTAATGTAAATCGCTCGGCCCAAACCGTAGGGATCAACGCCAAAATGCCAGTAAAAGCGAGTATCTTCCGAAGCAATGACTGCTTGGGGTAAATAGGGCGAAAAATCACTTAAATTATCAAATTCCCGGTGAATTTCTTGCTTAACCGGATTAATTTCCGTCACTCCGTCCCCTGCATAGACCTTGACTGGCCCCGTCACGCCACTGGGCATGGGTTTAACAGGAATTTTGCTCCATTGCCAGGCGATCGCCCCGGTGATGATGAGAAAAAACAGAATACCAGTGGAAAAAAAAGTGCGCATTCCCTTTAACCACAATGGCGGCGGGTTGAAATAAACAAGTTTGGGCACATCCACCAATTCCGGTGGCCCTAGGGTAATTTCATCACCATGCTGCAGACGATAGCTTTTTAGGCGGCGACGTTGCAGATAAATGCCGTTGCTAGAGCCTTCATCTCGAATAAAAAACTGGTTAGGATGGTCAGGGTCCCGCCGCAGGGAACAATGGGTCTGACTCACGAGGGGATTTTGCAGTTGGATATCACAACTGGAACTGCGGCCGAGAAAATAACGATCGCCAAGGAGGGGAAATACCCGCCGGGATTGGGAATTTTTGCCCGATTCCTGCAGACGAATTTTGGCCACCCTGGAGCCTTTTTTGAGGGCTACCTTTTGGCTGTTGCCACCCTGGGAAAGGTTAGTTTGACTTTTTTTAGGGGCAGAAGGGGCTTTGCGGGAACGGGTAGCCATGGCAAATTAGGGCAAAAGCAGTCCAATTTTAGACCGATACAGTGGTGAAATCAGAATCAGGTATTTCTATGCAGACGCATTTATTGCCAAAAAAGGTTGCCTCCTGGATTGCCAGCTTGGGTCTGGCGGGGCTCTCCATTCTAGCTTTAGACCCCCTGGCCAGCCGAGCCGATAGTCCCCTGACTTCCACGGATTTAGCTGGAGCTTACTCCGACATTGCCGCAGTGGAATGGGCCCAGCAATATCGAATTATGTCTCCCCTCATTGTAGATTTTCTCCTCGGCGATCGCCCCTTGGGGGAAAAGGCCGCAGTGATTAATGCCTTGGGCTGGAATATTGACGGCAGCAACAACGCCGAACAGTTCCTCGTGGCCCTGGCCAGGAAAAATGGAAAACCTCCTACCCATATGGATTTGGGGGATTTGACCCCGGAAGAATTATTCATTGTCGGTTACCTCCTGGCCCTGGACAATTATCAAAATCTTGGCCCCCTCAGTACCCAGGGTGGCAATGACCTTTGGCGATCAACCCCAGTGCAACTAATGTCTAAGGCGGCCTACGCCCTGCCGGAGAATTTCACAGTGCAATTTGTCCGCTCCCTGGTGATGGGGCAAGCCTGGTTTGGTATTTCTTGGTGTGCCCTTTATCTAGAACCGGCCAATGTGTTGGCCAATTTTCCCCCGGAAAAGCGTAATTTACGCCCCCAAGCAGTGCAAAATGCCATGGAGTATCTCAATCTCTACGAATCCTATTGTTTAGAGGGGGATATTTAAATTTGGACTAAATTGACAGCATTTTTGGCCGGATTTTTCAGACTTTTTAGGCGATCGGGGTAGAATCCAAGCAAGAACTCCCTGTATTTTGCCTTCCCCTATGTCTAACCAACCTTCCCCCGGTGGCCTAATTAAGCTCAGCGTCGGTGATGTAGTTTCCGGTGGCCTCAGGGTTTACCGCGACCATTTCAAATCCTATCTCTGGCTGGCAGGGCAATCCTACCTTTGGCTTTTAATTCCCTTTGCCATAACCGGGTTAGTGATGTTAGCCATAGCTGGGCTAGCGGCGGTAATGGAGCCGATCGCCGTGGGAGGCATAATAGTTTTGGCGATCGCCGTTTTATTAGTGCCCTGGGGTTATTGTCTGGGGAAATTATTGGCGACCCAGGGGGTATTGGCCCGGCTAGTGTTCTTTGAAGTGGGGGAACAACCGGAAACGGTGGCGGCGGCCAAAATCCAGTTGATGCCCAGATTTTGGCGCTTTCTCTGGGTCAGTCTACTCGCATCCCTAGTGTTTTTCCTCTTTTTTATTCCAATTCTCCTAGGTTACGGCATTATTATTGGTCTTTTCACCTTTATTTTCATGGGGGATAACCCCGACGTAGTGACCATTTTATTGTCAGGATTACTAACCATTGTTTGGACTTTGGTTTCCCTTTACGTTTACATTTGGATTTTTGCCCGTTTAGCCTTGGTAGATGTTTGTTTAGCGTTAGAGCCGACCCTGAGTCCCCCCAATGCCATCAGTCGTAGTTGGTCCTTAACCAAGGGTTACGTGTTGAGTTTACAGTTAATTTTCTTCCTAGCTTTTTTAATTACTCTGCCCCTTTCTATGTTCACCAATATTGGTTCCCTTACCACCATTATTCTTGATATTGAACCGGCCTGGGGCTCTGTAATTGATATTCCGTTGGGAATAATTGTCAGTGTTTTAATTGTGCCTTTTTGGCAAGCGATCAAAGCATTAGTTTATTATGATCTTCGTACTCGAAAAGAAGGTTTAAACTTATCTTTAGATTTGCCTACCATGGATAGTTTCTAATTTCATTAATCAGCATTAAAAAATCCCTCAAGGCTTCAAAATAATCCCTGTTGTTATGGTTAAAGTTATCGGCCGTCGTTCCCTCGGAGTGCAAAGAATATTTGATATTGGTCTTCCCCAAGACCATAATTTTCTGCTAGCCAATGGGGCGATCGCCGCCAATTGTTTTAACAAATCCCATTCCACTGCCTATGCCTACGTTACCTACCAAACTGCTTACTTAAAGGCCAATTATCCCGTGGAATACATGGCGGCCCTACTCACCGCCAGCAGTGATAGCCAAGAAAAGGTAGAAAAATATCGGGAAAACTGCCAAAAAATGGGCATAACCGTTGAACCACCCGATATCAATCGTTCCCAGCGCCATTTTACCCCCCTGGGGGAAGCTATCCTATTCGGACTTTCCGCTGTAAGAAATTTGGGCGAAGGGGCGATCGAGCAAATTATTACCGCCCGAGATAATTCTGAAGAAAAACGCTTTAAATCCCTAGCAGATTTCTGCACCCAAGTGGATTTACGGGTCGTTAACCGTCGGGCGATCGAAACATTAATCATGGCTGGGGCCTTCGATGGAGTGCAGTCTAATCGCAACCAACTTTTACATGATTTAGAATTGGTGATTGCCTGGGCCCAAAAGCGGGCTAAGGAGAAAGAAACAGGGCAATTAAATATCTTTGATAGTCTAACTGCAGGGGAATCCATTAAAGCTAAAGAAGCCGCTAATAACGGTTTTGAACAGGAACCTTCGGCACCCCCAGTGGCGGAATTTTCCCTGCAAGAAAAACTACAACTGGAAAAGGAACATTTGGGCTTTTATGTCTCGGAACATCCCCTCAAATCGGTACAACGTTCTGCCCGCCTATTATCTCCTATTAACCTGGTGGATTTAGATCAGTATAAAGTTCGTCAGAAAGTTAGTGCAGTGGCAATTTTAGTAGCAGTGAAAAAGATTATTACTAAAAAAAATGGTCAACCTATGGCGTTTTTAACTTTGGAAGATATGTCGGGCCAATCGGAAGCGGTGGTGTTTCCTTCCAACTATGAGCGTTTGCAGGATGTGCTAATAGAAGGTAGTCAACAAATGATTTGGGGCAAAGTTGACCGTCGGGATGATCAATACCAGTTAATTGTGGAAGATTTAGAACCAGTGGAAGAAGTGAAAATGGTTATGCTGGACCTCACTCCCCAGGAGATTGCCAACACCAGCACTCAGGCCCGACTAAAACAAATTTTGCAAAGCCATGCCCCCCAAAAAGAACAGATGAAAATACCGGTGGTGGCTTGCATTAATGAAGGGCCAACTAAACACTTCATTCGTTTTGGAGAAAACTACTGGGTGAATGATTACTGTACTGCGGTGGCATCCCTCCAGGAATTAGGTTTCCGAGCCCGGTTGGAACCACTGTTACCCCAAAGCCAGAGTGTTGACTAGTCGTGATTGAACAATTACCCCAATGTAAACTAAGACGAGATGACCGACGGAGTTTTTTCTGTCGACTTAGGTAGGGGAAATTGACATTGATTACATTTTGTTGGAATTGTCTAGGCTGTTGCCATAGTCAAATAAAAAATCCCCGAGTTGGATGCACTCAGAGAATTGAAACAATGGGAAATCCATCGGTTGTTTAACTATAGATATCCGTCGTTTAACTTTGGGGCTGGGAGTCAGCTTGGGATTGGGCATATTTTTGGGCCGCCATCAAATTAGCCAAAGCGGCTTCCAAATGGGGGCCTGCATCCACTGCAACCCAACCATCATTGGTTAGGTGTCGCCATTCAAAGTGCAAATGAGGCCCAGTGGAGAAGCCTGTGCTACCAACTCGGCCAATCACTTCACCCCGAGCCACCTGTTGTCCACTTTCTACAAAGGCTTCTGACAGGTGAGCATAACGAGATTCCTGGGTTCCATCTAAGTGGCGCAAGGTAACCATTAAGCCATAGCCGCCGGACCATTGGGCCGCTGCCACTATCCCGTCATAGGCGGCCAGCACCGGAGTGCCCATGGGAGCGCCGATGTCGGTACCATTGTGCATACGCCCTTGGCCACTGATGGGGTGAATTCGCCAACCAAAGGCCGAGGTAATGGGGTTAACGCCGGCAACGGGGAACATCAGATCAGTCCCCTGGCCGGGCTGACCTTGGGTAGAGTACAAACCCGTGGCCCTACTGTATTCCGGTAAAGGAGCTAGGGCGATTTGAATACCCCGATTGGCCATAGGATCAAGGCTGAAAATCTGATTGGCTCCCACTGGTTGCCCGATCGCCAGGGAACTGATTTTAGGCTGAATATTTAGAGGATTGAGGGGAGAAACAGAATTGTTACCGGGAGCCGCATTACGGGCATTGATGCTCTGCCGACGGGGGGCGATCGCCTTGGGGGGATTAACCGGACTAGATTGCTGACGGGCCACGGGGGCACGGTTAGCACTGCGGTTGGCGGCGGGATAACGGGTATTGAGGGGAGCCTGTTGCCCAGAACGGGGAACGAACTCCACTTCTGTCCGGGTGGGAAGATTGGGGGCCGCCGCTGTGCCCTGGGGAGCCGCATCAATGTAACTATTTTTTTGCAAACCCTGGCGTATTTGGGCTGGCTGGCTAGAAATGGGTGCAATAGTGGGAGCAGGTAATCTAGGCGCTGCTGGCTTGGAGTCCGGAGTCGATTGGACTGGCACGGGGGCCGTAGCTTTCACCGGAGCTGGGGGAGCGGCTGGGGTGACGGGAGCGGGGGCAGATTGTTCAATTTCCAAATTGCCAGTGGTGCTACCGGGTAAAGACCAAACCAAACCACCGATGATGATCAGCCCGCCCAAAGACAGATTGTAGAGATTGGCACCTTGACCAGGCTTACGTTTCAGGTCTTTTATCCTCGATTGGGACTGCATTGTTCAGAGCCTCACACACACATACGGGTTGCAAAATACTCCCTCGATTGTAGAGGGTTAGGCTATAAATGCAAACCAGAACAGCCGGAACGAAAAATCGTCACTGTCTCGACCTCTGTTACACTTCACTCAACTTCATGGCCCGCCGAGGCGATCGCCGTTCGTACTTGTTCTTCCCCCAGAGCACTGGTGATGGTGACTTTTTTGCTGGTTACATCCACTTGCACTGTTGCTTGGGCATCCTCATTTTGCACAGCTTTGGTCACGGCTTCGGCACAGGCTTCACAGGCAATGGTGGGTACAGTTAGTTGAATAGTCATGGAAGATAATAAAAGTTGGAATCAAGTGTGGATTTAATCAGATTGGAACGATGGCGACGTATCACCTGGAACCACAGGAAAATTTTCTCCGTTCCAGGGCAACCATAGGGGACCGGGAATTATTGGGTCTTAACGTAGCCATGGTTTTGGAACCAATGCACCGCGTCTGCCAAAGCCTGTTTGATAGAGGACTGGGGTAGCCCCAATTCCTGCACCGCTTTACTAGCATCGTAATACATCTCCTGGGCGGACATTTTAACTCCATCCATGGGCACCGAAGGCGATCGCCCCAGGGGAGCCAGAACTTTTTCTTCCACCCAGGCAAAGGTCAAGGGTAACCAAAGGGGAACCGTATTTTTCGGGGCGGTTAACCCCGTAATGGTAGATAGATGGGCCAAAATCCCTTGAAGACTGATATTTTCATGACCCAAAATATAGCGATCGCCTCTGGTCAGAGCAGTTTTTCCCCTTTGCCAAGCCAGGAGATGCCCCACCGCCACATCCCGCACATCGATTAAATTCAAGCCAGTGTTAACGTAGGCTGGCATTTGTCGCCGCAGAAAGCGCAGAATTATTTCTCCCGTGGGAGTAGGTTTAATATCCCAGGGGCCAATGGGAGTGCTGGGATTAACAATGACAATGTCTTGGCCTTGCTGGGCCGCTGTCAATGCCTCCTGTTCCGCCCAATATTTGGACTGTTTATAGGCTCCAATTAACTTTTCCACTGGACTTTGATAACTTTCGTCCGCCCTTTGACCGTCCCCTTTAACGCCGATCGCCGCCACGGAACTGGTGTAGACAGTGCGTTCAATGCCTGCTTTTTGGGCACAGGCCAGGATATTTCTCGTGCCTAAAACATTACTGCGGTAAAGAGCTTCCCGGTCTTTTTGCCAAAGGGAATAGTGGGCCGCCACATGGAAGAGACCCCGACAGCCTTGCATTTGTCGGTGAAGATCCCCATCATTCAAATCTCCCACGACCCAATCTATGGGTAAATTTTGCAAATTATCGGGACGGCTGGAAGCCCGCACCAACGCCCGCACCTGATAACCCTGCTCCAACAGATGGCGGACCAAATTAGCCCCGACAAAGCCCGTGCC
Source organism: Synechocystis sp. CACIAM 05 (assembly GCF_010222815.1). GTDB lineage: Bacteria > Cyanobacteriota > Cyanobacteriia > Cyanobacteriales > Microcystaceae > Synechocystis. Next base: position 734,910 of record NZ_CP019225.1, on the reverse strand, counting down.
CCCAGTGACAAAAAAACAATCCGCCATGGCTATCCAGTGATTGACCTCCACATAGTGCCATCAAAGGTTAGCTCAAATTCCCCACTTTATCGATCGCCTGGAAGATTTCTTTCTATTTTCTCGACCTTATCAACCCGGTGACTGCATGATCAATGATCATCAGTCCGTCAAATGGCAATGGTTTTGCGCTGGGTTAACGCCATGGCAATGCCCTTTTCCACATAGGCCGCTTCACCGATAAATACGGGGTAAACCGTCGCAACTCCCTGATAGGGGGTAACATTACCCCGGCGATGGTAAAACAATGGTGTGCCCGGTTTAATCGCCTGGTAATCCCGGATGTGGGGGGCAATTTCCGCCACAATTTGTCCTTGTTCATCCCTGGGATAATCAATAGTGTCTATCTGCTGATAAACAGTGCAGTTATCCGCCGCTGGAACATTACCGGAGGTCGAGGCCTGGAGATAGGCTAGAATTCTGGCCAAGGTCCGTTGGGTTTTGGCGATCGCCGTTGGGTCATAGACCCCCTGGGGGACGGGGCCTAGTTCGATGGTTAAGCCTAATTCACACAGGCCACGAATGTAGGGTAAATCCTTTTGGGGCGAATACTGCAACACTCGAATTTCCTCATCCTGGGCGCTGAGGTAAGCTGCTAGGTTGAGGAGCAGAGGATGGGGGCAGTTTAAAATCAAAGTTGTGCCCATGGCCGCAGTGGTGGTGTGCAAATCCACAATGAAATCAATCCCCGCCAGGGAAATTTGATGGGCCAACTGCCGAGCCCGCAACTGCTCATAGCCCATTAGATAGGGGTTTTTGCGGTCCTGGGGCCGAAAACAACGGTTTAAGTCCTGGTTAATATATCTACGATTGGCGGCGATCGCCCGGGGATTAGCCAAGAAATAGTGACACTTCAATGCCGGAAAATATCGAGCAAAATCTTTCTGTTGCCAGCGACGCACCACCTCCACCCCCGTCCTTTCATTACCATGCACTCCCCCCACAATGGCCAGGGAGCGAACTGCTGAATTTACCATTCCCCACGTAGTCCTATAAAAACTTAGAATTCAATAAAATGTCCTTATATTGTAACTTTGACTACTGTTCTAAAACAACAATGTCATTGTTTTTAATGTTTTTTGACTAGACTCCCCATCACTAAACTAAATAGCGGCAATTGTGGTGTGGATTTTTTGTGATATTTCCTGAGCTCACTGCCAGAATTAGGGACAATGGAATTGCACGGAACCGGAGAAAAACACTTTGGCCCACACTTTCCTATTGGAACCAGGCCGATGGCATCTAGAGGGCTTTTGGCAGGAGCGCAATCAATCTCCCCTAGAAATCAAGGGAGGTGCCCTGATAGCTTGGAATCAGGAAGATTGGTTTACCATGGTGACCAAGTTTAGTTTTCCTGGTAGTAGTCACCAAGATATATCCTGTCAGTATCGGGGGCGTCTCAATGGCGGAGAGTCCCAATACACCTACGTTTTGCAACACAGTCAACTAGGTAGAGTAGAAGGGGAAGGCTGGCTCTCTAACCATGCCATTGTTCAGCGCTATTGGGTCCTAGGCGATCGCCAACGGCAGAGTGGCTTTGAAACCTTTTACCGCTTCAATGATCGTCGTTATTATTTAGCTAGTGGGATGCTCACCGGCCACTCCTTGACCAGTACAATGGAAGCCACCCTGGAAAGACAGGGTTGAGGCTAGGGATCGATATTGATTGCTTGTTGCTCAAAAAATTAACGTCACCGCTCGTCGCTGAGATATTTGCGCTATGACCCCTGACTCCCGTCACCGCCGTCTATTGGCCAATCGCTATCAACTGGTTGAGTTGGTGGGTAGTGGAGCTATGGGTCAAGTCTACCGAGCGGAAGATAAGCTCCTTGGGGGAGTCACCGTCGCAGTCAAATTCCTTTCCCAAGCCTTGCTCAATCCCCGCATGAAGGAACGGTTTGAACGGGAAGCCACTATTTCGGCCCTACTGGGGGAAAAAAGTATCCACATTGTGCGGGTGCGGGATTACGGCCTGGACGAAAAGGAAATTCCCTTCTACGTGATGGAATACCTCCAAGGGGAAAACATTAGTGACGTGATTAAATACCGTCCCCTCAAAGTAGAGCGCTTTTTAAAAATAGCTAGGCAAATTTGCTTTGGCTTGGATTGTGCCCATAAAGGAATTATTTACCAGGGGGAAGCTTGCCCCGTTGTCCACCGGGATATCAAGCCCAGCAACGTACTGTTGGTGGAAGACCCCGCCCTGGGGGAACTGGTTAAAATTCTCGATTTTGGTATCGCCAAATTAGTACAAGCAGCAGAGGAGTCGAAAACCCAGGCCTTCATGGGTACCCTTGCCTATTGTTCCCCAGAGCAAATGGAGGGCAAAGAATTAGACAGCCGCTCGGACATCTACAGTCTGGGGGTGATGATGTACGAAATGCTAACGGGGGAAATGCCCCTGTTCCCAGACAATTCTTCCTTTGGGGGTTGGTATGAAGCCCATCATCACACTAAGCCCCATCCCTTTTCCGCCCGTTATAAAATCCCCGCTTCCCTCGAAGCCTTGGTGATGAACTGCCTGGCCAAAAGCCCCAAAGGTCGTCCCCAATCGGTGGATGTGATTATCCGGGCGATCGATGCTATTGAAGCGGAAATCAAAGCTCCCCCCATTTCCGACACCGAGAAAACCCAGATTGCTCCCCATTTACTCAACACGGATATGGAAGCAACGGTGGTGGCCCAGCGGGGCCCGGGAATCGTCCCAGAAACGCGGTTGCCGCTGGTGAGTGAACTCTGTAAGCAGTTAGAGTGGCCCTCCGATAAACCAAAACAGAAAATTGTTTTTCCCTATGTGCTCAACGCCGCTGAAGGAAAATTGGCTAGTTTGTGGGTGATGTTGAATCAAGAGGATATCCTCACCCGGATGTCCAGCATCCGCTACAACCAATTTTTACTGATGACTTCTCCCCATCCCATGGTGCTGTGGATTACGGTGCTCTACCATCGGGAATATGGTCCCCGCTGGTTGCCCTGTTATTTGGATTTAAAGACTAGGTCGGGTCAGAGTTTTGCCCAGATGTTGGGGGAATCCGGTACCTATTGGTTGCTGTTTTTTGCGTTGGAAAATCCCACTCGCTGTCAGCATATGTTGACCGCTACCGTTGCCCCCAATCAGTGTAAGTTGCTCAAGGAGTGGGCCCAAACCAGTCAATCCATGCCCGGTGGTAAACCCCAGGTGACTAAACGGTTACTTAAGCAGGAGTTAGACCGGCTTAAACCTAAAATTGAGGCGAAATTGTCCCAGGTTAAACCATCCTTTAACAAGGAGGTTTCGGGATTGTGAGGCGATCGCCAAAATTTAAATTGCCCACACTCACACCGCTTCCATTAAATCCTTCTGCCCTAGTGGATAACTGAAGCCCATGCCCAGTGGGATTTACCACAGCCCCAACAATAAGCAAGATTAATACTCAAGCGAGAGCCCAGCTCCCCTTTGGCCAAAGCCAGACATAAACATGGGAAAACTGGGCAAAATTTGACTTAATTTAGTCGAGCAAAAACAGTCTAGACATAAAAATACTAGTCGTAATAATCCCGGCTGGAAACATTACCGATCACCGCTTCATCTTGATTGATGCAACTGGTGTTACGGGCAAAATTGCAGACCCTGGCCCAGAGCCGGGCCCTCGTTCCCGCCGGCCCAGAGGAGAAAACCACCTTGGAGCCATTTTCAATGGTGACGCCACACACGGGACAGGTTTCTGCGGGGAAAACACTCATGAGTATTTATTCCTAGTGAATGAATTAGAAGCTACGTTAGGGGATTTAACCGGAGTAGACCGTCACAAATGTTACTGTTTACCCAATTAATTTTAAGAAATTTTAAATTTCATTGACAAAAAAGTCACTTTATATTTCAAAAGTGACAATCCATACGAGGTTATCTGGTTTGGCGCTATCCACTATCTACCAACTAGCATTACGCCAGTTACCGTTGTTATTAGTGGGCACCGTTTGCCTTTGGCCATTGCCGATGCGGAGGGGAGATTGCAACATTAGGGTCAAATCCCGGCTGGAAACGGTTAACAATTCTTCGGAGCCACCGCCAACAATCCCTGCGGTGGGCAGACCCCAGCCAGCTAAGGCACCTGCCGCTGCTCCCCCAAGCACTTCCAGAGGGGTAATACGGCGATCGCCAGTGGTACCGGAAATGATTGTTGCCGTGCCGGCCCCAGCCAAAGTCCCCATAATCACATCGGAAGCACTCGCCCCCTTATTGACCGTTTGAAAACCGACAAGCTCACGGGAACGGGCATTAATCGGTAAATATTCGCCATTATTGAGCACCAATTGTTGGGCCACAAATTGCATCGCATTACCATTGGCGATCGGGCGAAACTGACCAATAATTTCACTGCCAGCAGGAATAATCGTAACACCATCGGATTGACGGAGGGCCGTAGTTGTGCGGAGACTGGCCGCCCTGGTTTCTCCCCTTCTCAATGTGATTTGTCCTTGGTCAACCGCCACAGGAATCATCGTTTGGGCCGGCACTTCCACATTGTAGAGTTGACCTATGTTATAGCTAGACCGAGGAGCGCCGGGATAGGCATTATTGTTATTCCATCGGTTAGAATTTTGGGCGGCATTGCCACGGTTGGGACGGGGACGAGCTTCCACCGGATTAGTAAAACTACCAACCAACCCTCCCATCAAGAGAACGGTAGTCAATAAAGCTGTGGAGCGGCGGGCTTGCCAATGCAGCTTAGGGAACGAAAAACTATTAAACATCCTAATTTCCTCACCTGATTGCGGATATTGGTTGTGGGAAAATCTTGCCCCACTACATCCAGGTTAGGGAAAGGGAAAAGGAATGTCAGTCCCCGCTAACATGGAAGTGTTTAGCCAAATATTGACCAGTCAAGTGGAAAAAAAGGGAGTTCTCCGTCCAAGTAAACGCCTCAACCACGCTTTTGCCTGACCCGTCCCATCGATAGGCGACGGACATAGGCCACTCTTCCCATGCGGCTGGCCACGGAGTGAACAATTTCAGCCCTAGTTTCGTGGTCAACCACCGGCTTATTGGATGCACAATTTAATAATTTTTCCAGGTCGGTAATTTTCCGCTTGAGGGCCAGATCATCGGGTAGACTAAAACAATCAACAGTACAATCAAACATGATTAAAAAAAGACTTGAATGTCACTAACTACATCCAGTCTTTGCCATGGCCAGTCTTTCCACCAGAGAAACTATCACATTAACCAGGTGATTTAGATCACAGACAAACCACAGGGACGTTGCTTAGGCTAAATCCCATGAAGAGAAGGTTTATGGCTCCTGATGAAGTTATTTAGCCCATTAGCAAGGCAAATCAAAGACGGTCCCGACTTCGTTATAAAATAAACTTAACAAATCTATACCCACCTGTAGAGAAGAGTCCCTGAATATCAAACATGGTGGGATAAAAAGCTCAAAAAGGAAAGTAGGCTGTGGTTCCCTAGGCAACAGCCTTCCCTACCCCACTGGAAACTAAAAAAACGAGAAAAGTTCGCACCGAACATCAATTGCATAATTTTAGCCCTAAAACATAAGCTGAACAAAACTGGTTGTCTTCCCTTCCCAATCCAGGACAATCTGAGAATCCCCTGCAACATTACTTAACAAAAAAGCAGGAATAAAATTAACAAGATGTAACAGACATAAGTCCCATCACCGTTGTATAAAGTTAACTGTGGGATTGCAAAAGCATTCAAGCCTATGGCGCTGAGCTGTTTGAGCATCCCGGTGGCCCTTGTCGCTGCCTCCGTGTTTCTCCCTGGATTTATTTAGGTAATATCTCTCATAAATCCCCGGGTGGTTAACGAAAGTTAATGGAGATCGGTAACAATAACTCTAGGGTCATTACTTTGGACTCCCTCAGTTTATCCGGGGGAATTGTGTTTAAGAAAATCCCAACTCATAAAGTCAAGTAGGAGATTAATTCAATGTTCGACGTATTCACTCGGGTTGTTTCCCAAGCTGATGCTCGCGGCGAGTACCTCTCTGGTTCTCAGTTAGATGCTTTGAGCGCTACCGTTGCTGAAGGCAACAAACGGATTGATTCTGTTAACCGCATCACCGGTAATGCTTCCGCTATCGTTTCCAACGCTGCTCGTGCTTTGTTCGCCGAACAGCCCCAATTAATCCAACCCGGTGGAAACGCCTACACCAGCCGTCGTATGGCTGCTTGTTTGCGTGACATGGAAATCATCCTCCGCTATGTTACCTACGCAACCTTCACCGGCGACGCTTCCGTTCTAGAAGATCGTTGCTTGAACGGTCTCCGTGAAACCTACGTTGCCCTGGGTGTTCCCGGTGCTTCCGTAGCTGCTGGCGTTCAAAAAATGAAAGAAGCTGCCCTGGACATCGTTAACGATCCCAATGGCATCACCCGTGGTGATTGCAGTGCTATCGTTGCTGAAATCGCTGGTTACTTCGACCGCGCCGCTGCTGCCGTAGCCTAGTCTGGTTATTTTAAAAACCAACTTTACTCAGGTTCTATACCCGAGAAAATCCAGCTTAAAGCTGACATATCTAGGAAAATTTTCACATTCTAACGGGAGATACCAGAACAATGAAAACCCCTTTAACTGAAGCCGTTTCCACCGCTGACTCTCAAGGTCGCTTTCTGAGCAGCACCGAATTGCAAATTGCTTTCGGTCGTCTACGTCAAGCTAATGCTGGTTTGCAAGCCGCTAAAGCTCTGACCGACAATGCCCAGAGCTTGGTAAATGGTGCTGCCCAAGCCGTTTATAACAAATTCCCCTACACCACCCAAACCCAAGGCAACAACTTTGCTGCGGATCAACGGGGTAAAGACAAGTGTGCCCGGGACATCGGCTACTATCTCCGCATCGTTACCTACTGCTTAGTTGCTGGTGGTACCGGTCCTTTGGATGAGTACTTGATCGCCGGTATTGATGAAATCAACCGCACCTTTGACCTCTCCCCCAGCTGGTATGTTGAAGCTCTGAAATACATCAAAGCTAACCACGGCTTGAGTGGCGATGCCCGTGACGAAGCTAATTCCTACCTCGATTACGCCATCAATGCTCTGAGCTAGTCAGTTTTTAATTCTAGCTGGCCTGGAAGGGTGGGAAAGTGTTAACAACTGGTTGACAATATTCCGCTTTTCCAGGTCTTGTCGTATTTATTGACACTTAATCTAGGAGAATAAAATGACTAGTTTGGTTTCGGCCCAGCGTCTGGGCATTGTGGCCGTGGATGAGGCTATTCCCCTCGAGCTTCGTTCCCGGAGTACAGAGGAAGAGGTGGATGCCGTTATCCTGGCGGTTTACCGTCAAGTTTTGGGCAACGATCATCTCATGTCCCAGGAACGACTGACCAGTGCAGAATCTTTGCTCCGGGGCAGGGAGATTTCGGTAAGGGATTTTGTTCGGGCTGTGGCTCTGTCGGAAGTGTACCGGCAGAAGTTTTTCCATTCCAACCCACAAAATCGTTTTATCGAGCTTAATTATAAGCATTTATTGGGACGGGCTCCCTACGATCAGTCGGAAATTGCTTTCCACACCGATCTTTATCACCAGGGGGGCTATGAAGCGGAGATCAATTCCTATATTGACTCCGTAGAATACACGGAAAACTTTGGAGATTGGGTTGTACCTTATTTCCGCGGCTTTGCTACCCAGCGGAATCAAAAAACCGTTGGTTTCAGCCGTTCTTTCCAGGTGTATCGGGGCTACGCTACCAGTGATCGTTCCCAGGGAAATGGTTCCCGTTCTCGATTGACGCGGGAGTTGGCTCGCAATACAGCTTCTCCGGTGTATGCCGGTTCTACGGCCGAGAGTTTGCGGGGAACTTCGGCGGGTAGTCGTAACCAAATGTATCGTTTGCAAGTGATTCAAGGGGCGGCCTCCGGTCGTGGCACCCGAGTGCGCCGTGGTAAAGCGGAGTATCTAGTTTCCTACGATAATTTGTCTGCCAAGTTGCAACAAATCAATCGCCGAGGAGATACGGTCACAATGATTTCCCTTGCCTAGAATCAGGATTTTTTGTCAACCTAGTTAGTAAAAGGAGATTATTTAGTGGCAATTACAACCGCAGCCTCCAGATTGGGGGTGGCTCCCTATAATGAGTCCCGTCCTGTGGAGTTACGCCCTGACTTTAGCCTTGATGATGCCAAAATGGTGATTCGGGCTGTATATCGTCAGGTTTTAGGCAACGATTACATTATGGATTCTGAGCGCCTCAAGGGTGCCGAGTCTCTTTTGACCAATGGTTCTATTAGTGTGCGGGAATTTGTCCGTACCGTGGCCAAGTCGGAACTTTATAAGAAGAAATTCCTTTATAACAACTTCCAAACCCGGGTCATCGAACTCAACTACAAACATCTGTTGGGTCGTGCTCCTTTCAGTGAAGATGAGGTGATTTTCCATCTCGATCTCTATGAAAATCAGGGTTTTGATGCGGATATCGATTCTTACATTGATTCGGTCGAATACCAAGAGAACTTTGGGGAAAATATTGTTCCCTATTATCGTTTTAATAATCAGGTAGGCGATCGCACTGTGGGATTTACCCGCATGTTCCGTCTTTACCGTGGTTATGCCAACAGTGACCGTTCCCAGTTAGAGCGCAGTTCTAGTCGTCTGGCAACGGAGTTGGGACAAAATACTGTTTCGGCGATCGTGGGACCTAGTGGCAGTAATGCTGGTTGGGCCTATCGTCCTTCTCGGGCCGGCAATACCCCAGCAAAAGCGTTGGGTGGTACGGTTCCCTTTGGTCAAGCAAGTAAGCTGTTCCGGGTGGAAATTACAGCCATTTCTGCGCCCGGTTATCCCAAAGTGCGTCGGAGCAATAAGGCGGTAATTGTTCCCTTTGAACAACTCAACCAGACCTTACAACAAATCAATCGTTTGGGGGGTAAGGTTGCTAGTATTACCCCGGCTAGCTTGAGCTAGATTTCTGTTTAGTTCAGGAGGAGAAGTGGCTTGACTTTATTTTCCCTTTGGGGAATAACTTGGGGTCGCTTCTCTTTTTGTCTTTGTAGATGATTTTGCTAATTAGCAAATTAAAACTTTAGTGTTCAGGAGTTTTTAGAATCGCCATGTTAGGTCAATCTTCTTTGGTGGGCTATTCCAATACCCAGGCGGCTAACCGTGTCTTTGTCTATGAAGTCAGTGGACTCCGCCAGACCGATGCCAATGAAAACAGTGCCCACGATATTCGTCGCAGCGGTAGTGTGTTTATCAAAGTTCCCTATGCCCGTATGAATGATGAGATGCGCCGCATTTCCCGTCTGGGGGGAACTATTGTTAACATTCGTCCCTATCAAGCTGACAGCAACGAACAAAACTAGGCTATTTTGTTAATTACTATTTGAGCTGAGTGTAAAATACCTTACTTACTCAAAAGCATTAACTAACCATAACAATGACTAATCTCTTTTTTTGATTGAACTCCAAACTAGAATAGCCATCGAGTCAGTCCATTTAGTTCATTATTAGTGAAAGTTTGTTGGCGGTGGGTTATCCTTTGATAAACCACCGTTTTTGTTTGGGCAAAGTAACGATTTGATGCAGTGATGGGTTTAAAGATAATCCCGTTTGAGGAAATCCTGCAGGACGACGGGAACTTTAACCTGACCGCTGCTGGGTTCGTAATAATTTTCTAAAATTGCCGCCATGGTGCGCCCGATCGCCAAACCGGAACCGTTGAGAGTGTGAACAAATTGGGTGCCTTTTTTGCCCTTTTCCTTGTAGCGAATGTTGGCCCGGCGGGCTTGGAAATCGTGGAAGTTAGAACAACTGGAAATTTCCCGGTAGGTGTTAGCCGATGGTAACCAAACTTCCAGGTCGTAGCATTTAGCCGCTCCAAAACCTAAATCACCGGTACATAATTCCACCACTCGATAGGGTAATTCTAGGGCTTGGAGAATAGCTTCTGCATCCGCAACTAGGGCTTGGTGTTCAGCGGCGGATTCCTCTGGTTTAACTAATTTAACTAATTCGACTTTATTGAACTGATGTAAACGAATCAACCCTTTGGTATCCCGGCCGTAACTACCAGCTTCCCGCCGAAAACAGGGAGTGTAAGCACAATGTTTAATGGGGAGTTGTTCTAAGTCTAAAACTTCGTCCCGATAAAGGTTAGTCACTGGCACTTCGGCGGTGGGAATAAGCCAGAGGTCATCCTCCCGACATTGAAAACTTTCCTCAGCAAATTTGGGTAATTGCCCTGTGCCCAGCAGGGAATCGCTGTTAACCAAAATGGGAGGCATAATCTCCTGGTAGCCCACGCCAATGTGACGTTCCAGCATGAAGTTAATCAGAGCCCTTTCCAAGGCAGCTCCGGCTTTCATGAGGGAAATAAAACGACTCTGGGCTACTTTAACTCCCCGCTCACTGTCAATAATGCCTAATTTTTCACCGATTTCCCAATGGGGTAAAATCCCTACTGTTTCTGCTTTTAGGTATTGATCTCCCCAACGTTTTACTTCGATGTTATCAGCTTCACTCGCTCCTATGGGAGTGGTTTCACAAGGCAAATTGGGCAGTTCTAGTAACAGCTTTTGCAACTGCTCTTTGAGGTCTTTTTCCTGGGGTTCTAAATCTGCTAACTGGATTTTTAAACTATTACCTTCTTCCCGTAAAGTTTGAATTTCTTCCCCTTTAGGATCGGCTCCCTGACCAATTTTTTGGCCAATTAATTTACCGATTTCATTACTACGACTTTGCAGTACAGTTCGTTCGCTTTCCTTGGCTTTTTGCTCAGCGGAGATCGCCAAAATGGGTTCGAGATTGTAATTGGCCCCGCCCCCCCTTTGGTTGAGACGTTGTTGAACATCGACGGGATTTTCACGAATTTGCTTGAGGTCTAACACAAACCAACTCTACTTAAAATTCTAGATTTTTGAAAAAGTGACAGTCAATCCCATACAGTTTAAGTCGTTGGGGTGAATTTCCGGCCTTACTATTGGCTGAGAGCTTTGAGAAAACGGTTTAAATTGGCCATGATGCCTCCTCGTTTAGGACTAGAGCTGGCACCTTCCGAGCTGGCCGCCTGGGGATTGGCATTAGTGCTTTCTATCAATAGTCTTTCCAGGGCTTCCCCCGCTGGCTTTTCAGGCAATTCCGTTAAAAGTTCGTATTCTTCCCCCTTTTCTAGCAATACTTGCCACCTGGAAGGGTGGGAGCGTAACACTACTGCTCCATCTAGGGGACGGAAATAATAAGCGCTAAACAGAGTGCTCAAAAACCGTTGTCGCAGTTGCCGGGCCGCATAGCCAATGCCCACAATGGACACATCTTCTAGTTGGGGAATGAGCAAAACCACCGGGCGATCGCCGGCCAATTCACAGAGTTTTTCCACACTTTGCACTTCCACCGCAGAAGGGGAGACCACCAAAAATACTTGGTCAGATTCAGCAATTTTGCGGTCAATGGGGGTGTAGCGACTACCTAAATCTCCAATTTGAAAAGGAACTTCACCCCAATCCCTTTTTGCCAGGGCCGCCGCTCCAGTATCGGGAAAAATTATCCGTAGTCCCAATCCTTGATCAGCAAATAATTGGCTAAATTCTAAGGCAATAGCTTGGGCTTGGAGGGCAATTTCTGGCACCGCCAATTCCACCTGGATACGACGGTAGCCATCATCTAAGGCCCTTTGGGTGGCGGCGATCGCCTCGGAGATGGCCTCATCAATGGTGGAGGGAACGGGGAGGGACATGGTTATGGGGGGAGGATTAATGACTCGGAGGCTATTTTAGCGCTATCTGATCTTCCCTATCCCTTTCCATGGCTTGGAGGGGTTGCCAGCCTGATCGCCAAAGCAGATCATCTTTAAGTTGTTGGGCATTGAGCCAAAAGCGCACTTTCGGATCGCAACTGGCCACCATTTCCGCAAAAACCCACTGACCCTCCTGCCGTCGATTAACCACTTGGAAGTGTCGCCAACCCCAGGTTTTTTGTTGGGCTGTCCATTTGGAACCGAGGAGATGGGGAAATTTTTGCTTGCGGGCCATGGGAAAAGTTAACCAAAAGCTGAACAAAATTTTTACAGTGCCTACCTGAACATATGATATCCGTCTACAATGTGCCCAGGCTATGGGGATAATCTGGTGGCCTTGAACTTGGAAACCAAAAGGAACATAATCCTTTCTTTTAGTCCAGTCAGATCTTTAACTTTTGGCTTTTCTCCATTTGATGAATGCTATGAATCCTAGTCAATCCTTCCCTTCTAAACTCGGTGGTGCAGTGCTGGTAACCACCATGGCCTGTTTAGGTCTGTGGACACAGGAAGCATTTGCTCAAATTGGTAGTCCTTTCCCTAGTCTATTACCGCAGACCAGTCCCCAAAATGCTCCCTCTATCCTACCTCCAGAGAGTGAATATACCCTCGGCCCCGGCGATCGCCTCCGGGTCGATGTGCTGCAGGTGGAAGGGTTATCCGGGGAATATCAAGTTCTAGTGGATGGCACAGTGGGTTTTCCCCTCATTGGCACTGTCAGAGTTGCCGGCCTAACCATCCCAGAACTAAACCAAATTTTAGTTAGCCAGTACGCAAAATATATTCGCCGTCCCTTGGTCACTGCCATTCTGACTGTCCCTCGCCCCCTAAGCATCACCCTTTCCGGTGAGGTCAATTCCCCCGGCGCCTACGCCCTGGCGATCGAAGGCGGGCAGAAATTTCCTACCCTCACCCAAGTAATTCAACAGGCTGGCGGTCTTACCCCCGTATCGGACATCAGTCGGGTGCAGCTGCGTCGGCAAAAGGGTAATCAGCAAGAAAACTACAGTATTAACCTGTGGGAACTGCTACAGGAAGGAAACTCCCGTCAAAATGTCACCCTAAGGGACGGGGATATTGTCATTATCCCTAGCAAAACTGCCACAGATCCGAGGGAAGTACGACAATTAGCCGACGCAAATTTTGGTATTCGTTTTGAGCAAGAAATCAACGTCGCTGTAATCGGAGAAATTTTTCGTCCTGGTTCTTATAAACTCTCCCCTGCTATCCGCGCTTCTAGTATCACCCAAGTTAGTGCAGATAACACCAACCAAAATGCAGCGAGCACACGCTCTAATGTGGAAAACACTCAACCTGTGCGTTTAACCCAAGCTATTCAGGAAGCAGGGGGCATTAAGTCTCAAGCTGACATCCGCAATGTTGAGGTGCGCCGAGAAAATCGTAATGGGGACTTTGAGTTGATTGTAGTCAATCTTTGGGAACTCTTAGACGAAGGCAACCTGGACAAGGACGTTATTCTCCAAAATGGCGATGTCATCACTGTGCCCCAGGCCAAGGAACTTTCACCAGATGAATTTGAAGCCACTGCTACTGCTAACTTTTCACCTCGTTCCATCACTGTCAACGTTGTCGGGGAAGTGCGACGGGGGGGGGCCATTCAGTTGCAACCCAATTCCACCTTAAACCAAGCAATTTTAGCAGCCGGTTCCTTCGATCCTATTCGAGCAGATAAGGCCAGTGTTGATCTGATTCGTTTAAATCCCGATGGCACAGTCACTAAGCTTAATATTGCCCCGGACTTTAGTCTCAATATTAGTTCTGACAGAAATCCAACTTTAAGAAACAATGACGTAGTTTTAGTCAATACCAGTGGTTTAACCCAAGCAACCGATACTCTCAGGGAATTATTTAGTCCCATTGGGGCACTTTTAGGAGGAGGTATTCCTAGTCTCATCAACATCCTCAACTAATATTCACCTAGATTGTTCCATGAATCATGATGAGAAGGCTGCAGAAATATGTCAAGTATTAAATTCAATAGGTCGTCCTGGAACAACAGCAAAAGATGACTTTTTTGCGCTCTCGGCACTCTTTTATAAGTTCATCAAAGCTTTTACTGAATCTGAAAATATAGTTTTCAGAAATTTTTATGCAAAATTTAGGTATTGTATTAGCAAAATAAATCTAGACGAAGAAGATGTAAGCAATTTTGAAGCTTTTCGGAAATTTATCCGCAGGGGCTTTTCTGAAAAAGTCAACCAAGTTGCCATTGAGCAAGGAATCTTGTTGCTCCAAAAATTATGCCTGCAAGCAACTGAAAATTCCGAACTACTGGGATTCACTTTTGACAATAGTAAATATAACAATCAATATTTTACCAAGCTTTTTCAAGCAAGGCGATCGCCGTCTACTAAGTACCTGAAGCTTTTATATACAGGACATCACAGGAGTCAATCAAAGCGGGCATTTCATCTCTACGGTTTTGATTTAGAAAACCTACAAACAAACATTGTCATAGAGTGTGATTGGTTTAATGCTCCCCATTTATTTTATTTAATCGACTTATTAAAAGAAGATACATTAATTACTTGCCATAATTTGGTGCCAGTAGCTGAAAATAAATATCAGGCCAAATCAGAATCATTAATCGTTATTGAGCCGGACTTTCTGGTAGATGCCAGCGCAATCAGTGAGTGTTTTGGCAACAAAAATACGAGCAGTGATATTTTTTGGCTAACCAAACTAGTAGGAGAATTAGTTGGTGCTGCAGCTTTTAAGGGGACTATTGTCGGTTACTGCCTAGATGAGCTAGTCAGAAATAAGCAAATTAATATTGATCAAATTTTTACAGATTACAAAAAGTCAGACGCTCTGAGATCTGCTTATCTTGGCGAACAGGAGATGAATGATATTCAAACGTCGATTGTTCAAGAACATCTTCCTAACATCAGTAAATTAGTGGAAAGATTACAGGCAGAAAACTTAAGAATTTGGATTGAACCTACATTTTTTTCACAACATTATGGTCTACAAGGAAGACTAGATTTACTAACTATTAATTCCAATGGATTTAAAGATATTATTGAGTTAAAAAGTGGTGGTGCCCCCTATCCAGGTAGAGAATGGAAAAATCATAAAATGCAGGTGGTAGCCTACAACATGATGCTCGAAAGCACCTATAAAAATTATGTTGGTAACAAAGAGATATTTTATTCCAAATCAGATCAGCCCCGCAGAAATATTGTTAGCGAATCTCAAGAAAAAAATGAGTTGATTAAAGTCAGAAATGCAATTGTTAGCCAAATTTACCAGTTAGCTAGGGGCAACTTTACCGGCCTAGACAAGCTTAAAACTGATGGTGCTGGAGAGTTACCAGAATATAATCAACGACGATTAAAGCGTTTTCAACAAAACTACCAGCCAGAAAAGTTGACGACAAACTATTACCAACAGCTACTCTCGTTCATTCTACGGGAATTAATTAACAATAAAATATCAGATCATCAGCAATCTGAGTTGGAAGATAAGCATCAAACATCGACAGGGTTCGCTAGTTTGTGGTTAGATGATTTTAATGTTAAACAGAATAACTATCGCTTAATTTATGATCTTAAACTAATCAAGGTTGACAAAGAGAAAAGTTATCTTTCATTAGCATTGACTCAGACTGATGTGGCCCATTCATTCCGCTCTGGTGACATAGTAATTATTTATCCCAAAATAAATGGTGTGTATGACCCTTTAAAACAGCATATTTTTAAAGGCTCGATCAAGGGAATTAATCAGAGTCAGATAGTAGTTTCTTTATTTAATAAGCAAAATGATTATTCATTTATCGAGCAATATGATTTTTGGGCTTTAGAGCCAGATATTTTCGAGCGCAACTACTGGAGTAGTATTGCCTGTTTGTTGGAAATATTGTCTTGTTCCATGGAGAAAAAACAATTACTTTTAGGGCATTTGGAGCCACAAAAAGTGTTAATAGATTATCAGGTAAATATTTACCTGAGCAATGATCAAAATCAAATTATTTGCCAGGCTCTCGAGGCTAAGCATTATTATTTACTACAAGGACCACCAGGTACGGGGAAGACTAGTATATTTTTGGTTAATTACGTACAAAATTTACTTAAATTAAACAAGAAAAATATTTTTATCCTGGCTTTTACGAATAAGGCAGTGGAACAGATTTGTAAAGCCCTTAAATCCCCACGCTATGGAGAGCCAATAGATTATCTGCGTTTAGGTAACAAAACTGTAGTTGATGAAAATTTGCTGACTGAAAGATTAACTGGAGATAATGCGGATATTTGGCGTAAGTATTTGCAAGAAAATCAAGTATTTGTTACTACCGTTTCCACGTTTAAGGATAAGTATTTATTACTTAGGGAATTTGTTGACGAATTTGATCAGCTAATCATCGATGAAGCGTCACAATTAACGGAAGCAGATGTGGCTGGAATAGTGGTTTTATTTAATAAGTTTGTCTTGATTGGTGATCAAAAGCAACTGCCAGCAGTAATTACTCAGAGTGAAGAAGATTGCCTGGTAAAAACGAAAGAATTTTCTCGTTACAACATAAACTTTACAGATCTGAGAATATCTTTGTTTGAAAGATTAATTACCAATGCCCAAAATAAGGGATGGAATCATTGTTACGGACAACTAACTGAGCATTATCGTATGCATAGAGATATTGCTTCATTGATAGCCCATCATTACGATCGCCCTTTGGTGGAACAGAGGGAGGAACAGAGAAAAATTGAGTCAAGTTACGAAAATAATGATAATGACTTGTTAAGTAAATTGAGTAAGAGTAGAACTATTTTTATTGAAACCCCATCGGAAACTAGCATTCAGCGCAAGAATACTAACGAAGCCATCATTGCGGCGACCATCGTCAAAATTTACTGGGAGAATAAACTGTTGCCAATGGCAGAAATTGGCATTATTGCTCCTTTTCGGGCTCAGGTAGCGGAAATTAATCAACAATTGGAAAAAACTTTTGCTGGCGCTGATTTTTCAAGGGATTCCATTGTGGTGGATACGGTGGAAAGATTCCAGGGGGATGAAAGAGAATTAATTATTTTTTCCACTACCATTTCTTGGTCTAAGCAGGTTAAAAATATTCAAAGCATCGCTGATGGCGATCGCCAGGGAACAGACCGGAAATTATTGGTCAGTATTTCCAGGGCAAAAAGTAAGCTAGTCATTTTAGGTAATTCATCCCAGTTGCAATTCGCTCCAGCCTATAGGGAATTGATTAAGCATATTGAACAGGGCAATGGATTAATTGATCTAGAAATAGGACAAAAAATAGTAAATTCCCATGGCGGGGAATTTTAGAGAGTGGGCCAAGGTCACCTGGCCCCCTGCCTCGATTAAGTTTTGCGACTATTTCGCCCCGTCGTCCCATAAAAGGTTCCTAAACTTGCTATAAGAGGATCTAGAGTCCAGTCCAGTGGCGATTGGCGTTGATGTTTTTGATCGAGGAGACGGTGGATGACCCCATTGGAATTGAGCTACCCCTTAAGCGGATTGGTTTTGGCCCTAGGCAGCGGCATATATGTCTGGAATAGTCGTCGTGCCCTAGAAAAAAAACTGGCCCAATCCCAACCCTCCGATCAGCCTCCCACTTTAATCGCTGGCTCTGGAACTCCGGCGGTAAAAGAAGTTGCCCCCGAAAACGATGGGGAATCTCCAGAAGCTGTCATCCACGCCAAGGGAAAATTGCGTCGTTTAGAAAAAGATTTGCAATCCGTCCAAGCTTCCTTGGAAAATGCCTTGGTGGAACGGGATCAGTTGACAGAAAACTGCCAAGCCCAAGAAAAAATGGTGGCCGCCCTGCAACACCAATTGGCCCACTATGACGACATCCAAAGCGAAAAATTTGTCGGTCTGCAAAAGCTCAATCAAGAATTGCTCCAGGAAAATACCAACTTGTCCGATCGCCTCAAGCAAGCGGTCAATGAAGTGGCGGAAACTCGGCCTAAACTGGTTCAGTTGAATTCTTTAGTGACTCGCAATCAACAGTTGAGTGACCAACTCAGCTATGTAGAACAAAATCAAGCTAAGGCGATCGAGCAACGTTTAGCATCCCAGGAAAAGCTCTGGCAACAAAGACATGAGCAAGAACAAGCTCAATGGAATAGTCAGGTGTCCCAATGGGAAGAGCAGGTGCGGCAACTGACTACGGAACGGGATCAAGTTCAACAGGAATTACAGACCGCAAGGCAACAAAGTCAGTCAGCCCAGACCCAAGCAGAAAATCTACAGGCCGCCCTCGATCGCCTAGGCCAACAGGAAGAACAATGGCAAGGGGAACGAAGTCAACTCACGGCTAAGCTCAATCAACTAGAGGAAGCGCAAAAAGAACTAGCCCTGGCCAATGCCGAATTAAAAGTCAAACTGGAAACTACCCAGGCCGAAGGCGATCGCCTTAAAACTGAGAAAAAAGAACAGGCCGCTGCCCTGCAATCTGCCCAGGGGCAAGTAACCCAACTGCAGCAAGAATTGGCTGCCCTACAGGAAAACTTAGCTAAGGCTAAAGCCGAGCCTCCTTCTGAGGTGCCAGACAAAATTAAAGCAGTTGAAATTGAAACCGCACCAGCCCAGGAAGCACCGGTGGCATCCCCTCCTCCTGCTCCGGTAACTGTTGAAGTTAAACAAGAATCGCCCAAATCAGTTCAAGCGGAAAAGGTTGAACCAGAACCGGAACCGACTCCAGTCCCACCAGCGGCCCAAGTAACCAAAGCTTCTGCGTCTCCAGCGAAAAAATCCACTGCTAAAGCTGTTGACGAGGTTTTGGGCCAAGAGGAAAAGCAAGTTAAAGCGGTGGAAAAAACTGAGCCGACCAAGGAAACTAAAACGGTTGCTCCAGTTGCCCCCACGGTGGAAACAGAAACCGTCACCGATCCAGTAGTCACTGCGCCCAGTAATCAAGAAGGGGTTCATCCCCTAGCTGAGAAAAAAGTTGTCATTCTCGGTACCCTCAACGCCATGAATCGGGAGGAAGCTAAAACTCGACTGCAAAATGTGGGGGCTGAATGCACTGGCGCTCCCAGTAGTAAAACCGATTACATTGTGGTGGGTAAAGCTCCAGGGGCGAAACTGAAGAAAGCTCAGAAGCTTGGCATTGCCCAATTATCAGAAGCCCAATTTTTAGAACTTTTGGGGGACTAAGAACGTGTTTGGTAAGTTTTATTTCGCCCCCTAAATGCCCTCACTAAAGCGACCGCAATACTGGGAGCCTTTCACCAAGTTTTCCTGCAAATTTGGGGGTCAGGGGGGCTTTTAAAACAGGCTCTAAAGGAATTCTAGATCTGCCCTCTAAATTGACTCCCAGCGGTTACTTCGATAGACCTTGAGGAAGCACAGGGCAATGGAGCAAAAAAATCTCAGACCACAAACCAAATAATGGCCAAACCCAACAGGGTCAATAGCATCATTAAATGGTTCATCCAGTCATCAAAGTTCCAATCTTTAAACATAATAATTTTGGTGGGTCAAGGCCACGGGGCTTTATTCTCTCCAACTATACGGCGATTATTCAGTTTTCGCGCACATTTCCATGGAAAACCCTGTCCCCATTACTCCCCCAGAAACCATTGTTGATAGTTGCCAACGTTTAGGCCTTGGGCGCATTCAACGGCATCTGTTTCTCTGTTGTGACCAAACTAAACCGAAATGCTGTAGCAAAGAAGATAGCCTCGCCACCTGGGATTATCTGAAAAAACGTTTGCCGGAGTTGGCGCTGGATTGCACCCTGGCCAGTCGTGATGGGAACATTTTCCGCACTAAGGCTAATTGTTTGCGGGTTTGCCAACAGGGGCCGATTTTACTGGTATATCCAGAGGGCATTTGGTACCGTAACGTCACCCCCACAGTAATGGAAAAAATTCTCCAAGAGCATATTTTGCAAAACCGTCCGGTGGAGGAGTATCGCTTTTTTACCCACCCTCTTTCGCCTTTATAGGTTATCAAAACCGCTATAAAAACGAGTCGGTTCTAGCCAACGGAGAATTTCCTTTTGCAGTCGCCTCAAATCCTGGGAAAGGGAATTTTTCAACCATTGCCCCACTGCGTCTAAGGGGGAAAACTCTTGGCCTGTTTCCCATTGAATGTCTTGCCCCAAAGGAGTCAAATGATTGCCAGGTAGGGGACAGTAGGCCACTAGATCAGCGGTTTTTTGATTTAAAATTGGTCTTAAACCTAGGGTTTGGTCAATGTCATCGTTGGAAAATTTAATTAATAAATTACGCCGCACTCGATAATTTTCGGTAATCAAAAGGTTGGTTTCCTCCGGCGAAGGAGTAAATTCAAAATTTAAATCTAGCTGTAAATTAAACTGTCTGAGTTGCTTTTGCACCCCTGTGAGGAATTTATCCAGTTGCAGTTGGGCTAATTGTTCCCCAAAGGGAATAGCCTGTTTAACGGGATAGTTATTAAACGCAACGAGGATATTGCCGGCCCGCTCCACCTCGTACAAACTGCCAATGAGTAGATGTAGCTTACAACCCAAGCTATGGCCTAAGCCGTATACCGGCAGTAAACCAGTGGTAATTTCCCCTTGTTTTTGCAATCTTTCTAGAATAATTTCAAAGCGATTCAGCACACTACGGGCGATCGCCTGGTGGTCAAAGGTGTTAAGAAAAGGAGTGGCCACCACCACATAACCGGCTTTACCTAGTTCCGTTAACAGCCAACGATAGGCTACATTGGGGGCCGTACCGACAAAAGCTCCCCCGAGAAAATGCACCACGGCGATCGGTTGGGGCGGCACTAGAACCCAACTGCCAGAAATTTCACGCCATTCCATCGAAGTTTATTTCCTCTACAAAAAACTTGCCCAGTGGATAACCACCGTTATTTTAACGATCTTTCCCCCTTTGGTCGGCGCTGTAACTGGCTTGGCAAAATCCCCGGCAACAGCTACCTTGGTTAGGATTGACCGGTAGATTGTGCTGTGAGGAAATTTGTCATGGAATTTACGACCAAAACAGGGGGTTCCCTGCCGACAAACTTACGGGTTCTCCTCCCCTGGTTACAACTAATTGGTAAATCTAGTTTTTTCGGTTTAATTATTTCCCTGGCTTGGACTTTATCCGCCCAGGCGATGGAATTACGGGTTGCCATCAGTAAGGGTGTTAGTAATGTCAGAGTGGGCAGTTCCACCCCAGCCTTGGTGAAAAATGCCGGGGGAGCCACCATTGGCCGCTTAGATTCCCTCGTCCCCGCCAATGCCACTGCCTCCGGTCGCAACATTAACCTGGCTGGTATGCAAGCTTCCCAAATCACCATTGAACCCAGCGGAGATGGCCGCATTTGGATCGGCGATCGATGGTATCGGGGCAAAGTGCGTTTGATCCGTCAGGGCAATGGGGTCAGCGCCGTTAATCTGGTGGACATCGAAGAGTACTTATACAGTGTGGTTGGTTCCGAAGCCATTCCTTCCTGGCCTTTGGAAGCATTAAAAGCCCAGGCTGTGGCCGCCCGCACCTACGCCATTTACCAAACCAGCAAGGACAGTAACCGTTACTACGACCTGGACACCACCACCGCCACCCAGGTTTATAAGGGGATGAATAACGAATATGTCAGCACGGTGGAAGCAGTAGAAGCCACGGCGGGCCAGGTAATGACCTACAACGGTAAGGTGATTTTGGCTGCGTTCCATGCCGCCTCTGGGGGCCATACGGAAAATGTTGAAGACGTATGGATGTCGCCCCTGCCCTATCTACGGGGAGTGGTGGATTATGACCAAAGTTCGCCGGTGTTTAGCTGGAACCAAACCTTCAGTAACCGTGATTTGAGCCGACACATTGGTGGCATTGGCACTGTTACCGGTTTAACCCCTCTCAAAGTTACTCCCAGGGGTCGCATTGCTTCCATTCAAGTCAATGGCACCGGGGGGCGCAAAACTTTAACCGGCAATGCCATTCGTCAGGCATTAAAACTCCGGAGCACTCTGTTCACTGTGTCGAGAAATGGCGATAATTTCACCATTACAGGCCGTGGTTCTGGCCATGGCATTGGCCTAAGTCAGTGGGGAGCCTACGGTCTGGCCCAAAAAGGCACCCCCTACCAACAAATTTTGTCCCATTATTATCAGTCCGCCAGCCTCACCCAGTTAAATCGTTAGCATTGCCCTGCCATGGCTTTACATTTTTCGGCGATCGCCTACCCCGACCCAGCAGTTACATCAACGGATTCTAGTTATTTACTGGTGATGCTCCATGGTTGGGGGGCTGATGCTCGGGATTTGTCTGATCTGGCTCCCATGTTGGATTTGCCCCATTATCAGTGGCGATTCGTCAATGCCCCCTTTGCCCATCCCCAAATTCCCCAGGGCCGGGCTTGGTATGACCTCGAAAGTCAAAATTTTGAAGGTTTGGCCCAGGCAAGACAGGGTTTACGGGATTACCTGTTGGGTTTAGCAGAGGAAACGGGCATTCCCCTGGCCAGAACTGTGTTGGGAGGATTTTCCCAGGGGGGAGCCATGGCTCTGGATGTGGGCTTAACGTTGCCCCTGGCAAAGATTTTTTCCCTCAGCGGTTACCTCCATTTTCAGCCGGAATCCCAACCCCAGGCGATCGCCCCTATCTTGTTAATCCATGGCACCGAAGATCCGGTAGTCCCACTGCGAATGGCTCAACAGGCTAAAGCTGAACTAGAGGGGATTGGGGCATCGTTGGAATATGAAGAATTTCCCATGGGCCATGCCATTCCTCCCATGGCCTTGGCTCGGTTAAAGTCTTTTTTGAGTTGAAGTGTGTTGTCTATCACTTACAGTCCCGCTTATACCCTGGTTCCCACCTACGAGTGTTTTAACCGTTGTAGTTACTGCAATTTTCGGCAGGAGCCAGGAAAAGACCAATGGTTGACTGAAAGCGTTGCTAAACAGAGGCTGGAAAGTTTGGCAGGGCAGGGGGTAAGGGAAATTTTAATTCTGGCGGGGGAAGTGCATCCCCAATCCCCTCGTAGAAAAGCTTGGTTTGAACTTATTTGTAACTTGGGAAAAATCGCCCTAGATTTGGGATTTTATCCCCATACCAATGCGGGGCCTTTAAGTCGATCAGAAATGGCTCGTTTAAAGGAAGTGAATTTTTCCCTGGGGTTGATGCTGGAACAGGTATCGCCCCGACTGTTGACCACTGTGCATCGCCAGGCCCCCAGTAAAGAACCCCAACTCAGGTTAGAGCAACTACGATTAGCAGGGGAATTGGGTATTCCTTTCACCACTGGTTTATTACTGGGCGTTGGAGAAACTGACCAGGAAGTTGAAGAGAGTTTAATGGCGATCGCCAATATCCAACAAGAATACGGCCACATTCAAGAGGTGATTTTACAACCCCATAGCCCTGGGCAAAAACAAACAGATAATATTTCCGCCTACAGCCCACAAAAATTGGTGCAAGTTATTACCTTAGCAAGGGCAATATTACCCCAAGACATTACTTTACAAATACCGCCCAATTTAGTACCAAATTTCAGTGATTTACTATCTTGTTTAGCGGCTGGAGTTAGGGATTTAGGTGGCATTGTCCCCATTGATGAAGTTAACCCTGATTATCATCACCAATCGGTGAATCAACTGAGTCAATTGCTAGAAGAAAATGGCTATTTACTGCAACCAAGGTTTCCAGTTTATCCCGCTTATTTTTCCTGGCTCAATTGGGATTTACAGCAACGGCTACCAGTTTTTGCTAACTGATATCATTAGCCGATTCGAGTAACAATTTTTTCTGCTATCTGGCGACCCTGACTTTACTGGCGATCGCCATGGACAATTGCAAAAGCACCAAGCACGACCAAAAGCATAGAGGCGCTTACAGTAAGAAGCTGGTGAAGAAGAAGTTCTGGTGGGTAGGTCGTAAATTTTGTATGCGGCCTAACGGCTCAAATCAGCGGTTGTCGGAGTCTTTCCTGCACATCGAGCGGCTTTAGGAAATTCGCTGCACCAGGGTTGTTATGTGTTTACTATAGCCAGACATTTTAACTTTTCCTTTCCTGAGCATTAATGCTCTCTTCTAAAGAGACTTGTACTGCACTAAAAGGCAAAGACGCGATATCTTCTTTCGGCATATATTTGGCCCATGAATATGGAATTATGGAATGCCACTTAAATCCATTCATCTTACTCAAGGTTCCCGGCTTTTCTTCAAAGCTTTTGACTAAAACTTTTGGTCGTGAGGCTCTTTTTAGTTCTTCTTCGAGATTTGGCACCAGTGATAAGAGCTTAGTTAAGGTTTTACAATCATCTAAAGCTCTATGAGCATCCACAATGGGAATTCCGTGTGCGATAGCCAAATTATTTAGACTAGTTCCTTGGCAGTACTTTGAGTTTGGATAACGTATATCTTGAGTATCAATCCAGTTAGATAAAGGAACATTTAATCCAACAATTTTTTTGCAAAATTCTTTGTCAAAATCAGCATTATGGGCACAGATATATTCCACGGAGTGAGACATCTGATTGATAAGCTTTAAGGCAGGTTGGTATGGAAAGCTTTTTCCTAGCAGTTCGGATGGAATTTTGTTTATTGGTTCTACAGGATTAGGAACTTCCTGTTTATAACCAATCAAAGTACTCACCTGAATAAGTATACTTTTGTGACTTGTTGACCAAAGAATTGCTGCAACTTCTATTGGCTTGTCACTTTCGGGATCAAGTCCTGTTGTTTCCGTGTCAACGACTAAGATTTTCATAATATGATCACCTGTATTAAATAAATAAAGATGAATCAGTATGCCCATGCGTTTTGCTGAAACAATGTGACTTCTTCCGGGCTGACAACTTCTTCAGCTTCATCTACTGAACCAACATAAATTTTTGAGACATCCAATGCTGTTTTTAGTTCACTACTGGCAATCCAGCAATTTTCCCATAAGTCTGGAGACTGGCGGTTCACGATTTGGCAAATCCTTTCATCACTAGAAAAGTTTATGCCTACTGACTTGGGTTGTGTGATCCGCTGCAACCATATTTCAAGGTAGCCGTTATAAGGCACACGCTTCATTTTCGTCAGCACCTTTTCCCACAAACGTTTTTTTTCCTCGTCAGAAGCAAGCGAAATTAGACGACTTAAGATTGCCGCAATAACTGGAAAAGTATTGGGCGAAACAACAGCAATATCAGTAGCAATCGCAACTTGTACTTCTAAATCATCTGGTTTCTCTATTTGCTCCGATAATTTTATATTAAAATCACTCACCAAACGACGTAGTGCGCCACTATTTGGAAAGCGTTGACCAAATGAATGTAGTCTTAGAAGTTGCTTCTGAATTGTTTTTGCGTTTGCACTTCCAAGATCATTTAGTTCAATCCCAGCCAGTTTATCTGGTTTGATCGATCCCTCAATAACATTCTTGCTCATGAAAGTTTTTGAGACACCTAACTTCATGCCAACAGATCGCAATTCATCACTGATGAGTTTCAATATTTCTTCAACTCGCTCATCACTATTGGCAAATACTCTGTAATCATCACGATATCTCAGGATTCGGAAATCATCGGGATCACCAAGACTTCTAGAAATTTGTTGGTCAACAAAACCAAGCACAATCTCTGCTATAAAGTCCATCAAAACTGAGCCTTGGGAAATACCATTGGTCTGTCCATATCGACCTGCTTGTATGTGTGAATCAATCTTGTTCCCAAGTAAACTATTTCTTCTTCTGTTCTGTTTAGATTCTTCTATACCATGAAGAGCCCAAGAAATGCTGTGTGTGTAGAGAGAACCATAGCAATCAGTTACATCGGTATGGAGAACATGACTAAATTCTAGAGAGTAGCAAAGAGATTGCTGCTCAACTCTTTGCCACCAACTCTTAATCTGTGTTGCTACATCTGTTTGATTATCAATTGACATTACTGGAGCACTACAACAATCAACGGCTCCTCCTTCAAATTCAGAAAAACGCTGAGTAATGTGCTCCCAATTGGAAGATTCACAAACCACGTTTATTAATGAAACATAGATAGCTGGGTGCATTAACTCTAAAGGTCTCCAAGCAAACCTGCCATCTTTATTTGCGATGAAGTTATAGTTTACGTTTTGAAAATCACACGGATTAGTATTTTTGAGCTCAGGATAGTTGCGCCCCCCCAAGATAGCATCAACACCATTCAGAATTGGATCAAAGCTGATGTAGCTTGGCATATCCCCATTAAAGTAGCTACTCCCTTTTAAAAAGTGCTGTTTTGCCTCTTCATTTGACAGTTCGACCAGTTGCCTCATGAATCAAGAATCTCCTAGAGCATATATAGAAGCCAACAAGCCTTTTCCCCATCTTGTTTGAATAATTTTCGAGCGGGACACATAACCAGTAATTAAACCGCAATAGGAACCCTTAATGCACATTTATTACTTAACTTGTAAGAATAAACAGCATTAAAATCCATACTCAGCCTGCTAATGCTGAAAGAATGCCTGAAAAGAGCTACTAAGTCAAATTTATTTAGATTAATTTTTATTAAGTCAACGGAGGTGTCGGATCGCATTTAGATCATAAAGATATACGGCATGAACAGCCATGAACGGCTTCCCAGAGGTTAACCCCAGGTTTATGGTTTACCAAAATCCCCTGACCTTTTCTGAGTTGAGGGAATAAAATCAACTAATTTGAGCAACAATTTTTTCTGCTATCTGGCGATCGCC
Source organism: Synechocystis sp. CACIAM 05 (assembly GCF_010222815.1). Classification (GTDB taxonomy): domain Bacteria; phylum Cyanobacteriota; class Cyanobacteriia; order Cyanobacteriales; family Microcystaceae; genus Synechocystis. The sequence continues at coordinate 708,500 of NZ_CP019225.1, read as the reverse complement.
ATGTTTGTCTAACTTCTGATCCAACCTAGGTTTTTGGGGGTTTTCTAGCAAAAAATCCCATTGACCAGCGAAAAATTGCTGGTGGGGGACAATTTGGTGCTCTCCGTAGTTCTGTAAACCGGCTAGTAAAACTTGCGCTTCAGCAAAACCATCCCTGGTGAGGGAAATAATGGGCACTTCCCACTTCAAAGCTTCAGCAAAGGTACCAAAACCAGGCTTGGAAAATACACGGCCGCAGAGGGGCATTAAATCCACCGGGCGATAGCTTTTATCTTTGATAATGGTCAAGTTATCTAACTTAGGAGCTTGGATGTCAAAGGTAATAAATTGATGGTCGGGAAATTGAGTTAATACTTGATAGGGAATTGCCTCTAAACCTAAACCCCCAAAGGTGAGCAAAATAGTTTTTTCCTTAGCAGTTTTAATGACAAAGGTATTTCTTAAACTCTGCTCCCCATATTGAGGATCGCCCCCCAGTAAGCCAGCTTGAATTTGATAGGGGAAAATTTCCATCCGTTCCGATAAGGGCAACCGGAATAACAAATCACATTGGCGATAATCTCGTTCAATTTTCTCAATCACTGCCCCAAATTGATCACCAAAATCTCGATAGATAAAATTCCAACCGAAATTACTACTCATCCAACAGGGAATATTTGCGCGATGGGCGATCGCCACTGCTAGGGCTGGAATGTCCGCCAGCACTAGATCCACCCGATTGTTACGTAAATAGTTGGACTCCGTGGCCACCAGGGAGTTTTCCCGCTTGTAAATATCCTGTAAAGCTTGCAGAGTCGCCTTTTCATCCATCTGTAAACTATCTGCCTGTACCACGCCAACATCAAAAGCCACTGGGCGGTGAATAAAAGGTTTTTCCAAATAACACTCCAGCAACCAACGGGGACTACGGGTGGCCATAATTATCAACACATCAGGGCAAAGTTCCTGGACCCGGCGGGCAATGCAGGCAGTCCGCACCGCATGGCCAAAACCATGGCCGGTAATTGCACAGTAGAGGGTGGGACGTTTCATGGAAAAAGCTAGGAATTATGAAGATTTCTGTTGACCAGTGGGGCGATCGGAATTTTTCCCGCACAATAACAGTAATAGTTGGGTGAATTTAGAGGTAAAGTCCGTGCAGAGCAACAAGTATTCCATCGCCCCATCGACCTTTACCAATCCGGCCGAAGCTTCCACCCATGATCGCATTTTGAAGGGAGCTTTGAAATTATTTGGCACTAAGGGTTACGAAGGTACCACTACCAAGGATTTGGCCCAGGCAGCCAATGTGGCCGAAGGAACGCTATTTCGTTATTTCACCAATAAGAAAGCCATTCTGGTGGAAGTAGCTACCGCCGGCTGGGTGGAAATTCTCACCGATTTGTTAACCGAATTAAGCGAAATGGGTAGTTATAAGGCGATCGCCCAGGTGATGAAACGGCGGATGTTCCATTTGCGGGAAAACAAATATCTATTGCAAGTGTGCTTTGTGGAAGCCCAATATCACCCGGAGCTAAGGGAGAAAATCCAGTCGGAAATTATCGACAAAATGACCGATGTGGCGGAAGCCTTTTTCCAAACCGCCATGGACCGGGGCATTTACCGACGGATGAATCCTAAAATTGTCGCCCAGGTTTTTTTGGGTATGTTTGCGGTGGCTGGTTTTTCCGAACAAACGGTAATTGACCCCCACGCTTCACCCCAGGCTTTGCAAGAAATGGCGGAAGGTTTAGCAGATATTTTTCTTAACGGAGTTTTGACTAAAGGAGAAAAAATGTGATTCATCAACCAGTGGAAAACCTTAGAAATTGTCTTAAAAGCCCCCCTGACCCCCCAAATTTGGGGGGAAACAGAGGCAACGTCCCCCAGTATTGCCAGAGCTTTAGTAGGTCGATTTAGGAAGCAAAATAAAGCTTTTTAAACAGATGCCCAGAATGGTTTTTAAAATACTGTCAACCTTTTCAAATAAAGACGGTGAAGCAAAATTTTATCAACAGCATTTTAGATCAAACAATTTAAGTTTTAACGTTTGCCCTGGAAAATTTGTTGCACCTGCTCCCACACTTCAGCAGGGGTGATTTTAAAGCCGACGTAAAGCACCACCAAAATAATGGCAATAATAGCCCCATTTTTTAAGGTTGCCGCTGTCACGTTGAAAAACCATCTTAGTACTAAACCAATAATTAAAATAGTGGCTAGGAAAAGGACAATTTCCATTAATTTATACTCCTAATTTCCCCTTCACTGGGCTGGCACGGCAAAAAAAGCGATGGCAATGCCTAATGCTAAACCGGCAAAAACCTGCACCGGGGTGTGGCCCAGAAGTTCTTTGAGCCGTTCTTCCGTCAAGCTTTGATCTTCCTGGAAAAGTTCATCAATTAACTGATTGAGGATACGGGCCTGTTTACCGGCAGCCTGTCTCACTCCTGCCGCATCGTACATAACAATGACGGCAAATAAACAAGCAATGGCAAATTCATTACTGCCCCAGCCTTTTTGCAAACCGACCCCGGTGGCCAAGGCCCCCACTAAGGCAGAATGGGCACTAGGCATTCCTCCGGTGGAAACGAGGGAACGGAGATTGATTTTACCGTTGCGGAAAATTTCCACGATCGCCTTGATGCCCTGGGCCAGGAAGCAGGCCGCCAGGGAAATCAAAAGCACTTGGTTGTGGAACACTGCGCCAAAATCTTGCATAGGTAATGCGGGCTGGAAGAAGGCCGGGCTTCGCTAGACTACCATGATCAACCATACCTTAAACGTAGGCGATCGCCGTTGTTGGCCAGGGGCACCAAAGGAAAAATAACCTGATTACCACTTCAGACGGCAGGGGAAGTTTCCACCGCAGGAACTGGGACAGGCAAGGAAAAATAGAAAGTACTACCCCGACCCAGACTGCTATTAACGCCAATGGTACCGCCGTGGTGTTCAACAATTTTTTTGCAAATGGGCAATCCTAACCCCGTACCCTGGGGTTTATCAGTGAGCACATCTCCCCCTCCCTGTTGGAACGGCTCGAAAATTTTCTCCTGGTCCGCTGGATGGATACCGGGGCCATGGTCAATAATTTCCACCCACAGATGATTTTCATGAAAGTGGCTACGGGCAGTGATTAAACCCTTAGGGGTGAATTTGACCGCATTGGAGAGCAAATTAAGCACCACCTGCAAAATCCGGTTTTCGTCTCCGATAAAATCAGGCAAATCTGGCTCTAATTCCCCCTGCAAACTAATATTTTTCTTCTGGGCCTGGGGAGTAATAGTGGCGATCGCCCGTTCAATAATGGGGCCAATGGCACAGGGTTGTTCCTGCCAGGATTCCTGTCTTGCTTCCATTTTGGCAATATCTAGCACATCGTTGATCAAAACCGTTAGGCGCTGGGCCTCCGACTCAATGATGGCCAAATTGCGCATCACCCGTTCCGTGGCCTTGCCAAGGTGGGGCTGGGCCAGATCCAACTCCGGGATAATCACTCGGTTTAATTTATCCTGAATTACCGTGGCAAAACCCAAAATAGAAGTGAGGGGAGTACGTAATTCATGGGACACCGTGGCCAAGAAATCCGTTTTCATCCGTTCCACTTCCCGCTCGTGGGTCACATCCCGGATCATAATCACCGCCCCTAGGCATTGGGGATATTCGCAGCCATTTTCATGGGAAGTAATGCTAGTGATCAAAGCTTGTCCTTGGCGGCCCTGACTTAATTCCACATCGGCGGTGACCAGTTTTTGCTCTTCCCTTTCCGGTTTAGCTAACAACTGATTCAAAGTTTCAGGGAAATAGGCATCCACCCCCGCGCCCAATAGTTCTAGGCCCTCCAGATCAAACATGGCCAACAAGGCCGGGTTGTAGCGGGTAATGCGACCAAATAGATCAATCACCAATAGACCGTCGGCCAGGTTATCAACGATCGCCGTCAGATCAGCCAGGGTACTTTCCATGGTTTTGGACTGCTCCTGGAAGCGGGCTAACAACTGGGCTTGGTACACTGCTACGCCCAACTGATTGGCAATTTGATGGAGCAAATGGATTTCCCTCGCTTGCCAATGGCGGGGAGCCCCATTTTGATAGGCCCCTAACAGGCCCCAGAGTTGTTCCCCCACAAACACTGGCACAGTTAAAAAGGCACGAATTTCAAACCGGCGCAAATTGTCCAAATGGCAATCGGTAAAACCGGCTGTTTCCACGTCCCCCACCGCCAAACTCTCATGGTTGCGGTAACGACCCCCCTCATTTTCCTGGAGATAGGTGTCTTGCCAGAGGGGGAAATTATTTTGCAAATCTTTCAGTGGTTCCCACATTTGGGCCACCGACTCATGGATAAATTCCCCGCTCCAGTCCGGATTAAAGCGATAGACCAACACCCGGTCACAACTGAGTAAATGACGCACCTCATCACTGGTGGCCCGAAAAATATTCTGTAACTCCAACGTTTGGCGAATGCCTTCAATCACCCTCGTGAGAGCGCGTTCTTCCTCCGCAATGCGGGCGAGATAATCCTTTTGGGCTTCCACTTCCCCCAGGGCACTTTGGAGAGCGGTCGATCGCCGTTGGGACTCGGTCAATAATTCTGCCTGTTGTAACGCCACCCCTAGGTTGAGGGCAATTTTGAGGGCAAACTCGATGTCCGAACTTTCCCACACCCGGGGCCCATCACACTGATGCACCGACAATACCCCCCAGAGGCGATCGCCAGAAAAGAGGGGCACCACTAAATTAGCCTTGGCTAGTGCCAACATTGATTGATCGAAATCCGCCCTTTGATCGTCGGTGTCATCCATGGCCAAAATCAATCCCTTGGCAAAATGATCAATCCATCGCGATGACAAAGGCACTTTTTCCTTTGGAGGCAAGAGGCATAGCCTGTCGTCCGTTTGGGCTTCCGCCTGAATTTCCCCCCAGGAAAAATTTTTATTGTGCCTAATTTTAATAATCATCACCCGGTCTGCTACCAACAATTTCCGCACCTCCGTCACCGTAGTTTGAAAGAGGGAGCGTAGATCAAGGGCAAAGCGAATTTTATCGATAACATCAGCAATGGCCCGTTCCCGTTGGGCGGATTTAAGGTAGGTTTCCCTTTGGACCTGGCCCTCGGCCACCACAGTCTGCAACGCATTTTTATGGTTCTGACAATGAATCCAAAGCTCCGTTTTCATCAAACCCAAACAGAATAGATGGGCAATGCGCTGGGCAAATTGTTGATCCCCCAGGGGCCAGGGCCGGGCCTGGTGGAGATATTGAAGACTGAGAATCCCCCAATGGCGCTGGTTAATCACCAAGGGCAAATGCAATAGACTTTTAATCCCCAAAGTTCGACAAAATTCCCCCTGGACCGGATCTAGTTCGACAAATTCCCCTTCCCGCTCCCACACTGTCCACAGCCCGTAGTGGGGAAGCTGCCCCAGCAAATGGAGCCAACGACAATCGGCACAGGGTTCATCCAAAAGCATAATATCCCTGGCCGGAGCGATGGCCTGGGCCACAAGGCGGGATTGACGGTTCGGGAACACTGCATTTTGCACCAACAACACCCGGTCTACCCCCAAACCCCGCTGTAATCCTTCCACCACCAGTCGATAAGCATTATGTAAATCCTGGGACTGGAGAATCATTTCCAACAGTTGATCGGCGATCGCCTGTTGGACTGCGGTGCCATGGGAAGAAGGGGACATTGTTACATTCCTTAAAAAAGTGTTACAATAGTTAACATAGACTTTTACTAGGAGTAACCCAATTATGACCACCCGTGGCTTCCGCTTGGATCAGGACAATCGTCTCAACAACTTCGCCATTGAACCAGAGGTTTACGTCGACTCTTCCGTACAAGCGGGTTGGACTAAATACGCCGAAAAAATGAATGGTCGTTTCGCCATGATTGGTTTTGCCTCCCTCCTTATTATGGAAGTGGTCACAGGGCACGGCGTCATTGGTTGGTTAAATAGTCTGTAGAATAGGCTGAGTAAAGCTCCCCAAGCCATCCAAGGTGGGCAAAAGCTCAAGTAAAAAACCTCCGTATTGGGTGGCTATGCCTTGAAGAGCTGTCAAGGGTTTTCAACCGGGTCATCAAACCGTTACGTAAAACCGGGGGAAATGTACTGGTCTCTCCCCCTCCGGTTGTCCAAGCAAAAACCACTATTATGATACGGAAGTAAGCTTAGTTTGAAGAATTGACACTTCCACTTATCAAAGGTTTTCCTGCATCTTTACTAGACTGAAAACTGCCAAACAAAACTGGTTATTTGAGTGCCCAGGGGTTGAATTAATGATTAATTTCACCAACCAAGCCAGGAAAGGCTTTGGTAGAAAATAAAGCCAAATAGCCAGGCCGTTGCCAGGGGAGTAGCCACAGCAATAGCAGTGTAGGCAAGGGATTTACTTTCACCCCAAATCGCCCCAAGGGTAGTAAGACAAGGAATATAGATCAAACTAAATAAACAGTAGCTAAAACCCTGGGCAAAGGTTACCGTACTGTGGATTTGGTCAGAGACGGCTTCGGAGTTGTTGAGACCATAAATAACAGTTAGGGCTGCTATTTGAACTTCTTTGGCGACAAAACCAAAAATCAAAGAAATCGTTAAAAAGGGATTGATGCCCAAGGGATTCATTAATGGTTGGAAAACACTGCCAATGCGTCCCGCAAAGGTTTCTAAACCCGTACTACCTTGGGGGAAGTTGGTTAAAAACCAAATGAGGCTACTACCAATCACCATAAACATCGATAAACGGGCAACAAACTCCCGCATTTCTCCCCACACTCGCAAAAATACCTGCTTAAAGGTGGGCAAACGATAGGGGGGTAATTCTAATACGAAGGGGTCCCGGGCTTGGAAGTAATGAAAAAGACTTAGAATGGCGGCCACGGTGAATGCAGCCACAAAGCTCATTAAGTACAGTAAAAACAGGGCGATCGCCCCTTGGGTGCCGGGCATAACAGCCGCCAGGATAAAAACAAATACTTGCAGGCGGGCAGAGCAGAGAGAAAAGGGAATTACTAACATAGATAAAAGTCGCATTCCCCGGCTACGCATGACCCTAGTGCCCATAATGGCCGGGACATTGCAGCCAAAACCCATCATTTGCAGCACAAAGCTCCGTCCATCTAGCCCCAGTCGCCCCATGAGGGCATCCATCAGATACGCGGCCCGGGAAAGATAGCCACTGCCCTCTAGGATTCCCATGACAATGAAAAAGATCGCCACCAAGGGGACAAAGGAAAGTAGGGCGGCAAACCCAGTCCAAATACCGTCCAACAGCAGTCCTTGCAGGATGGTGGGTAGGGAGGAAAATAACGGCTCTAAAATATTGCTTTGGACCCAACCCGTTACCGCATCTACGGGATCGGCGCTGGGCAAACCCACATGCCAAATTACCCAAAATACCCCAAACATAGAAGCGAAAAAGATGGGTAGGCCAAAAACGGGATGGAGCATCACCCCGTCAATGACATTGGTGAGGGTACGGGCATTGGGGGATGGCATCTGCACCACACCGGCCAGGGCCGTTTCCATGTCGGCGATCGCCATGGGGTGATCGGAAAGAACATTAACCAGATCGGGAATTTGGTAGGCTTCCGGTTGTTGCGCCACCGCCCGACCAATGGCATCCATGGCCCGGGGACAGCCGGTGCCGTATTTCGCACTGATGGGATAGAGGGGCAGACCAAGCCGTTCCTGGAGAGCAGCCACGTCAATTTGCACTCCGTAGCGCTTAGCCTCGTCGGCCAGGTTTAAGAGGGCGATCGCCGGAATGCCTAGGGTTTGTACCTGGAGGAGCAGACGAATTTGTCGGTCAATTTGGGCAGCGTTCACCACCACCACCACTAAATTGACGGCATAGTTAGCAAGGAAACGTTGCACCACCCGTTCATCTTCGGAAAAGCCATTGAGGTCATAGATGCCCGGCAGATCAACAAATTCAATTGGTTCCCCCTGTAACGGCACCACCGCCCGGAATAAGTCCACTGTCAACCCCGGCCAGTTGGCGATCGCCGCATTGGCTTTGGTGATCCGGTTGAAGAAAGTGGATTTACCTGTATTGGGCTGCCCAATAAAAGCAACCCTTTTTTTCACATCTGGACGACTGGACTGGACTGACCCCCTTTGGCAATGACTCACCATCTCCGCCCTACTCTCCTAAGGTAATCTGCACCAATTGGGCTTCACTACGGCGCATGGCCACTTCGGTGGTGCTACCAATGCGGAGGTGGAGTGGTCCCCCCAAACCAGCCTTGCGGAGCAATTGAATTGGTTTATCAGGAATTATTCCTATTGCTTCTAGGCGATTAACTAACCCCTGACCGTGGTTTCCCACTAAAATTTTCTCCACAAAAGCCACCTGACCCACCGATAAATCCAATAACGTCATGGTTTTCCCAAAACTGCAAATAATTCTCAATTATTAAGTTAGCATTATCTGTTCAGAATAAATATCAAAAATCACTGGAATAATTGTGAGTATAATCACTTACCATTGATTAAATTCCATGCAACCTATGGAAAAGTCCTGCCCAAGACAGATACTGGGAGCATTGCTGTAGATCGCCAAAAATCTCCGCAACTATTTGGGACTTAAGCCCCGGTTTGTTAAATCATTAGTGTTGACCGAGTTAAAGAAAATCCCTGCTGGGAGCTAGGATTCCAATAAAATAGTGCGGCCATTTTGGTTAGTGCGGTAAACCCAATTTTTTTGCCCCGATTGCACCGTCACTTGCCAGCCTGGGGTCATCACCTGGGCACACATTTGCCCTTCCTGGGCCAAGCCGAGGCAACTATCGGGCCAGGTTTTGTTTTCTGAGGACTGGACTGCAAACGCACTGGCCGGTTCGCCGGTACGTTGAGCAAGGTCAGCAATAATTTTGTCGGCGATCGCCTGGGGAAGCATGGGGGATTGGGAAACTAAAGAACTAGGGGAAGAAGACGGGGTGGCAATGGCGGAGGAGTTTTGCCCTGCTGGGGATAAACCTTGGTCAGCAGAGGCACAACCCTGCACTGGCACTATGCTGAGCAGACTAAGCCATAGCAATACACTCCAACATTTGCCGACGTTGGGGGAGTTTTCCGGTTTTCTGGGTTGAAAATAGATTGTACGAAGATCAGACATTGCACAGATGGGGGGCTACTTAGCCGCTAAAGCAGGCTGTTTTTGAGATTGTTGATAACTTTCCACCAGTTGCCGAAAATGCTCCCCTTCAATGGTTTCTTGATCGATGAGCGCATCGACTAGTAAATCCATTAAATTGCGGTTTTCTTCGATAATGCCGGTGGCTCGTTGGTGGGCAGCGGTGACAATGGCTTGGATTTCCCGGTCAATGCGGGCGGCAATGTCTTCGGAATATTCGGAACGCTTGCCCCAATCTCCGCCGCTGTAATTACGATCGCCTTCCTCTTCCAAGGCCACTAGACCCAGGGAGGACATGCCCAATTTGGTTACCATTTGTCGGGCTAGGTAGGTGATTTTTTCAATGTCGTTACCGGCTCCGGTGGTCACCTCGTCGTCGCCAAAAATAACCTCTTCGGCTACCCTCCCCCCCAACAATCCCGCAATGCGGGCAATCATTTGGTTGCGGGTCATGAGGCTTTGGTCTTCATCAGGGGTGAACCAGGTTAAACCTTGGGCTTGGCCCCGGGGAATGAGGGTAACTTTTTCCACCGGATCGTGGCCAGGACAGAGGGTACCAATCAAGGCGTGACCCACTTCGTGGTAAGCAATTAAGCGTTTACTTTTACTATCCACTAGGGGTGTACCTTCCATCCCCGCCACCACCCGGTCAATGGCATCATTCACTTCCGCCATGGTGATGGCCTCCTTGCGCCGCCGAGCAGTGAAAATGGCCGCTTCATTTAACACGTTGGCCAAATCTGCCCCCGTAAATCCGGGAGTTCTCCTGGCGATCGCCGCTAACTGCACCTCTTCGTGCAATTTTTTGTTTTGGGCGTGGATTGCCAAAATTAATTCCCGGCCCTGGACATCGGGGTAATCCACCGTCACCTGGCGATCGAACCGTCCTGGCCGCAAAAGAGCCAAATCCAAGACATCGGGGCGGTTGGTGGCCGCAATGACAATGATGCCGCTGTTCCCTTCAAAGCCATCCATTTCCGTCAACAATTGGTTGAGGGTTTGTTCCCGTTCATCGTTGCCGCCGCCATAGCCCACACCCCGTTGCCTACCCACCGCATCAATTTCATCGATAAAGACTAGGCAGGGGGCATTTTCCTTAGCTTTTTTGAACAAATCCCTGACCCGGGAAGCCCCCACCCCGACAAACATTTCCACAAATTCTGAACCGGAAATGCTGAAAAATGGCACCCCCGCCTCCCCGGCGATCGCCTTAGCTAATAAGGTTTTGCCCGTACCGGGAGGGCCGATGAGTAGAACACCCCGGGGAATTTTTGCGCCGATGGCGGTAAATTTTTCCGGTTGCTTGAGGAAAGTCACCACTTCCTGCAATTCTTCCTTCGCTTCGTCAATGCCGGCCACATCGTCAAAGCCGACACCGGTTTTTGCTTCCATTTGGAACCGGGCCTTGGATTTGCCAAAACTCATGGCCTGACCCGACGCATTGGCGGAACGTCGCACCACCATCACCACCAAACCGATCAGAATAGCCACCACCAGCAAATTGGTTAATAGACCATACAGGGCTGAATTATCCGGGGTGCGGTTGATGTCTAAATCGATGGTTTCAGAACGGCTCCGCAGGAGGTTGAGCAACTCGGGGTTATTGTCCAGTAACTGGACCGTTTGAGGCTTGGACCCAGGGGGCGCATCCTTGAGAGTAACGATCGCCTGGCGGCGGTTAGTGTCCACTTCCACTTTGGCCACTTGATTAGCTTTAATGGCATCGATCAACTGCCCATAGTTCATTTTCGGTTCAGCAGACCGGGAGGAGCCAGAGTTAAAAAAGGAGCGGGGTGTGGCTTCTCCATTGCTGGAGTTAGGGGATTGGACGGGACTGGGACTGGCCTTGGGTTGGGCCCCTTCTCCCCCTTCCTGGGCCAGGGTGGATACCGGTAGGGCTAGGGTGCCAGCCACCAGTAAACCCATCCCCAAACGGTGCCAAAAGCGGCTAGGGCTGGAGAAACTATGGCGATCGGAACGGGGACGATGACTCATGGACGTTTTAAACTAAAAAAATTCCAGCAGAGGGGAAAAACTCCAACCCCCATGATAGCTTGGGTCTTTGATTAACAAAATGTAACGAACTCCCTTAACTATGGTTTTAACTCCCTCCACCATGCTTGCCCTTGGTACCCAAGCACCGGACTTTTCCCTTTGGGACGTGACTGCGGAACAGCCCCTCACCCTAGGGGAAGCCATGGGAGAAAAAGGGCTATTGGTGATGTTCATCTGTTGTCATTGTCCCTTTGTCAAACACATCCAGGCCCAGTTAAGTCAGTTGGGGAAGGATTACCAAAACTCTGGTTTAGCCATGGTGGCCATCAGTGCTAACGATGCAGAAAAATACCCCGATGACTCTCCCCCAGGGCTGAAGAAAATGGCCCAAGATTGGGACTATTACTTCCCGGTGCTGTACGACGAAACCCAGGCGATCGCCAAGGCCTACCGAGCAGCTTGCACCCCCGACTTCTTTTTGTTTGACGCCCAAGGAAAATTGGCCTACCGGGGCCAGTTAGATGACAGTCGCCCTAGTAATGGTTTGCCCGTTACCGGAGTGGACCTGAGACAGGCCATGGATCTAGTGCTGGCCGGCAGTCCTGTGCCGACGGAACAAAAGCCCAGCATTGGTTGCAACATTAAATGGAAGCCCGGCAATGAACCTGATTATCAAAGTAATTAGGCAGCCAAAAACCCAAGGGAGAGTAACCCCTGTGCCAAAATAACGGGAGAGTAATTGTGACGGGGCAAAGGCATTCCGGTGGAAAAAGGCAAACTAATTGAATTCCGACATCAAGGAGAACGGCGGTTGGCGGTGGTCGATCGCCCGGACGGCAAAAAAGATTGGGTGGTCATTGACCAACAGGGCCAAAGTCATAAACTGAAGCCCCAGCGGGTGGAGTATGAAATTCCCGGCGGCCCCTATGCCGTCCATGATCTGCCTAGTTTTTTAGGGGAAGTGGACCAGTATCTCGATCCCTCTAGTTTGGAGGTGGCCTGGGAACTATTGATTGAAGAGGGGGAAAGCATCACCCCGGCGGATTTGGCCCTATTGCTATTTTCTGAGCAAAGTCCTAGTCAATGCTATGCTGCCCATGCCCTGCTAGCAGAAGATAAACTCTATTTCAAACAAAAAGGCGATCGTTACGAACCCCGCCCCAGTGGTCAAATCGAAGAAATTAAACATCAAATGCGGGTGCAAGCCCAAAAAGAACAGGAGCAACAGGGTTTCATTGACCGGGTAAATCAAGCCCTGGCCGGGGAAAAAGTGACTTGGGAAGGGAGCGATCGCCTACGGTTGGAAGCGTTGGAAAAATTTATCCTTTTCCCTGAACAAAATCATCGCCAGGCTTTGGATATTCTCCAAACCCTTGGTAAACCTGGCCGTACCGACGAAACCCAAAACCTCCTGATAGAATTAGGCATCTGGCAACGCCATGAAAATCTCTTTTTGCGTCGTAGTGCTTACCCCAACCAATTCCCCGCCAAGGTATCCGATGTGGCCCATGCTTACCTAACCAATCCTCCCCCCGACCCCAACCAAGAACGCCTCGATCTGACTACCCTGAAGACCTACACCATCGACGACGAAAGCACTTCGGAAATTGACGACGGTCTGAGTGTAGAAACCTTGGCGGACGGCGGCCATCGGCTTTGGATCCATGTGGCCGACCCCACCCGGTTGTTGAGTCCCAACGATGAACTGGATTTAGAAGCCCGTAAACGCAGTACCAGCCTTTATTTGCCCACGGGCATGATCTCCATGTTTCCGCCGGAATTGGCCACAGGCCCCATGAGTTTACTCCAGGGCCAACGGTGTGCGGCCCTCAGTTTTGGGGTTACTTTGGACGAAGGGGGAGCAGTGACAGATTTTACCATTGCCCCCAGTTGGGTTAAGCCTACCTATCGTCTCACCTACGAGGATGTGGACGAGATGCTGGTGCTGAAAATTCAAGGGGAGCCAGAATTACCCCTACTAGCGGAAGCGGCCAAAAAACGTGCCCAATGGCGTAAATCCCAGGGGGCCATCACCATCAAAATGCCAGAGGCAATTATTAAGGTCAACGCCGACGACGAAGTGCAAATCTATCTCCAGGAAACCTCTGTTTCTCGTCAACTGGTGGCGGAAATGATGATCTTGGCCGGGGAGGTGGCGGGGCGTTTTTGCCAAGAGCATGGCATCCCAGTCCCCTTCCGGGGCCAACCCCAACCTGAGTTGCCCTCCGATGAAGAATTATTATCCTTACCGCCGGGCCCCGTGCGGGAATGTGCCGTACGCCGCTGTATGCCCCGTAGTGAAGTGGGCATTACCCCCAGTCGCCATGCCAGTTTGGGACTAGACCTCTATTCCCAGGCCACCTCCCCTATCCGTCGTTACACTGATCTGATTACCCATTTTCAAATTAAGGCCTACCTACGGGGGGAACCGTTGCCTTTCTCTGGGGAGCAGGTACAAGAAATTCTATACAGCGTTATGCCCTCTTCCAAGGAAGCTACGTTGGTGGAACGGCAAACTAACCGTTACTGGAGCTTGGAGTTTCTGCGGCGCAATATTAATGAGGTGTGGCAGGGGGTGATGCTCCGTTGGTTGCGGGAGGATGATGGCTTGGGTTTAATTCTTCTTGAAGAACTAGGTCTTGAATTGCCCCATCGCTTTGATCGTCCCATTTCCCCCGGCGATCGCCTAAGCCTAAAGGTTAGTAATGCCGACCCCCATCGAGACGAAATTCGTTTCCGGGAATTGTTGGCTAATGAAGCCTAGACTAAAGACTTTTGGTACTCAAAATAACCATTGAATCCCCATTTAGTTTATTGGCTTGGCGGTTATTTTGAACTAATTAAACCGAGCAAACAGTTTTTTCTTACCCTTAAGCAGGGCCCGCGGAAAATCCTGCCATCTCCATCACCGGCCATAGGAATACTTCCAAAATCAAGAGCTAATGACCTTAAACGTTATTTTAATCATAAGAACATTAGACCGAAAATCAGTCTGAGAGTAAAGCTTTTTGGGGGACGACTCGGGATTTTCCTCCTACTTAAGTAATTAGGGATACTTAACTAAAAAGAGTTGAACTTATATCAAACAAGGGAATTTGATCATGGCAAATGTAACAATAGATACTTCCCAAGGGATAGATTTCCCATAGATTGAAGAGCAAAAACGATTAGTCATGGCTGATCGTTGAAGAAATGGGATAAGGGATGAAATAGTGCTTGATTTTAGAAATAGTATGGGGTTAAACTCTACTCATTAATTTGCATTGTTCCCATAGCAAAGTGATCAACTATAGTTAACTTAAGATTAAGAAAATAGTTAACTTTAGGGCTAATAATTATTGACAGGTTTCGCTCTCACCTTAGATGGACTTTATTTGTTCAACCGCCATTGTTGTCCCATGCAATCTCCCCTGTCTTCTTCCCCGGCCACGAATCAGACCACACTAGGGTTGGCCTACCCCCTGCCATCTCCCCCGAACGCTATGGAAGCTTCTCCCCCCCCCGCCAGTGAAAGCCCTAACTTGTACCAGGTTTTACAGAACCTCATTGCCAAAGAGAGCTCTGGCAAATTGATCGTTCATAGCAAGGGCAATCCCCGCATCCAATGGCGGATCTATCTGGGCAACGGACGCATTCACTATGCCGGAAGTGACCAAGGACAATCGGAAAGGCTGAACTATCTGTTCCAACGCTACACTCCCACTAAAAGCCTTCGCCTTGAGCAGCCCATCACCAGCGATTATCAGTACCTCTGTGAGTTGTGGGATTCCCAGCAGTTTTCTTTTCAGGAAATCCGCTCCATTCTGGCCAAGTTAACCCAGGAAGCTTTGATCCAAATTCTTTCCCTGTCCCAGCCGGTTTGCACTTTCGAGGAAACGGTGGGGCTAGATCGTTTACTGCTCTATCTGGACTTCAAGCAGTTAATGCAACCTGCCGCCCAGGAAATCAAACATTGGCTCAAAATTTGTACTGTCATCAACTCTCCTTTCCAACGGGCGATCGCCGAGAATGTGGATACCATCTTGCCTGGGCTATGTAAGCTTGAACACATCACCAGTGACTTGCTGAACCGCTACCAAAAATTGCCGGAATTAATCGCCCAGGAAATGTGTGTGTATGAAATTGCCGAGTCTCTGCACACCAGTAGCCTTAGTGTGGCCATTATTCTCAAAACCCTAGTGGGCCTAGGTCTCATCACCATGGGACCCTACGAACCGGAGCAGGAGGATAACCGCCCGGTCATTGCCTGTGTGGATGACAGTCCTTCCATTCAACGGGTGGTGAGCTTTGCCCTCGAAGCCACGGGTTTTAAGGTGATCAACATCAAACAAGCCTCTAGTGCCCTAACTACTTTGATGCACGCCAAACCGGCTCTGATTTTGATGGACATCAATATGCCCGACATCGACGGCTATCAACTGTGCAGTATTTGCAATAAATCCGAAGCCCTCAAGCATATTCCCATTGTCATGTTGACCGGCCGCAGTGGAGTTTTAGACCGGGTAAAAGCAAAAATGCACGGCTCCGTTGGCTACATTTGCAAACCGTTCCAGCCCCAGGAATTAGTGGAAACAGTGCAGAGCTTTATCTCCGCAGCTGTTTAATTACTTAATTACTACTGATAGTTGTTTGTCTAAGTTAGTTTTAATTACTGATTTGCTTCTTCTATCCTATGATTATCATCGTTAGCAATTGCCCAGGGGGATACCAGTGAAAACTGTTTTAGTTGTGGAAGATACCAAGTCTGACCAGTTATTGGTTCAGGGGCTTTTAAAGTCCATGGGCACAGAGGCTGTCATTTGTAACAATGCCGATGAAGCCCTGGAATGGTTAAACAAAAATACGGTGCCTGACCTAATTATGCTGGACATCGTTATGCCGGATATTAGTGGTTATGACCTATGTCGCAAAATTCGGGGAGAATTGGCCCTAGAAGATGTGCCCATTGTCTTCTGTTCCACCAAAAATGAGGATTACGACCGTTTTTGGGCCCTGCGCCAGGGGGGTAATGCTTATTTGATTAAGCCCTATAGCCCCATTGAGTTGATGAAAACCGTTAAGCCCTATATTTCCTAGAACTTGCCAATGCTGACTACGGTGATGAGGTTATGGTAGAGGACTATTTTTGGATTGATTTGGGTCTACCCCTGACGGTGGCTATTCCTTTAGCTAAAACCCGGGAGGTGTTGTCCTTTCCCCTCAGTTCCCTTTGTCTCATTCCTGGGGTAAGACCGGAGTTATTGGGGGTGAGCAATCAACGGGGAAATTTGCTTTGGGTGATGGATTTGCCCCGCCTATTGTCCCCGGGCACGGCTAACCCCCTCAATTACCGTACCTTGAGCAATACTAAAGCAGTGGTACTGGTGGGAGAATCTGCCCAGGTGGCGGCGATCGCCGAAGGATTGAAGGGCATTGTTAGCTTTAGTGCAGAGGAAATTAAGCCACTGCGGGAGCCCTTTTTATTGGGAGAAGGCAACAAAGACGGGGAAACCATTCTGATTTTGGATGTGGATCGAATTTTTGCCTGGCTCCAGGGTGGGGGTTCCATTAAACAGCTTCACCCATTGGAGAAATAGTTATCGGGCTTCCCCAAAGTTTTTGCTCAACTTAATCCTTACTTTTTCACCTTAACAGAGTCTTAATTTTCATCGTTAATCCTGAAACTGTTCCGACCCATTGCCCAATTGTTTTTTAATTACTTTTAATCGCCATGGTTAGCACCCCCACTAAACCCCAATTTTCCCAAGAGATTCTGGAGCTGCAAGCAGCAGCCATGGCTGCCCCGGATGATCTATTTGCCCAGATCGTCCTGGCCGGTGCTCTCCAGCAAGAGGGTTTTTGGGAGGAAGCGGCCCAATACTATCGTCAAGCCCAGGAGTTGGACAGTGACGGCATTTATGGCGAAACCATCAGTAAGGCTTTAGCGGAAATTCAGCCTCATTTGCCGGCGGTGGAGGAAACCCCCGCTATTCCCCAACCCCTGACTGAGGAAGAGAAGAAGCAGGTCTATCCGCCAGAAATTCTCATGCTCCAGGAGACGGTGCAAGAGAGGCCCGACGATCTGGTGGCCCAAATAAGTTTCGCCAGTGCCCTAGAAGCGGGGGGATTTTTAACCGATGCTCTCCAAGCCTACGAAGATTTAAAAATTAACGATGAGGAGGGGATTTTCCATGCCACCTGTGACCAGGCGATCGCCGGCATTGAGGCCCAACTAGCGGATCCCAATCGCATTACCCCGGCCATGGCTTGGACTGGGACCTTAAAATACGCCGCCGCCACCGATGATTTAGCCCTGGACGAAGAGCGGTCTAACCTAACATTGCAAAAACGCTGGGCTAACTTGCCCATTGCCACCAAGCAATTCACCGCTTTGTTGGTTTCCAGTGCCATAACTGTGGTTGCAGTGGTGGGCACCGGGATGATGATTGCCATTTCTTCGGGTAGATTCCAACTGAAAAACCAGACTCTGGCGGAGTTGGTGGTCACCGAGGGCAACTACAACATCAAAATTGACCAGATGAGTTTTGGTTTTCGGGGTCAATCCGATAACCTGGCTATTATTCAAGCGGCTCGACTCTACAGCGAAAGGCAACCTATTCCTGCTCCTTTGGCGGCCCAGGTACGGGACATTTTAAAAAATGAGACCGCATCGAGGGATATCGAATACGCCACCCTGGTGGGCCAAGACCAAAGGATTATTGCCAGTGCCAATGCCCAACGGAACGGACAAATATTTGACCCCAGCAACCTTGTGACTCTGCGGATGGGTTATCCGGGACAAATTAAGTTTAGTACTATTGTCAGCAAAGAAGAACTGGAAAAGGAACTACCCCCAGGCATCGACAACTTAGAGCAGGAAAATGCCCTCATTCGCTACACTGTCACCCCGGTGCAAGATCCCCAATCCAAAAAGAATATTGGTACCTTAATTGCTGGAGACATTGTTAATGGCAAAGACGCCATTGTGAAAAACACAGTGGACAACTTTGATGGGGGCTACAGTGCGGTTTATTACATAGACCCGAATGGGGAGATTCAACTAGCTACCTCCAACCTAAAAACTGGCAGCGGTCAGAATACCAAAGTCTATGAGAATGTTGCTTTTCCAGATTTAGAGTTACTGAAAAAGGCCCAAGAAAATCCAGACATGCCCTTAGTGGGGAGAACTACCGTGGAAGGGGAGCCTTTAACGGTGGCCATTAAAGTGATCAAAGACATTCAAGGCCAACCCCTCGCTTTGCTTGTTCGGGGCACCTCTGAAGTTGAATTTAATGACCTCCTAGAAAGAACTCTTCTGCTGCAAATTGGTGTGGGGGCAGTGGCTCTGTTGGTGGCGGCGATTATTGCCTATTGGTTAGGTAAAACCTTGACCAAGCCGCTGAAAAATTTGCAGACCACTGCCCAAAAGTTAGGAGAAGGGGAAACCGGTGTGCGGGCGGAAGTGGAATCCAAAGACGAGGTGGGACAATTGGCTGTCACCTTCAACGCCATGGCGGAACAGGTGGAAGCTTCTACCCGTTCTTTACAGGAAACGTCCCTAGAGCGGCAACAGGAGGCCGAGAAACAACGGCAACTAAAAGAAGAACTCCAAGACGGGGTAGTGCGGTTGTTGACGGACATTGAAGAATCTTCCCGGGGGGATTTGACGGTACGTAGTTCCGTGGAAGCTGGGGCCGTAGGGGCGATCGCCGATGCGTTCAATGCCACTTTGGCGGGGTTGAGAAAACTGGTTAAACAGGTGGTGGATACGGCAACGGAGGTGAGCGGCCAAGCCCAGGAAGATAGCCAAGAAATCACCAGTTTGTCTGACAATGCTCTGGAACAAGCCCGGGCCCTGGAATTCGCCACTGCTTCCGTAGCAGAAATGGCCCAATCCATTGAGTCCGTAGCTATAAGTGCCCAAACGGCGGCGGCGATCGCCAAACAGGGCAACGAAGCGGCCCAACATGGGCAAAACACCATGGACGAAACGGTGGAAAGTATTTATAAAGTACGGGGCCGGGTGGCAGAAATTTCCAAAAAGTCGAAGCGATTGGCGGAATCTTCCTTGGAAATTTCCAAAATCGTCGGAATTATCTCCGGTATTTCCGAAAAAACCAACTTGTTGGCCTTTAACGCCTCCATCGAAGCGGCTAGGGCGGGGGAAAACGGTCAGGGTTTCCGGATCGTTGCGGACGAGGTACGACGATTGGCGGAAATGGTAACCCTCTCCGCCCAGGAAATTGAGCAGGTAATTCTCAGTATTCAAGAGGAAACCTCCCAGATGAGCCAACTGATGGAGGAAAGCACCAACGAGGTAGTCACCGGTACCCAATTGGTACAAAAAACCAAGGAAACCCTGCAAAATCTGGCCCAGATTAGTGAGGAAATTGACACGGTACTGGATTCCATCTCCCGCAACACGGAATCCCAACGGTTAGCATCCCAAATGGTGACGGAAACTGTACAAAACGTAGCCAGCGTCGCCAAAGCCACGTCGGACAAATCCCAACTGGTGTCCCAGTCCCTGCAATCCCTGGCCAAAACCGCTGTGGATCTGCAAACCGCCGCCGGTAAATTCAAAGTGGAATAGGCGGAAATTTTTCTCCATGCCTTGTCAACACACCCAACTCCGAATTTGGTCAACGTATGTTTGATGCCGCCACCCTCGCCGCCATTACCGCCGAAGCCCGTCAGGCCTTTTTGGAGGAAGACGCGCCGGAATGTCTAGCACAGTTGACAGTGGGTTTCCAGTCCTTGGAACGGGTGTTAGGCCCCGCTGGGGATTCCCAACAACGGCAAAAGCTGATTCAGGATATGGGACGGGCGGCCCATTCCCTCAAGGGGGGAGCGGGAATGTCGGCTTTAACCCCTCTGCAGACCCTCTGTCACCGGTTGGAGGATTTATTTGAGGCTCTAGAACAGGGAAGGGTGGAAGATAAATCCATGGCAGTGGGCTTAATTGCCATGACCATCGAGGAAACCCAGGCCATGGTGGAGTTGGCCAACAGTGGTCGTTTACAGGACACGGATGAGCCGCCGGAACTTGCCCTGGCCCTAGGTGAGTTTTTAGAAACATGTCAACCTCAACCTTCCCAAGAGGAGGCGATCGCAGGAGATGTGTCCCAATTTGTGCGGACTTCCCTGACGGTGGAACTAGAAGCTTGTTTAGAGCGGGTAGAACGGCGACTGGAACGGGGGGGAACCGCCACGGAGCTACGGGAAAGTTTTAGTCTTTTGCTAGAGGAATGTACCCTGTTAGGCCAAGCTCTTAGTTGTGATTGGTTGGAGGAGGCCGGAAACCGTTTGCGGGGAGAATTGGTGCGGCCCCAGGTGGATTTGCTCACCCTTTTACCCACGGCGATCGCCGAATTGAGATCTTTAAGGGAGCAATTTTTAGCGGGCGAGTTGACCCCCCCAGCGCCGGAAATTGTTGCGGAACCGGATCCCGAACCATTACCAGAGGTTAAGCCAGTAACGGCAGTAATTGCGCCCCCCGTCCCCGGCGTTCCAATTCCCGCTGTTGTGACCGCCAAAGCTTCCCCTGCCCCCAGCACCAGGCAGACTTTACGGATTCCCCTCGATCGCCTGAATAAATTAAGTAATACAGTTAGTGAATTGCTAATTAACCAGGAAAGGTTGTTGGAATATGACAAACAGCTACGGCAAGCTAGTCGGAACCTAAAAAGGCGGGGGCAACAGTTAATCCCCATGCGGGAGCAAGTGGAATCCCTCTACGATGAACTTTCTTTCAGCGACCAAACCAAGATCAGTCCAAGTAACGGTGGCGGTAACCAAAACGGTGATAGTCAAAGCAGTTTAGGCATAGCGGGATTGGTGGATTTTGATGCCCTGGAAATGGATAGTTACACTGCTGTCCATGGCATTCTGCAAAGGTTCCAGGAACTGATGGTGCAGGTGCAGGAAATCCAGGAAGACGTGGATTTAGTGGAACGGGATTTACAGGAAACCCTGATCCAGATGAGTCAGTCCCTCCATCAATTGGACAGTGAATTGACCCAATCCCGCCTGGTGCCCTTTCGGGGTCTAGCCCAATCCTTTGCCCAGCCGTTGGAAAAGCTAGGCGATCGCCATAAAAAACCGGTGCAGTTTGTCATTGAAGGGGAAAACACCCTAGTCGAAGTGGCCATTTTGGACCAGTTACGCACCCCCCTAACCCATTTAATTCGCAACGCCTTTGACCACGGTTTGGAATTTGTACCAGAACGCCAAGCCCAGGGCAAACCTCCCGAAGGGACCATTACCCTCAGCGCTAGCACGGCCAATAACCAAGTTTTAATTACAGTAAGTGACGACGGTCGGGGCATTGACCCAGAAAAAATTAGTCGCAAAGCAATGGAATTGGGTTGGCTAACCCCAGAGCAGTTGGGCACCATCGGGGAAGCTCAAATGTTGGATTTTCTGTTTCAGCCGGGATTTTCCACTGCAGCGGAAGTGAGCAATCTGTCCGGGCGGGGATTAGGACTGGACATTGTCAAGCAAATGATTGAATCCCTGCGGGGTACCTTGACGGTGGAAACCAAATTGGGCCAAGGCAGTCGTTTTCTGATCCGTATTCCCCTAAGTTTGAATATTGTGCCCCTACTGCTGGTGCGCTATCAGCAACGGTTACTGGCGTTTCCTTCCGAAAGTGTGTTGCGAATTTTGCCCCTGGACGATTACCCGATTAAAAATGGTCGGGTGGAATGGCAATCCCAAATTATGGAAGCTTGCCCTCTGGATGAAGTGTTGCCCCAAATTTATCCCCAGGGCTTCAGTCCTTCCCCCGGTTTACCCCATAAAGTCGGACTGATGGTTAACCTTGGCGATCGCCCAGCCTTGTTAACAGTGGAGCAAATTGTCGATGAACGGACCTTGGTGGTCAAAGCTCTGGACGCCATTACCCCCATTCCTTCCTATGTGGCGGGCTGTACCGTTTTGGGTACTGGAGAAGTGGTGCCCGTATTAATTCCCAACAATTTTGCTGTGCTTTGGCGTACTGAACCTACCTTGCCCCAGGATGCGGCGGGATCCGCTGGTGGTCAGACCACAATCCTGGTTATTGACGATTCCGTCACAGTGCGGCGAACTTTACAACGGGTGCTGGGAGGCAGTTTCCGCCTCATCCAATGTCGGGACGGCAAAGAAGCTTGGGATTTACTCAACCGGCAAAACCAAGGCATTGATTTAGCTCTGTGTGACATTGAAATGCCCAATATGGATGGGTTTAGTCTGCTGCAACTGGTGCGGGCTCACCGAGTTTGGCATAGCTTAACGGTAGTGATGCTCACCTCTAGGGAAAATCCCCTCCATCGCAATCGGGCCAAAGCTCTTGGGGCTGATGGTTACCTCACCAAACCATTCCAACCCAATCAATTGTTAAGCACCATCGATCAATTTTTGGCAGAATCTGCCCAACGCTAATCACTCCTAAAAAGCATTTCCTTTCAGTTTTTTGATCCCCCATTGCCGTGATGTTTGCCTAGGTTCCATCGGACAATTATCGGTATTGTTCTATGTCGGTGATCGCCGACCTTGAAAATTATGAATAATTGCGTAATTTCTTTTCCTCAAACTAAATTTTTGCCCCTATCACTAGAATTTAACGCTTGTCTAGCGGAATATTTAACCCCAGACAATTCGCCAATTTTATTCGGTTGTCGCACAGGATTATGTGGCATATGTCTAGTGAAAGTTGTGGGGGAAATCCCCTCTCCAAAGGCCGAGGAAAGGGAAATTTTGGCTATTCTGGCCCCTGATGATGTTCAGGCTAGATTGGCTTGTCAAATTAAGTTAACAGGAGATATTGCCATTAGAGCCTACCAAAGTAATGAAATTTGAAGATTTTTGGTATGTGGTGGCTGAAAGTAAATATTTAAAGCCTGATCAAATTGTAGCTCGGCAAATTTTAGGGCAATGGCTAGCAATTTTTCGAGACCAGCATGGTATGGCGATCGCCTTGGAAGATCGTTGTGTCCATCGCCACAGTCGCCTTTCCTGTGGTTCAGTCAAGCAAGGAAATCTTCACTGTCCTTACCACGGTTGGATTTATGATCATCGAGGTCAAGTCATTGGTGTGCCAGCGGAAGATCAACAATTTAAACCAAGGGAAAATTTACGGACGAAATTTTACCCAACAATAGAACAGGAAGGCTTTATTTATGTCTGTTTAGGGGAATCGATACAACCCCCTTTTGCGTTACCCCAGTATGGTAAAAAAGGTTGGCAGAGAATCAGACTAATCCATCGATTTGCTAATAATGTCACTAACTGCGTGGAGAATTTCATCGACATTCCCCATACAGCTTCGGTGCACCCAGGCATTTTTCGCACCGCCCAACGGCAAGCCATAAAAATGATTGTGGATCGCCATCAAGGCCAGGTCAAAGCTGAGTATTATAACGAAAATAATAATTTGGGCTGGTGGAGTAAATTTCTTAATTCCCAGGGCAATGAAATTAGCCATACTGACCGATTTATTATGCCGAATGTAACTTCTGTGGAATATAAATTTAGTTCCAAACGTCATTTATTGATTACTAGTCAATCGGTGCCAATAACAGAACAATCTACCCTCGTTTACACCGACGTTGCTTTCAACTATGGCATGTGGAATTTCTTTGCCATTCCCTTAGTTTGGTGGACCGCTAAACGGATTATTGCCCAGGACCTAAAGATTCTCGCCATTCAACAGGAAGTAATCGCCAAATACGGTACTAATTTTAACCATACCCCCGCCGATACTATCCATATTTTTGTGGAATCTATCCGCACGGCGATCGCCAAGGGAGAAGATCCTCGACAGTTGCCAGATAAAACCGTAGAAGTGACTTTTTACGTATAGATGTTTGATGTTGATCGTCAATTTAATGAGGCCAATTTTCCCCAGCACCAGGC
Organism: Synechocystis sp. CACIAM 05; assembly: GCF_010222815.1. GTDB lineage: Bacteria > Cyanobacteriota > Cyanobacteriia > Cyanobacteriales > Microcystaceae > Synechocystis. The sequence continues at coordinate 684,512 of NZ_CP019225.1, read as the reverse complement.
TTAGTCCGACGCAGGCCTTTGCCCAGATAAGCTATGGCAAAAGTAGTCAGGGCCATCATAGTTAAATTAAAATTCTGGGTGGTGCCCCAGAGGGTGAGGGGACAGAGGATAAACACCGCCATGCTTAGATAAATTTTTGTTTTTCCTGCCCCAGTCTTTTGTCTAATTTGCTTAGACTTATCGCCAATATTGGTAAAGAAAAGTAATCGTTTCAAGCGCCGGTAACTCTTCATGATGTGTGCTGTTTTGCTCCTAGAATTTATCTTTGTAACTCTGGTTATCCCAGCTCCCCATTAAGCTGTAAAAATTTACCTTGTTTCATACACGTAAAGGGTAAGAAAAGCGCAGCAAAAGTATACCTAAAATACAGACGGTGATGAAAAAGATTACTCTAGACCTTTACCTTCTTTTTTAGGCCGGTAAGAGCATACAAACAACATTAGCAACCTGGCCATGGTTATCTAGGATAGGAGAAAACCAAGCATCATAGAACCAAGTGCCGTGATCAACTCGTTCCATTTGCACGCTCACAGACTCAATAATGTTGTTAGCTAGGGCATGGCTGGTCAGGCTTTTTAATTCATTAGCCTCAGGTAATAAATAATAAATTGATTTACCAATGCTTTCCTTAGGGTCAAGACCAATCTGGGCTAAATATTTGCCCCCACATTTGAGCAATACTCCCTGGTTATCTAGGATAAAAATTATACTGGGAAACCAGAGAATAGCTTGGTTTAATAAGTCGTCTTCCTGTTGAATCAGAGTTTCATTTTGCTTATGCTTGGTTTGAATGCGAGCATTGTTCAAGACTAGAGCAATTAATTCTGCCGTTTTTTCCATGGCAGTGGCACAGGCCGGGGTGAAATGATTCACCTGGGAATGCATCAGAGTCAAAATCCCCAACAGTTCGTCCCCCCAAACAATGGGGACCCCCAGGGCGGACAGGGCCTGGTAAGGTTCGTCGGGCAGTTTTAGCCAACGGTAATCCTTGGTGGTGTCGTTGATGAGACCAGTTCTTTTATTTTCCCTGACCCAACCCGCTAGCCCCTTGTCCAGCACTTGGCCGACAATATTCTTTTTCTGACTTTGGTCAGTGGCTCCTCTGGCTAAAATACTCTCCGTGACCCTGCCGTCCCCATCTAGTAAGAAAAGACTGCCCAATTGGGCCCCCGTTTGGTGAATGGAGGCTTCCATGGTTTTTTGCAACGTGGCCTTAATTAACATCCGCCCCGCCGAGACGTTGGTGAGGGAGATAAAGCCTTTCAGAATTTTATTTTGGATGTCCAGGGTGTTATGACTGGCTTTGAGGTTGGCCAACTCCTTCTCTAGGGCGTCGATTCTGGCTAGAGACTGATCTGGGTTGGGATCGTAGATACTCATACGCGGAGGACGATTAAAATTGGCCTAGATGTTTTTATCCTAATCTTCTTGGGGATTTTCGGGTTGTTAAAGGAAAGACTTTTCCTTGATTTGTTCAGTTAGTGGCAGTAAATCACGGCTATGTTGACCGCATCCTACCCTTTACCGGCTAAAGTTTTGGCAGTTTCGGCAATGTGGTTGGCGATCGCCAGGGAACCACCGGGGGGACCAATGCGCTCTTGTCCGTTGTGGCGACAGCGTTGCTGATAATGCTGATCTGCCGAAATTGCTAGGGCTTTCTGACTAGCTTGACTGATTAAATTAGCTTCCTGGGGATTTTTGCCAACGGTGGTGACGGAACAGCCCAATAATCGCATTTGAGCTTCAGCAAAACCATAGGTAAATTGGGGACCATGGCCAGGGATTTGCAACACTGGCTTGCCTAAACCCACTGCCTGTTCCACCGCTGTCCCCGCCATACCCAACACTAAATCCGCTTGGTGCAAAATGTCAGCAAATTGATCCCAGGAACAATGAATGGTGCAATTATCTTTTTCTAGGCGATCGCCGTGGTATTGCCAACCATGCTCCCTTGCTAGGTTTTGTAAATGTTCCACCGTCACTGCCGGCACGAGGGCAGCCCAAAAATCCACTGCTTTTTCCTGGGCAATGGCTCCACACAAGGGCAATAATTGAGCCAAATTATGTACCGCTTCCGGCACCCGGCTACCGGGCAAAAGGGCAATGAGAGTTTTGCTGTCTCGTCGTAGCTGCTGTCCTGTCGGTTGTAAAGCGTCCATAATGGGATAGCCCAACCAGCGGATGTTGATGCCCCTTTGACTTAAATCTTGGGCAGTAAAATTATCTTTGGCGATCGCCCCTAGGCAATGACGAGATTTTAAACACCAGGCCACAGTAAAGGGTAGGGCCAACCGGCCTTCGTAGTAACTGGAATTAGCTACCAAAAAACTTAGGTAGGGCTTCCCAGTCAGACGGGCGAAAACCAGGGGCACAATGTCACCGATCGCCACAATAAGATCAAACCGATGTTTTTGTTTGAGTAGGGCCTTAATTTGCTTAATGGTTAGACCGACTAAACCCCCAACAATGTCCCGCCACCAGGTTAAAAAGCCAGTGTAAATGATCCCTCCCGAGGGTAAAGGTTGGGTAGGCGCAATGATGCTAATTCCCCTATTTTGATAGGCTTTACCTTCCCCCACCAAGGGCAGAGCAAATAACTCAAATTCTGGCGATCGCCGTTGCAGGGCATCGATGATCAGGCCAGCGTTGAGGTCTTCTCCGTGGCCGTTGCTAATGAAAAGAATCTTCACTGGGGTAGTTGGAATCAAACCGCCTTAATCATCTCCATCTTTGTTGTCATCTTCCTCATCGTCGTCGTTATTGTCATTATCATCATCATTGGTATTGGCATTGTTATTGTCATTCCCGTTGTTATTTTCTTGCTGTTCGATGTTCTGTTGAGTGGATTGACCTTCCTCCCCCTGATTGCCACCACCGCAACCGGTAACCGTTAGCAAACAGCCCACAACAAGCAAAGACAAAAGTAAGCTGGGTTTAAACATTATTTTCAATTCCCTTAGATTGCAAAAAACACAACGGTGGTTACCTTTAAGTAACAACAGTTACAATTTGTGATTTTAACGTTTTTCCCGGCGTTGGCAGATAATGTTTTCCCTCTGGGAGCCTAAATCCAGCAGACGGAAATTTCCTCCATTGCTTTGCTACAGGGTCGAAAAGTAAAGATAGCGGCCCACAGGGGCGATTGCTGCTCTCAGACAGGGCTTGCAGTAAGAATTTTGAGATAGGCTAGGAGTTATTATTTGCGGGTAGTGTATGACTGTTGATATCAAGACCACCTTGGTCACCATTCCCAACCAAGATTTGCAAATTGCAGGCTATTTGGCCGAGCCAGTGGCCGTAGGTCAATATCCCGTGGTGATTGTGGTTCAAGAAATTTTTGGGGTTAATAGCCATATACGAGACGTGACAGAACGGGTCGCCAAAGAAGGTTACGTGGCGATCGCCCCGGCCATTTATCAACGGCAAGCCCCAGGTTTTGAAGAGGGTTATACCCCAGAAGGCATTGAAGCGGGTAGAAAGCTCAAAGATCAGACTAGTAGTGCAGAAATTTTGAGCGATCTGGAAGCCACCATTGCCTACGCCCAAACTTTACCCAACGTTAAACCGGAAGAAGTGGGATTAATTGGTTTTTGTTTTGGTGGTTGGATTGTTTATTTAGGGGCTAGTTTACCCACAGTCAAGGCCACGGCTTCCTTTTACGGCGCGGGTATTCCCCATTGGGCCCCAGGGACAGCGGAACCGCCCATTACCTATACCGATAAAATTCAGGGCACTTTATACGCCTTCTTCGGCTTGGAAGATGCCAGCATTCCCATGGCAGATACGGAGCAGATTGAACAGGCTTTAACCAAGTATCAGGTGAACCATAAAATTTTCCGTTACCCAGGCGCAGACCATGGCTTTTTCTGTGACCAAAGGGCTAGCTATAACGCCGAAGCGGCCGCCGATGCTTGGCAAAAAGTGAAACAACTTTTCCAAACCGAATTGCAATGAAATTCCTGATTCTCAATGCCGGTTCCAGCAGTCAAAAAAGTTGTCTTTATGAGCTGACTGGCGATCGCCTACCGGAGACGATACCGGAGCCCTTATGGGAGGCTTTCATTGATTGGACGGTGTTGGCAAATCAGGGGCGGTTAACGGTGGAAACTGCTGGCCAAAAACAAGTGATCGTTCTGGAAACTGGCGATCGCCAACAAGGTATAGCCCGAATGTTGGACACCCTGGTAACGGGGGATGATGCAGTGTTGAAAAGTTTGGCAGAGATTGACCTGGTTGGCCATCGAGTGGTCCATGGAGGAACGGATCATGCCGAAGCCACTTTGATTACGCCGGAAGTGCAACAGGCCATTGCAGACTTAATTTCCCTGGCTCCAGCCCATAATCCTGCTCACCTAGGGGGCATTGAAGCAATCAGCGCACTGTTGGGGGAAGTGCCTCAGATTGCTGTGTTTGACACCGCTTTTCACCGCACCATTCCCGCCCCCGCCGCCGAATATGCCATTCCCCAAGCCTGGACTAATTTGGGCATCCGTCGCTACGGATTCCACGGCACTAGCCATAAATATTGCGCCCAAAAAACAGCGGAGATTTTAGGTAAACCCTTGGCGGATTTAAAACTAATTACCTGTCACATCGGTAACGGTGCTTCCCTAACCGCAATCAAAAATGGGGTCAGCATCGACACCACCATGGGTTTTACACCCCTGGAAGGATTGATGATGGGGGCCCGCAGCGGTTCCATTGATCCAGCCATCGTGCTATTTCTGCAAGAAACCCAGGGTTTAACCCCGGCGGAAATCAACGCTACGTTAAATAAAAAATCCGGTTTATTGGGAGTTTCTGGACTATCGCCAGATTTACGGGTCATTTTGCAAGCCAAAGCCGAGGGGGACACGCAAGCCCAATTGGCCTACGCCATGTATATTCACCGTTTTCGCCGTTGTTTGGGAGCAATGCTGGCTTCCCTCGAAGGATTAGATACATTGGTGTTTACTGCTGGGGTGGGGGAAAATGCTACCACTGTGCGGGCGGATGTTTGCCAAGGGTTTGAATTTTTAGGTTTAAAACTTGATCCAGAGTTAAACGACCGATCGCCAAGGGATAATGTGATTTCTCATCCTGACTCCCTAGTGAATGTGGTGATTGTTCACACGGAAGAAGATTGGGCGATCGCCCAGGATTGTTGGCACTGGTGGCACAGTCAGGAACCGGGCAAAAAAACGTAAATTGCGAAAATGTTAGAAAATGGCCGTGAAATTAAATGTTGAATTAGGCTAATTTTCCTTGGCTAGAGTCCGCATCCGCCAACACGTTAATCCCCTCAGTGAAAAATATCGGCAGGTAGTGTCCTGTCCCGATTGGGGCACCGTTTACGATAATGTCCAGCGACCGTTACATCTGGACATTGGCTGTGCCCGGGGCCGCTTTCCCCTCAAAATGGCCCAACAATACCCCGACTGGAATTTTTTAGGGGTGGAAATTCGTCAACCTTTGGTGCTAGAAGCGAACGAAACTGGCGATCGCCTGGGGTTAAAAAATGTCCATTACCTGTTTGGCAACATCAATGTGGAGCCAGAAAAATTTTTCGCTGCCCTGCCCCCCACTCTGCAACGGGTTAGCATTCAATTTCCCGACCCTTGGTTTAAGCAACGACACAATAAACGCCGGGTAGCCCAACCGGAACTGGTGACGGCGATCGCCAAAGCGTTACCTGTGGGAGGAGAAGTTTTACTCCAATCGGATGTGGAACCCGTGGCCCAGGATATGAGAGAGCGTTTTGCCGAAAATGACAATTTTGTCTTTACCCATGAAACCCCTTGGTTGGCAGAAAATCCCCTCGAAGTACCCACAGAAAGGGAAATTGCCTGTTTTAATTTGCAACGTCCGGTGTATCGCTGTTTATTGCAACGAACTCCCTAGTCGGTGACAATTTTGCCCCGGAAAACTAAGTAATTGTAGATGTTGTAGAACAACAGGATCGGGATCAGGAAACCAATGAAAGTCAGCATAAACACTAGGGAACTGGGGGCCGCCGCCGCTTCATAAATAGTGACGCTGGGGGGAATGATGTTGGGGAAAATAATGAAACCCAAACCAATAAAGGAAAGGGAAAAGACTAAAAATGTCCAGATAATCGGGGTATTTTCTTCCCGCAGATACAAACTCCGCAACAGTAGGCCAATGAACAGTAAGCCCACCAGGGGAATGGCGGCAAAAATGTACACCAACGGAGCGGTAAACAATTGGGCCCTGGCCTCTTCGGAAAAAGCTGGAGTGCTAATGGTAATAAAGACCGCCCCCGCCAAAGTGGTCCAAGTGGCGATCGCCGCCGTTTTGAAATAGGTTTTTTGCAATTCCCCTTCGGTTTTCAAAATGAGATAGGTGGAGCCGATCAACACATAGCCTTGGATCAGGGTGAGGGCGACTAAAACTGATCGCCAAGTGAGCCAGTCCCACATAGTGCCTGCAAAATGTCCCTGGGCATCGACGGTAATGCCTTCAAACACACTGCCAAGGGCAAAACCTTGACCTAGGGCAGCGAGGAAACTACCGACCCCAAAGGCAATGTTCCAGACTAATTTACGGTTAGCATTTTCCCGAAACTCAAAGGACACTGCCCGGAGAATTAAACCCACCACCATAATTACCGCCGGTAAATAGAGAGCATTCAAAATGGTGGCGTAGGCCAGGGGAAAAGCCCCAAATAAAGAGCCGCCCATTAAAACTAACCAGGTTTCGTTGGCATCCCAAACATTACCCAAACTGGTCATCAGAATACTGCGCCGTTCTTCGCTGGAAGCGGTAAGGGACAAAATCCCCACCCCCAGATCAAACCCATCCAACAGAACATAGAGAAAGAGAAATAACCCCAAAATGAAAAACCAAACCTGGGGCAGAAAATGTTGTAGCGGTTCTAACGGTTCCATGGGTTACTCCTTAACTTCAGCAATTTCAGCGGGACGGCGGTTGGTTTCATGCTTGGTCACAGTGCCCCAAAGGGAAGCTTCGGAACCTCGGGGAGCAGGCAAGGTTAAATCCGGCCCATTGCGGATAATGCGACTGCCGAAATAGAGAGTGGCAATTAAAAAGACGATATACATTACACTCAACCCGGTTAGGGAAAAAAGAATTTCACCGGGGGGCAGGTTCGAGGCCGATTCTGCTGTCCGCATCTCTCCGTAAACGATCCAGGGTTGTCGCCCCACACAACGAACAATCCAGCCCGTTTCCACTGCTAAATAACCCAACGGAGCGGCAAAGACCCAAGCCCGCAGTAGCCATTTTTGTTGGCTGATAATTTCCGGTTTCAATTTCCCCCGCAACCATTGCAGTACTGTCACGGCCATGAGAGCGGCAAAAAAGAGTCCAATGGCCACCATAATGCGGAAAGAATAGTAAATTAAGCCCACCATCCTCGGGCGATCAACCGGGGCCCAATCTTTCAGGCCTTGAATGGGTTTATCCAGTTGGGGTTTAAGTTCCAAAATGTAGCTCAATGCGCCGGGAATGCTCAGTTCCCAGTCATTTTTTTCTGCTTTATCGTTGGGTAAAGCCACCACACTCCAAGCCGCGGGGGTTTTGGCTGGCACCGTTTCCCAGAGAGCTTCCATGGCCGCAAGTTTAGCCGGTTGATGCACTGATACTTGTTCCGCACTCAAATGACCAATGAAAATTTGCAGAGGGGCCACCGCCATCACCACAACTAAAATTACCTGCAAAGAGCGGGCAAAAAATTGCGGTTGACGATCGGTGAGAATACACCAAGCACTGATACCCCCAATGACAAACATAGAGGTTTCTAAAGTGGCAAAGAACATGTGCAGGAAACTATTAACCATAAACGGATTGGCGATCGCCGCAAAATAGTCCTGCACCACAAATTTTCCATCGACAAAAATGCCCCCAGCGGGGGTCTGTAACCAGGAATTAGCCGAAAGAATCCAAAAGGTGGAAAGATTTGCTCCAATGGCTACCAAAATGGTGGCGAGGTAATGAATTAAGGGCGGAACCCGGTCCCAACCAAATAGCATAATGCCTAAAAAACTGGCTTCGAGCATAAAGGCCATGGTGCCCTCAAAGCCCAATACTGTGCCGAAGAAGTCCCCTACGGATTCCGAAAAAGGAGCCCAGTTTAGACCGAATTGGAAGGCCATGGGCAAACCGGTAGCTACTCCAATACCGAAATTTAAAACGTAGAGCCGAGCCCAAAAGCGAGCATGGTGATAATAGTCTAAATTACGAGTTTTCAGCCATAATCCTTCAATAATTACTAAATAAATGCCCATACCGGTGGTTAATACCGGCCAAAGCATATGGAAAATGGCAGTGACGGCAAATTGTAGCCGCGACAACGCCACTGTGTTACTCAAAAAATCCTGCATCTGTAAAGAGCGCTCCTAAATGGTTTTCTGATAGTTAGAGTTTAAAAAAAGAAGAGAGTTGTGCCCACCCTATCCCCTGCTCAAAACTAACAGAAATCCCAGGGAAAGTCTCTGTATTGTCAGCTACATTCCTCTTCTGCTGACTCACGCCATAGGTGAATAATTGAGGAAGTTCTATCTTTTGGTGGACTTATAGTTAAGCCTCTACCAAACTCTCCGCCCCATCCTGGCTGAGACGAGATACAACCCCCACTTTTTGTCTTGTTGATGCCAATACTAAGCGTTAAAAATTTGCTCTGGGGTCAATACCAGTTCCGCAAACGTGGGGGATACTAAGGTTTCTTGCCCTTGAAAAGCTTGGCGATCGTAAACTCCTTCTGGATTGAGGGTATAGATGGAAACGGTGGGCTGCTTTGGTTCCCCTAAAATGTCCCGACTACCGATCGCCTGATAATCGACAATCCAATACTCTTTGATGCCAAGGCGTTGATACTCGTCCAACTTATCAAAATAGTCCGTTTCCCAATTACTAGAAACCACCTCCACTGCTAACTGAATTGGCTCGGTTAAAGCTCTGTAGTCACCGGGATCGGAGCGCCATACATGGCGATCGATAACACTCACATCCGGAATGCGTCCATGAAAACCGCCGGTCTTAATCTCAGTTCTGATGGTGGCCTGGGTGGTGACATCAAAGTTTAATGAGAGACGACGTATTTCGTCATGGAAAGCGAAAAGAATGAACTCAGCAATCAGTTTATGTTCGCGGGTGTTAACCATTTCGATGATTTTTCCATTTACCCACTCAAAGCGGCCTTCTTCGGGACATTGCTTCAAAAATTGGTCAAAGGTTTGGGGAGCAGCAGTGGCGATGGTTTTAACGAGGGTGGGGGTAACCATAATTATTTGATTCTCTCCGCACAGTGGTGATTGCTTATAATCTAACGACTCTCCGGCACTGTCTGGGGGGCAATGGCTGGACTTTCCGATGCTTGGGGGCTAATTTCTACTGCTTCTCGCTCAGCATCATCAGTCAACAGGCCTACCCGGGGTACGGGCCAAAAACGGACAAAGGCACGGCCGAGCAATTTTTCCCGGGGGACAAAGCCCCAATAGTGGGAGTCATAGCTGTTGTTGCGGTTATCCCCTAACACTAAATACTGATCATCGGGCACTTTCACTGGGCCATATTCATAGGCGGGAGGAGCCGCAATGTAATTTTCGTCCAGCATTTTGCCGTTGACATAAACGTTGCCTTGGGAAACCCTAACTTCATCCCCCGGTAAACCGATAATGCGCTTAATAAAAGCATCGTGGAAGTTTTTTGCTTTTAGGGCGTCAGTGGGGTTAAAGACCACAATTTCTCCCCGCTCCGGATCCCGCAATCGGTAACTGATCTTTTCAATGATCAGGCGATCGTTAATCTGCAGGGTCGGCTCCATGGAGGAAGAGGGAATGTAGCGAGCTTCGGCCACAAAAGTCCGAATACCGATCGCCAGGATAACCGCGGTAACCATGGTTTTGCCCAACTCTAACCATGTATTTTCCGGGGGGCTTTCTTTTTTCTTGCTGGTTTCGCGGACAATATTTTCGGTCATAGTGGGGCCGGGAAAAATAGGGGAATTTATTTTAATCTGTTCCAGTTTAGTCGCAGTCTTCCTCTTCTTCTTCCTGGTGGGACTTTGGCGATCGGGCTAGTAACTGTTCCGCCTCTGGACAATCTTCAGAAATTAGCAGTTCATGGCCAAGGCGGGAAACGGAGGCCAACTTACGGTTAACGGAGCCAATGCTTTCCAGGCGCACCATTTCTTCCCAGGCACAGACCTCATCCTCTTCTTCGGTCTCATAGCGGAAAGTGACCAAATCCCCCTCCAGTGTCAGAATTTTGGCATTTTCTACCCACCTTTGTTGGTCCCTCAGGTAAAGACTGACTTCGTGGCCATCGGTACAAAGTTGATAGATTTTCCGGTGTAGCATGGGCAAGCTCCTAGATAGCAGTGGGAGGACGGGACGGGCGAAACAGGGCCTTAGGGTATCCGTCTTGGAGGGTACTGGTGGGAGGTTGGTGCCGGATGGGCCAAAAAAAGTAGCATATGGATCGAGAGAAAAATCCCTGATGGGGAAAGCTTACGAGAATTTTAACGCAAATCAGCGGAAACCTGATTCCCTTCGTTGCAGTCCTATCGCTGTACTATGGTTGAACTTTGGAACTTCTTCTCCAATGTCCAATGGCGATCGGAAGACTGGTAAAGGCGTAACTCCAGGTTGGGACCATCATCACCGACCCAACCCAAATGCTGGAGATAGTCTTGTATTTCAGCGATAGTTAGGGAAGCGTGGAGGGAATCAGCAAAAAGTTTCCTCTGCTGGTCGTTGTAGTCGGAGCCGATCGCCGTTACGAAATCAGCTAATTTTTCCGGGGATTCGGGGCGAATTAAATCCCTAATTAATAGGAAACCGTGGGGCTTGAGCACCCGTTTTACCTCCCGCAAAAAATCCAGCGGCCTGGGCAAATGATGACAGAGGCTATTGGCAATCACTCCGTCAAAGGAACCATTGGCGTAGGGCAATTGTTTTGCATCGACAAATTCCAGGCAAATTTGAGTTTCACACCCCGCTGCGATCACATTTTCCTTGGCGATCGCCAACATAGAACGAGCAAAATCGATGGCAGTGATTTGCCATGCAGGACGTAACTGGGCAAGTAGAATGGGAATACGGGCCGTACCAGTGCCGGCATCTAACACTGTGGCTTTACTTGGGCCGAGTTGGCAAGCTCTCTGGGCAAAAGCCAGATTAACCGCTTGAAAGTCCATGGCATCGTAGTCCATTGCTTCTGCTTCGGTGTCCATTACCTCTGGCTCCAGAATTCTTTCCAACATCGGTCAATTACTCCAACTGGTTGCCCTGTTATTGTAAACACCCCACACCAATGACTAATTCTCCCCCCTCCAATGGCACAGGTAATTCGATACCAATTTTGTTCTATGCCGGGGAAGCCCTAGGACAAAAAGGTCAAGGGGCCGCAGTGGCCATTTTGCTATTGCCCACGGGGAAAAGAACCAGCGTTAAACAGTTACTGGCCTCGGCCACCGGCACAGAAGCGTCCTATCGAGCCTTATTAATTGGTTTGCAAAAAGCGCGGCAATTGGGCATCCACAACATTGAAGTCAAGGGCCACAATGAAAAGGTCTTTAATCAGGTCAACGGACTAGAGGAAATTGACCAATCTCCCCTGCGTCATCTCCATCGGGAGGTGATGACAGTGATGAAGCAATTTGAGCGGGTGATGGTGGAATGGATTCCCCTGGATCAAAACCGTCCAGCCTACCAGACCGTGCAAAAATGCTTGGCAACAGCGGCCCGTTCCCCCAAAGTCAATGGGTTACCCAGACCGATCGCCCCGGAAATTGTGCGATTAATCAAATTAGGCAGTCAGGCCACGGCCAAGGATTTTCAGGCGTTACAGGGTAAGTTTGACGAATTTTCTCAGCAATCTCTCTCCACCCTGCGTCGCCGCATTCCGGTGCAGGTACAGGACAGATTGGCTTTGGAGTGGAATGGTGATGAGTCCCAGTTAGCGGAGATGTATCGCTGGTATTTAAGGGGACTGCCTCCGGACTTCATTGTCCGCAAATTTCAGCTAGAAGCCCTAGCCCCCGGCCGGCAGCAGAAATTACCCTGGGAAGACCAGTTACTGAGCCAAATGACTCCCCCCCCTGGGGATTTCACTGCCCAGAAACTTACCGATGTGAGGGATCACCTTGGTCATATTGAGTTTGTGCCCCCTCCACCACCGCCATTTTTTGCGCCCTTGGAAGAAGGAAATCTGCTAACTAGGCAAGGTTTTTCCCCCACAGAGCCTGGCCTTGTTGAACCAGCCATGGCCTCCACCGCCTCCGATCCCTTTGCCACCGACCACGGCGACTCTTACCAAGAAGGACCGAGTGAAGCCAAAGACACGGTGCCCACAGTGGACCAAGTTCAACAAATTGTTAGCATGATTATGGATTTGTCCTTGGGGGAGAAAACTCGGCTGGTGAAGAATTTAGCCCAGTTGCCCGAATTAAGCAATCAGTTCCTCACGGCGATCGCCGACCGTCTTAAACCCTCTGGAAATTGAAAAAGCTATGAGCCTGAAAAAATTTAAGGAAAAATTCCTACAACAGTCCCAACAAGCGCAAGGGAGCGAGGAAGAGAAAAAAGCGGTGCAGTTGGTGATGACTCCCCTGTTTGAAGAAATCGGCAAAAAGCTGAATGTGGATACGCTTTATATTTGGACTGGTCGCCACAATGACAATCTAGTCAAACTCACCCTGAGCGCCCAAGGGGGCAATAAAACTGCGGCCGCCATATTTTGCTTTAGTAATAAACAGGATGCCCAAAGACACCCCAATTTTGCCAAGGAGGAATATCAAATTAGGTCCATCGACATTTTTAATTTACTGTTGCATTTTGCCACCCTACCGGAACTTGATCTGTTGCTGGTCTATAACCAAAAAGGTCACCTGAATAGGTACTCGCAAATTGAGCGCAGTGGGTTGATCAAAGATTTCCAGAAACTCTGTTGGGAAACTGGCTTGGTGCCCCGTCCAGTGGCGGAAACAGGACATTTTGGTTTAGCTTAGGGTCAAACGTGGTTCACCCACGGTGTTCTTGTTGAATGCAACGACCATTGGAGAACTCAATCCTGACCTTCAACTACCTTAAGTTTTAACGATGACTACCAACAACAGCACTTTGTTAGACACTATCCAGCAAGGTTTTCGGATTACGGTGGGAGCCACCGCTAGTTTGGTGGAAACATTGCAGGATCCGCAAAAACGCCAGGGTACTTTCCAGGATTTGCAACAGGAATGGGACCAACGGGCCAGCCAATGGGCCCAAAAGGGCACTACTACGGAAACGGAAGCCCGTCAGTATGTGGATCAATTGCTCGCACAATGGCGACAATCCCTGCCTAACCCCCTTAGCAAAACCACTGCCACTGGTTCCAATAACATCATCGATTTTGCGACGGCGAAAAGGGAACTCGATCGCCTGACGGAGGAAATTGCCACCTTGAAAGGGGAATTGGCCCAGGATAAACTGGGAACGGAGGGCTAATTTTTGACCAGTGCGGCCCCTTTTACTCCCCAGTTGACGGCGGATGGTTCTTTTACGTTCTATTCGCCCCAATTTGGGGAAACGTTCCATTCCCAGCGGGGTGCTAAGGCGGAGGCGGACGAAAAGTTTGTTCATCCCTGTCTTTTGCCCCAGTTGGCGGCCAAAAAATCCAGGTTAACTATTATTGATGTCTGCTATGGCTTGGGCTACAACACAGCAGCGGCCCTAACAGCCATCTGGCAAATTAATCCCCATTGCCACGTAACTCTGTACGGTTTGGAAAATGATCTGCAAGTGCCCCGCCAGGCCATCGCCAATGGCTTGCTCCAGGGTTGGCCGGATTTGGTGCAGGAGATTTTGCAGGATCTAGGTCAAAGAGAAACGGTTGCCAGGGAATTTTTAACTGCCCATCTGGCGATCGGGGATGCCCGGCAAACATTACTATCCATTGTGCCCCGAGATATTAAGGTCGATACTATTTTCCTCGATCCCTTCTCACCGCCCAAATGTCCCCAACTGTGGACAGTGGAATTTCTCCGTCATTTAGGCGATCGCCTAGCCTCAACAGGTCGTTTAGCCACCTATTGCAGTGCAGCAGCGGTGCGTCATGGTTTACAACTGGCCGGACTGTCCATTGCCACCATGGGAGATGGCCAACCGCCCCATCCCCGTCGTCGGCCCCTAGGTACCCTGGCTAGCCCCCAACCATTGCCCCTATCTGCATTTACTCCCTGGGAAATGGAACATCTGCAAACTAAGGCGGCCATCCCTTACCGCGATCCTTCAGGAACAGATCCAGCGGAAGTAATTCTGGCCCGTCGTCAAGCGGAACAGAGCAAAAGTGCATTGGAACCTACCAGCCGTTGGAAAAAACGTTGGCTCGACCGGGAGATTAACCATACCCCTAACTCTGAATCTTTCTAAAATGGACTATTAATCCTCTTCTTCAATACCCAAAATTCCCTTCGCTTGGGCCAATAAATCCCTGGGGCCAAAGGGTTTAGTTACGTAGCAATCTGCCCCTGCTGCCAACCCTGCCTGGCGATCGAACTGTTGGCCCTTGGCCGTGAGCAAAATCACCGTGGTATTAGCTAGCTGAGGATTTTCTTTGATACTTTGACAAACTGCCAAACCACTAATCTTAGGCAACATCACATCTAAAATAACCAATTGGGGTTGATGTTCCACTGCTAAAGCCAAGGCCTTTTCCCCATCCATGGCGGTCAATAACTCCACCCCGTAATCTTCTTCTAAAAGCTCAAACACCTCTTCCAGCAGAATTACAATGTAGGGTTCGTCGTCAACAATTAGGATTTTCAGTTCGGACATTGGTAAGGTTGTAATAAATTGAGCACCGCTGAAAAGTTAATTTCCCCCTTAACTCCCCCAGCATAAAGCATCATGCACCATGTTTCTATTCGTACTGCTAATATCCATCGGGCGATCGCCTTTTATGAGCTATTGGGTTTTACCGTGGGGGAAAGGTTCACCACTGGTTATACCTTAGCTTGCTGGTTGACTGGTCTGGGGGGACGCATTGAATTAATTCAAATTCCCCAACCCCAACCCGCCCCTGATGCCTTCAACGATGAACATTACGTGGGCTACTATCATATCTCCTTTGATCTAACAGACCAGGTAGAAAGTTTACCGGAATGGTTGAATAATCTCAGCCAAAGTTTTAGCCAAGCCTATCAAACCAATCCAGAACAAATTGAGCCGTTAAAAATTCTTTTAAATCCCCAGCAACAACAAATTGGTGATCATATTTATGAAGTTTTATTCATTGCCGATAGTGATAACCTCCCTTTGGAATTTATTCGTTGTCAGAGTGCTCCCAACAAATAGAAAAAATTATATTTTTCGCCATCAAAGATTAAATTTAAGTCAATTAATCGCCCTTACTCTGCTCACCTTACTGCTAAGCCTAGGTGTTGCCCAAGCCCAGTCGGCACAAACTCTCCTTAGTCAACTACCGCCCCAAATTGACCTAGTGGAGCCCGTCAAGTCTGATTTCCCCCTGCAAAATAAAGCTTTTAATCTAGGCTTTGAATCAGATTTATCCGGTAGAATTGGTAACTTGGATTACACCACCGTTAGGGTAGATGGAGAGCCAATTTTTTTGATTGCTGTGCCCACAGGAAATGCTAGTAAAGAAGGAGATTCTTCCCTTAGTCCAATTGTTTATCGTCAACAACGTATTGAAAGTAAGTTTAAAGAAATTGTCCAGCGGGGCTTTGATCCAGAAACCTTAAATGTTGCTAGTTCTATTCTCAATGGGGCGATCATTATTCAAATTAGCGATGACAAAAATCTCCGGCCACAAATTCTTCGCACCATTACCAAAGCTGATGCTGATTTATACGCCCTTACCCCGGAAGATTTAGCGTCCGAAACCGTAGATCAAGTCCGCAATGCCCTGATGCGAGCGAGGCGGGAACGACAACCAGAAGCCCTGAGAAGACAAATAAAAGTTGCCCTAGTGATTGTCACCATTGTGGTCACAGTTTCGTTGGTAGTGCTATTTATTTATCGGTGGCTGGGACACAGAATTCACTTACTAAAGATGGCTATTAATTGTTTAGTTAAGGCGGAGGAGGAAGACCCAAATTTTGATTATAATTACATTGATGCGTCTATTTTTAAAAATATTGCTTCCATTCCCCGCTATTCCTTCGCTTTTCAAATTTTAGACCGGATAGCTATTTTTCTTTATTATTTAAGTGCTTACTCCAAAACTATACTATTCGGTAATGTTGGCTGGGGGGACAGCAAAAAAAATCCTCCCCTGACATTTTCTTTGGATAACCAGAAAATTTTTGAAAATATTCTTGAACTTTTCCAAGGCAAGGATTTTTACGACTTCCTGAAAAATCGCCTCAAACAAGTTGTATTTACCCGGAGAATACTAATTTTTTTCCTGTTTATTATTTGGATCCGTGGTAGTGCCTTTTTTCTACAGATTTTTCCTAACACTCGACGTTTAGGGCGGCAGTTATCGGGCACTCCCATTTCTTTAACTTTAATTTGGCTATCGGCAATAATTTTAATTAAAATATCTGATTTTTTAATTGAGTCTTTTTTTCATACCATTGAAAACGATTATGCTATTTTACAAACTTCCAAATATACACGAAGAAAAATTAGAATTAATACTGTTAGTAGTGCTGTCAGGGGCATTAACCTGGTCGTCTGTATTTTCACTGCCTTTGTCTTTTCCCTTAGTTTATTCGATGTGCCGGTGGCCACAGTACTGGCTGGGGCAGGGATCATCGGTTTTGCGGTGTCTTTCGGTTCCCAAAACTTGATCAAGGATTTAATTGCCGGTATTTCTAATCTGATGAGTGATGCCTTCGCCATTAATGATTTCGTTCTGATTGGCGAGTTTGAAGGGGTAGTGGAAGATACAAACCTATTTGTTACTCGTATCCGTTGTCCCAACGGGGATTTAGTCACCATTCCCAACGGAGCCATTGGCACAGTGTGTAATCAAACTAAAGACTGGTCCAGGGTAGATTATTCCGTTATGGTGGCGGCTGATGCTGATCCCAAAAAGGCGATCGCCGTTTTGCAACAGGTGGCGCTGGGTCTGTACCACGATCCGTGGTGGCACCCTAAAATGCTCCAGGCACCGGAACTCAAGGGTATTGAAGAGGTTTCTCACCAAGGTATTCTTATTCGTATTTGGCTTAAGACCCTGCCGGGGGAACAATGGGACGTGGCCAGAGAATTGCGACTGCGGGTGAAAGTGGCTTTTGAATCCCAGGAAATTGCCATTGGGGTGCCCCAACAACAATTATTAATGACAGGAACCGGAACTTCTCCTTTGGATGGAGATGAAAAAGAACGTGCCTCTAAAGACGGGGAAAAATAGTACCGACTGAGCGTGAACTTACAACAACGAAGAAACGAAGAGTGAGGCGGCTCCCTGAAACTGGGCCAGAAACGAAGAGAGGAAAGCTCTGTAAATCAATAATGGAGAGTTTCAATTAGAGAATGATAAGGCATATGAGCGTGTTACTGGGAGACTCATCGACTGGGAACTGGGAAATCGTGATAGTCAAACCCTGAGTCGTTTGCTGGAGAGACTGGCAGAGTGGAAAGTGACAGTGTACTGCACCGATGACTGGAGGCCCTATCAACAACTGCTGGATGAACATCCCGATGTGTTTCATGGGATTAACAAAAGAGAAACAGTAGGAATTGAGAGCAAAAACTCAGATAACCGTCATTGGTTTGCTAGATTTCATCGCTGTACGAAAGTTGTCTCTAGGTCAGCCTACATGGTTGATATCACCATGGCAATATTTGCCAAATTCAGGGTCAATGGTAACATAGAACTACTACGCAACTGGCGCCTCTCATTACTTTCTTGAAACTCTCGAATGTCCATTTTTTTCAGTCAGGGTCATCTTGGATCCCCTTATATTTTAATGGACAGCTATGGGTGAATCCTAGGTGATGTCTAACAGTCCCTGTTCTTTCAGCTTGGGATTGAAGCGAATTTGTTGTGCCACTCCCCTGGCTTCCAGTTTTGCCAACACTTCTGCCTCTAGCCTACGGGCAATTTTTTTCAAAAGTTTGGGCGTGTCCCCTGGTTCACTTTCAGCAACGGCGGCGGCCTCTTCTGGAGTCCAATAATCCTGCACATTAATGGATTCAGCCCAAATTTTCTGACTTTCACCATTGCCAGGAGGATTTTGCCCCACCAACCAATGGTTTTGAATTTGAACTAATAATTGGCGATCGGGGCGGTCGATGATGTGTACTTTGAGCCCATGGCAATGCTCCGGTTGACGCACCAAATGTTGCAGCAGGCTAATGGCTAAATTACGGGAATAGCCTACGTATTGTAGATTCTGATGCTGGTCAAAAATGGCGTAAACCCCAATACGTTTTTCGTAGTTCGGATCAATTTCCCCAGCCTCCGTTAAAAAAGGTAAGAAGTTGAGATCGACTAAATTGGGAAGGGAATCCGCCATTGTGGAAATTTCAAGTTCAAGGAAAAATCTGACTGGGAGTAGCTGAATTGTGGATGTTAGAACGGAATATCATCGGTGTTACTAAGGTCCATTGCTTCAGGTTCTGGAGGAGAAGACAACTCACCAGGATTAATGCCATTGCCGCTATCCACCAAACTAATGCGGGAAGCAGTCAGCTCAGCTCGTTTTTCCTTAAAGCCTTCCTGCCGTTCTATCATATTCATACCTAAGCGTCCTTCGATAATTAGGCGATCGCCAGGGTGATAGGTTTCTTTGATGGTGTTGGCCAAGTTACCCCAACCCACTACTTTCAAACTTTCCTTGGGGGAATCATCCCTCATGCCGGGGAATTCTACTAGAAATTCGCAGACGGGGGTTTGATTTTCTTTGGTGAAGCGCAGTTCCGGTTCCCGAATAACGGTGGCCATTAAAACAAAACTGTTCATGGGGCGATAACCTCAATTCTAAGGTTGGGCAGTAATTGGTTGAATCTGGACGGATCAGGCAGGAATGGGCAGGATTGACCGGTCAAATCAGTTCGCCCCAATTCTACCTTGATCGCCGACGGAGAGAGTAGTTATAAATTACTGTTTTAATTGCTAATTCGCAGTGAAGCGAATAAATTTTTTCTTGCCTACCTGGAGCACCTTACCGTCCAAATCCTGCGATTTCTGGTATTCCTGGTTAACATCCCCCAGGCGATCGCCATCTAAGCGCACTGCTCCTCCCTGAATTTGGCGGCGACCCTCACTACTACTGGGACACAGGCCGGTGGCACTGAGGAGATAAGCCAATTTAGCTGGAAAAGTAACTTCATTCAGGCAAAATTCCGGCACACTGTCCGTATTGCCCGCTTTACCTTGGGTGACAATATCCTCCGCTGTTTTTTGGGCGGCGATCGCCCGGTCAATGCCGTGGAACTGGGTAGTTACTTCCCTGGCTAAGAGCTTTTGACACTCCCTCGGATTATCCGGTAGTTGACCCAAATCTAAGTTAGTCAGTAACTCAAAATATTCTCCCAACAGGCGATCGGGCGTCTTTTCCAGCTTGGAATACATGGACAAAGCATCTTCCTGTAAGCCCACATAATTGTTCAAAGACTTAGACATTTTTTGTTGCCCATCTGTCCCCAGCAAAATTGGCAACAGCAAACCAAATTGAGGAGTTTTGCCAAAATGCCGTTGTAAATCCCGGCCCACTGCAATATTAAACTTTTGATCGGTGCCCCCCAATTCCACATCTGCATTCACCGCCACTGAATCATAGCCCTGCATTAAAGGGTAAAGAAATTCATGCAAAAAGATCGGATTTTCCTTTTGGAAACGCTCCGCAAACCCTTCCTTGGCCAACATCTGCCCCACCGTCATTGTTGCTAGCAATTCCAGGATTTTATTCAAGTCTAAATTGCTTAACCATTCGGAGTTGTAACGGATTTCCAACCTTCCTGGGGTATCAAAATCTAGAATTGGCTTTAACTGAGTTAGGTAACTTTCTGCATTGCGTTTCACCTGATCCGCAGTTAACTGTTTCCGCACTTCTGATTTCCCGGTGGGATCGCCAATTTGGGCAGTGAAATCACCAATGATTACCACCGCCGTGTGTCCTGCATCCTGAAACGCCCGCAATTTACGGAAAGGAATACTATGGCCTAGATGAATATCCGTACCTGTGGGATCAATGCCCAACTTTATCCGCAAAGGGCGATCGCCTTGGATTAAAACCCCCAAATTTTCCAAGGGGTTGGGGGAATCGGAATGGTGGGGAAAAATTTCCGCCGTCCCCCGCCAGAGCCAATCGGGTTCAGAATTTACAGCCATAGATCACACAATAAAAACAAAGGTACTTTTCATTTAAAAGCCTGTTGGAAAAGTTTTATTCCATCCCCCAAATCTCATCACTTAAGTTTCCCCCCAAGTTTGGGAGGTCAGGGGGGCTTTTCGTACGTTTCTTAAGCTTCATCAACAATGCCAAAAACCCGTTTAAATACCTTTTCCACCTTACTGCCGGAATCAATGGACTCCAGGGGATCTTTTCGTAAACGATGGCGCAAGCACAGTACTATTACCCGGCTAATGTCATCCACCGTTACCTCATTACGCCCTTCAAAAGCGGCGATCGCCTTGGCGGCCCGGTTAGTGACAATATCCCCCCGCAACCCGTCCACATCCAATTCAGCACAGACTTCCGATACTTTGACCCGATAGTCGTAGTCAATGGTCACTTGGGGCAGTAAATTCTGGGCATTAACAATTTTTGCTTGTAACGCTTCCTGTTCCGTTTGATATTGGTCACAGAAAGGATGGGGATTTTGGTCAAACTCCGTCCGTTGTTCGACAATTTTTACCCGCAATTCCGGCTCCCGCACAGTACGAATTTCAGCATGCATGCCAAATCGATCCAACAATTGAGGCCGCAATTCCCCTTCTTCTGGGTTACCGGAACCCACTAAAACAAACCGGGCCGGATGGCGAATGGAAATACCTTCCCGCTCCACCGTGTTCCAACCCCCAGCAGCGGAGTCCAACAACACGTCCACTAAGTGATCGTCCAACAGGTTAACTTCGTCCACATAGAGAATGCCCCGGTTGGCTTTGGCCAATAGACCTGGTTCAAAGGCCTTCACCCCTTCCGAAAGCGCTTTTTCAATGTCGATGGTGCCGCACACCCGGTCTTCCGTTGCCCCCAGGGGTAAATCCACCATGGTGACTTTCTTTTTGACAATAGATAAGGGTTCTTGACTATCTACCCGGATGCGTACTTCCTCGCTCATCATCTCCGGATCGCTCGGGGAAGAGTTAAAAGGATCATTGGCTACCACTTCAATTTCTGGCAACAAATCCGCCAGGGCCCTAATGGTAGTGGATTTCCCGGTTCCCCGATCGCCCATGATCATCACGCCGCCAATCTTGGGATCAATGACATTGAGCAACAGGGCCAACTTCATTTCATCTTGACCAACGATCGCCGTAAAGGGAAAAACAACACGGCGGGTTTTGCTGGGAGCGGCAAGGGTGGCAGTCATGGGCAAAGGGACAAAAATAGTAAAAGTTTTGAATTCAAATAGGGATTTGACTGGGCAAATCTGGCAGTTTAGTGACAAGGCGCTAAAATCCGGCCGTTAACCATTTTGACACACCCTCGGGACAGGAGTGGAGCGGACTAATTTCGGTTGCGGGACCAGATCAGACTTAAGGGGATAGATCAGCCTATTCCTCATATGTCACTTTTGTACTTAATTTATGGAGTTAGAAAGCTGAATTGTAAAATTACGTCATTGTAGTCAAGATCGCCGCCGCCCACCATATCTTCAAAACCAAACAGGTTACTGCCCAGACGACTCATTTGGCTCACTCCCCCAGGATTGGCTTGCTCAAAAGAGAAAAGGGCCACAGGGTCAAGGTTTGGGTCGTTAGTGGGATTTTTGCTTAACACTTCTTCGATGGATGAGTTGGGAATAATCGCCATGCCATACATATTGTTACCCGACAAACTGACCGTCGTTTGAGTAGTACTAAAAAACTCGTCAGGGGCGTTTAAGCTTAGTCCCGTTGCCGGATTCTGGGCCCTTGTTAATGCCGCTTGTAAATAGCCTCCATCCCCTGGGTTTAAATTAATCTGGCGATCGCCATCGGTATCAATGCCCCCGGTCAGACTATCCACTTTGTAGAGAACAATAAGATTTTCGTAAGCCCCCGCACGACTAATGGAAACATTTGTCGTCACAGTCTGGTTTAAAATTCCTGGCACAACCAAAGTTTTGGAAGCGATTTCTGTAGTAATGCCATTAAAATCTAACTGATGATAACCTCGACTATCTGTTTCAACCATTAGTGGAGCATCAATGGAAAAAGCGATTTCTTCTCCCTGTTGGCCATAGAGCATATAGTAACGATTAGCTTCTAAATTAGAGTTACTAAAGCTACCAAAAAATTGTGATTCTGTCCTGGCAAAAGCTTCAATATCAGTAAAACTTTGTCGGGCTAAACTACGGGTTAAAGCCTGGGCTGAGGCATTGGCTTGATCACTAAAAACAACTTGTTTACGGGCCAAAGCGGCCTCCTCATAGCCTGGATCATCAGGAAGTAAACCATCAATGGCGCCATCGGCACTATCCACCATAACCCAACCAATTTCATAGTTTTGTGAGGGGCTATTGATTAACCTGAGTTGTACTTGGCCATCGGCGTTAGTGGGAGCCAAAAAAACTCGGTTATTATTGCTAATTAAGCCTGGAATGGTGCGGCCCGCATAACCATTGGTTGCCACTAAACCATTCACTATGCCATCAGCATCACCTCGATCGCCGTCCAAAAGTTTGAGTTCTACTCCGCCAATACCGTTTGGGCTATCTACATTGGTGAACCGAGCCCCTGTTTCATCATTAAACATCAGGGATTGATAGGTTTGACTGAGGGAATCGTAACCAAAAAAGTCGTTAAATTCGGCTAGCCCTTCAACACTTAAATGAATCTCAGTTTGGCCGGAATTAACTGTGGTGGAGAAATCAATCAAGCCCCCCATGACACTGTTATCCCAGTCCCCGGCCAGGTAGTTCCAACGTCGGATCTGGGCACCATTGGCATCACCAGCTAAGGCAAAATCAGAGCCCCAATTTCCCGCCTCTAAGCCATCATTTAGCAAAGAAACCAATAGACCAAATTGGCGATCGGCGGTATAAACAGAGTCATTAGGAATTTTAACTGTGACGGTTTTTTGCTCCTCCCCAGGGTTAAATATTAACTGTCCCGCTATGGGTAAATAGCGATCGCCCGCTTTGCCGCTCATGTCCTGGGTAATATAACTGGCTAGCACATACTTGTTTAGGTTCCCCGTGCGCTCAATGACAAACTGGGCTTCTCCACTAGCTTCTGAAACCTTGGGATTGGAGACAAACAAGCGGGTGGGTTGATTCGGGTCAGAACTGGTGGCGGCGAGGGTGGTTACATCGTTAGTAGTAGGAGGGGGACTAGGTTGGGCTGTGGGGATGGTGTTCAGAATCGGTGTGTTGGTGTTGGGCGCGGTAAAAGTAACTTGATTAGGAACATTGACTAAGATGGTCGCCGCAGAAGCACTTGAGGTATAGCGGTAATAGTTTTGGTTATCGAGATAGATCTTTTCAGTAAAGCTAAAACTTGAATCTAGATTGAGTGTGTCATTGGCATCTAACAGAACTCGAATTTCATTGTTGGCGGAAAGTTGGGTAATGGTCAGCGCATTGAGAGTGAGAATATTGGCTCCATAGTCCCGGACATCGAGAATATTAAAGTTTTTCAGTCGCAGGCCTGGAGACAGGGTGGTTAAATCCCAATTTTGATTGGTGTAGCCCGTGAATTTGAGAATGTTGTTCCCGCTACCCCCATCCAATCGCCGGAAATTGGTATCAGTGACCGTGACAAAATCATCCCCAGGCCCGGCATAGACCGTATCTACCCCACCATTGCTATAGATTTGGTCATCCCCTTGGCCCGCAACAAAAATTTCTCCTGTGGGACTACCGAGCATGACATCATCGCCAATCGTACCCAGTTGATTCACTTGGGAAGTAAAGTCGCTGCCAAAGAGAACATAGCTGAGATTGTCAAGAGAACCAGGCGCACCCAGAGCAAAATCGCTAAAGCCATCACCGTTGATATCACCTCCACCGGCCAAGGAAATTCCACCTGTTGATCCTGGCAGGCCCGTTGTAACAAAACCAAAGGGGTTAAAGTTCTGCTGATTATTATTGCTTTGACTGCTTTGGTTATTGGGAGAGTTTTGATTGTTGTCAAGATTTCCTAAGTTAAATGGCGTTGTAATCGGATAGTTCTTTCCCCAATGAGTTCCCCCAAACACGACCCAAGTGACTCCCTGATCCCCTGCGGAAGATGAATCGAGAGCTTTGCTAATGGTAGTAAAAGGAGAGCTTATTAGCAGGTCATCAAAGCCGTCACCATTTACGTCACCAATAGATGTAATTTCTGACAGTGCAAAGTTGGTTGCATCGGGCGTATCAGGGGCGGCCAAAACCACGTCTGGAGAACCAGTAATGGAGATACCGCTGGAGCTACCATAATAAATAAAAACTCCCCCCAGATTGTTAATGCTTTCATATTCAGGAATAGAGAGTGTAAGTAAATTGCGATAGCCCGGCGCCAACACTGCTAAATCAGCTATGCCATCCCCATTAAAATCGCCAACATCGTAAACTTGCTTGCCAAAACTAGTTGCCTGATTTGGTTCAAAAAACGGCTGTGAGAAGACAAAAGAAGCTGGATTTCCGTTACTATTTGATGCCAATAAAAGTATGCTTTGATTAAAAAAGATTGAAGATACACCATTGAGATCGTCATAGTTATATTCGCTACCCCCAGGCCCCCCAAAAACATTGGACCAATTCAGTCCATCTGCATCTTGTGAAGTGATTAAATTAATATTCTGGTTGGATGCGACGAAGGATAAGTAATAAATTCCATTTACAAATGTTAAAGATGGTGCGCTATTGGTATCAACTTGGCTTAACTCTGAAGAACGACTCCAACTGCTTAAATTATTGGAGTTCAATGTTGCAACGAAAGCGGCGGAAGAATCACTAGACTTAAACGCAACCGCCAAGGTCTCCCCATTTTGATTAGGGACAACAATTGCACTTAGGGGTTGGTTGCTTGCTTGGTTACCGCCATTAATAGTTAAGACCGTGTTATTTCCCCAATCATTACTACCAGGATTACTGGAACTAACATAAAGAATGTCATCATCCGAATCATTTTTAATGAAGAAGACATAAAGCTCATTATTAAAAGCAACTAAGGTTGGGGCATTTTTTGATGCTTGATTAATTTGCACCGGCGAAAAATTTAACCCCAAGCTATTATCTGTCGTATTGCTTGCTTCGGCCACCCATACCTGACTACTGGAATCAGTAATACCTAGATATAGTTGACCGTTATAAGCGGCAATAGAGGGAGAAAAATTGCCCGGAGTAATTTTGTCCCCATTGACTCCAATGAGGTTGATTTCAGTTGAATCTTGCCAGTGAACTCCATCCCGACTTCTTTGCATGACAATGGAATTATTTTCCCCATACAAAGCTTGGTATAGCCAGCCGTCTAAAAAGGCAAATGAACTGGCATGTTTGGTTTCTTGGTTATTGGCAGACAAAAAGTCAAAGTTAAGGAATTCAGGATTAACTGAAGTGCTCACAATTGAAGCATTGGGAGGATCAATAGTAGTTTGTAAAACGGCCTTTCCAGATTCGTAAGTGAAGTATTGCAAACCACCGCCAAAGCCACCGATGTTGGGTACGGAATTTAATTGAGCTTGGCCCGCCACAATTTCATTTGAACCATCACCGTTGAGATCAATGCCGGTAAAGGAACTGGGAAGCGGATTATCTGTACCAAAATTTAAGGGGGTCGAGTTTGTTAGCGTGCCATTAACATTGCCATAAACGACGATCGCCGCATTGGAGCCCTGCAATACCAAGTCATCATAGCCATTGCCATTAAAGTCTCCGACCCCCCAGGCCTGGGTATATCCTGAAAGCGTCATTCCATTACTTCCCAGCGTCAAATTACCAAGAGTACCTAAACTTGGACTACCTAGGACCAAATGGAACGTTTTATTACTATCAATTACGCCAAAATCAGCCAGGCCGTCGCCATTAAAATCCCCTAGGGCAACAAACTCTTTCACTTCAGCATTGTTAACTGAAACGAGTAAGTCTCCTGTCCCTAAAGCCGCATCGAGTAAATCTTTTGTGCTATTCCCAAAGACAACCACACCCCCGGCTGTACTGCCCCCCGATAACGCATCCGCAAAGCCATCACCATTGACATCTCCCAACACAACAACATTGCGCCCATTTCCCAGGAGACTACCACCATTGGTTCCGTTGCTCAGAAAGGTGGGAATTTGAACCGTAATTTCTTGATTGGGGTTCAGTGTTACCGAACTATTAATCAGACTAGTATTGCCCTGATTTAAGGTCTTAATAATACTCCCAGTCTGAGAAACAATATAAAGACCGCCATCCGAGGCTAATTTCAGAACAGCCCCGCTATTCCCGTCTGTATTGGAACTCCAAATCACATCCCCTGTATTTCCCCCTGGTTGGCCATAAATCACCAAGTTGCCATCTGTTTGCATCACCGCATAGGCCTGGGGAGTCACAACTACACCTTCCCCCGGATCCGATTCCCAAAGCACTTGACCGGTGGGTGAGACTAACTGTAATTGGGCGGAAACTAGGGAGCCAGAACTGCCAGAGACCAGGACAAAGCCTAAAACATAACCATAGGGACTTGAGGCCAAAGTATAGTCATAGCCATCAATGACAAAGCCGTTATCCGAGGAAATATCTGCTAATTTAATACTGCCATCATCCGCTAACCAAGAGTGTCCATACACCGCATACAGTTGTTGACCATTGGGGGCCGTCAGCAATAAGTCAGCAACCCCATCATTGTTAAGATCACCAACTCCAGTTGCTCCAGCGCCCGCTAGTTGTAACGGTTGATTCCCATTGAGCAGAAAAGTGGTCTTGTTGTTATTAGCCGTAACATTTAGGTCAAAAATTCCGTTGGGTTGATTAAAGAAAGTCGAGCTTCCAAAAACCACATAACTTTGCCCCGTACCATTGGCGGCCTGGGGGGCAGTAATGAGTAAGTCTTGATAGTGATCGCCGTTCAGATCACCAGGAAAAGTGATGACGGCCCCTGTGCGACTCCCAGATAGGCCTCCCAGAATTTGTATGGCATTCCAACTCCCGGATGAATTTTGGGTATTGAGTGTATTTATAGCTTGGGCAGCACTATTTCCCCCATTGAGAGCCTTGCCAGACAGCACATACATCCCCCCAGCATTAGCGTTCAAGCCAGGAACAGAAATGACTAAATCCTGATAACCGTCACCGTCTAAATCTCCCGCTGTCAGATTAGACCCAGCAAAGGTATTAGTCCCGACCCCTGTACTATCAGGAATATTAATGCCGGTATAGGTGGCATGGATGGAGGAAGAAGGGGAATCAGAAGAGGTAGTAATAATGTTAAGGGGTAATCCACTACTGCTCCCAGAAATAACATAGGCGGCCCCGCTAGAAACCCAACTGGTATCCGGGAAGTTGCCTTGGTTTTGTTGCGGTAAGTTACTCTTATTCGTCCATTGGTTTGTGATTTCAACCTGATAGTTTGGTGCGCCAATAATCAAGTCATCATAACTGGAACTACCACTATAAGTTTGAACAGCTCCTCCATCTGGGTTTGTGGTTCGAGAGATAGCCAAAGAGTAGCCCGCAATTTCACCCACGGTCAAGTTTGCCTTTGGATCTTGAGGATTTGGGATGCTAAAAGTTTGCCCCGTATAAATCAGGCTGGGAATACTGCTGCTAAGATTGGGGCCACCTGGAATTTGAAAAACCTTACCAACAATAGTGCCAGTGTTGTCATTACCATTTTTAGCCAAGGGAGCACTAAAAATAATGTTTCCATAACTAATGTCTCCATTACTATTGCCACCAAAGCGACCCACGGCTACTGCAAACCCCGCCAAACTTCCAGGGCTACCATTTATATCACTACTATGATCGGGAACAACCTCAGGATAAATATCTAAGTTGGTCAGAATTTCTCCACTAAAGGCAACACCTTGATCAGAGGTTAATGTTGTGACATTGATTATTTTGTTGGGATTATTGACCAAGTAACTGCCATAAATCACATAAATCGCACCTTGGCTATTATTGGCATTAGCATCTCCAATGACTAAGTCATCAATCCCATCTCCATTCACATCCCCTGTGGCTAAACTCATGGCAACGTTATTATTGACTTCCCCGTTATCCGTGATGCCCTCAATCAGGATACCACCGGCATTAATACTGTTGGTTGTTAAAGGCCCACTACTACTGTTCGTTAAAGCCGGCCCTTGAGGCAGCAAAATTTGAATCGTCCCGCCTTGAATGGACTCTCCACTGGCATTGGTCAAGCCCCGATTACCCACAGCAACATAGGCTAATTCTGGCGTACCATTATTGGTATTAAAAGCACTAGCAACAACAGCCCCCATCCCCTGTTCGCTGGTCTGAATGATAAAACCGCTATCAATTAACGCTAAAGAACTATCATTGGCTTCGATGACTGTGGCGGTTCCCAATACACTAACTTGGCCTGGGGTTAATGGCTCACTGTTAATGGGAATTGAGACTTGATCGGTCAATTGTGTTGAACTGGTTGAATTGGTTGAATTGGTTGAACTGTTTTCCCTGTAATTAGCGAAATAAACCGTAATTGTGGCACTGCTAATTGAGTTTTGATATCCAGAACCGGTATCTACATACAAGTCCAGAATCTCTTCAGCCCCAAGCACGGGATATTCAAACGGATAAGTTGTAGCCTGAGGATTGAGATTGTTCAGTAAGCGATTACCGATTACAACCCCTAGTTGATTTCCGCTTAGAGGGCTAACTTCATCGCTACCTAAACCTACTGCCCAGGTCTGGCTAGAAGTTTGGCCATCATTAGTCGTGACAGTACCAGTAATTTCAACCCCGATAATGATTTTGTTTTGTTGGTTTGTTAAAGGCATCCTGAACAAGGAATCACTATTCCCATTGGGGGCAATGGCAGAACTGGACTCCGCGTTAGTGGCAGAAACAATATCCCAGGCCGGGCGGTTGGCATCACTGAGGGAAGTGGGGGTAATGGCGAGTTTTGGTTCAATCAGACTCGGAGGATTCCAGGCCTTACCATCCCAAATTGCGGAAAACGTTTGCGGGCCTGGGGCAACGGGAGCATTGTATTGAGCAGTGTAATGGTTGCCAACTTGGTTCGTGCCAGAAATAATTTCTAAAAGTTGGGTCGCAGTAACCGTTTGAAAATTATCCGCCGTTAACGCATTGGCATTGATATTGGCATAGGTTAGCTCAGCGGGATAAAACGCCACTTCATCCAGATAAACAGAGGAATTTGGAGTACCGGCCAGGGTGAGAATTCCAGACTGGGGTAAAGTAGGGTTTTGCTGAGTTTGTTGACCAATGGGCTGACCATTCAAATACAGCGTTAAGGTTTCGGTTGAGCCGACATAGCTACCAACAACGTAATACCAAACATTTTCCTCCAGGCCTGGATCAACCTGAACCGCACTACTCTCACCATTCACCAGGCCAAACTTGAGATAGGGTTTACTGTCAATCACCTCCAGACCCAGGCCAAAAACCCCCGCCATTGACACTAAATTTAGGTTTTGTGATGGATTTTCTGGCAACTTAAACCAAAATTCAACACTAAAGCCTTGATTATTGAGGGGAATCGGCTGATTTAAGGTAACACCACCCCCATTAAAGAGAACGGCTGGGTTGGGGTCGCCTGTTGTTGTAGAGTCAGTCGTATTTTCAAGAGCACCCGTTTGATTCAGAGTATAGGTTCCGGTGTAGGTGCCATTGGCCGCCCCAAGAAATGTTCCAAAATTGCGAGCCGTTGAACCAGTTAATTCCCCAAGACGCAAATAGATCGATGGCGAGGCTGACTCAACCAGTTCGCGATAGGAGGAGGGTTGGGAACTTGTCCAAAAAATAGCTGGTTGTCCCCCCAGTTGACTAATCGTTAGATCGGTATGGGGGTCTGCGGTTAAACCTGAATTAAAAGGAATGGGAGTCCAGCCCGATGATTCTGTCCAACTTGACCAATAAATGGTTGTAGTAGTGCTTCCTGTTGTGGTTGAAGTATTGAGCCAGGCCGCCATAATTTCCTGATTCGGCCCAATTCCCAAGGCAACATTGGTATTTTGTCCGGGGGGTGTTGGAATCTCCTGCGCGATAGTCCAAGCATTGCCACTTTGAAGTTGAGAATAGTAAATTTTTGATTGACCAATCGCCGTGTTAATCTGATCGGCTTGGGATTGGGTGTAAGTTTGCCCAGGAATATCCAGGCCCGTAAAGGCAGAACTATCCACATTCACCCAGGCCACAATATTCGTTCTTGTACTCGAGGTTGCCGATTTGTTCGGAACCAAGATAGCCACCGGGTCGAAATTCAGCTCAGATGTACCAATAATGCTTTGAACGTCTGAAATTCCACTATTACCAAAGGGAGAAAATGCCGTTTTAATAACAGTTGTTGCCGTGGGCGGGGTGGAAATAACCGATTGGTTCTGGAAGCTATCAACCAACGTATTGCTATTATTTTGAAGATTATTACCATTGGGAATAGCCTGATAACTGACTGTGACAACATCCCCTTGATTAATCCCTTGATTCAGAGGCAAAATAACTGAATTTTGGTTAACTGTTACGCCTGATTCAACAGAGATGACGGTATTGTTACTAATCACTGTAAATTGGCTGGCATCAGGAATGACACTTGAATCCAGACTCTGATCAAACACCAACGTCAATTGGGTCGTGGTCACACCAGCAACTAGAATATTTGGGGCTGTCGTGCTGGACACTTGACTGTAGTTTTGTAAATCAACTGTGAAGTCAGGAACCCAGAGTGTTGTGGTGGCCGTAGAACTTGGAGATATCGAATTTTCAAGGCTAAATTTAAGATTAATAGAGCCTAAATTATAAGTGAGAGAGAGATTGGCATTGTCAGGAATGTTTTGCTTAACATTTAAAACAATCGTATTGCCAATAGGTTTTTCAACATTTCCAATAACATAGGTTGTGTCAGAAAATGTAAATTGAGTCGCAAGTTGATTCAGATCGGTTATATCGCTACTATCGATGTTTTGCGCGAAGGTAAGAATAACGATGCTATTACTATCGCTATTCGTGCTAATAATTGCGCTGATGGGTGTCAAAGGCGGGGCATCACTACTCCAGGCCAGGAGAAGATCATATATAGGATCGCTGGCTGTTGATGTGCTGCTATAAACAAGGGCCATTGCCGGTGGGGTATCTTGGGCAAAATCATTAGCCACATTTGCAAGCAGTTGGTTGGTCGGCCCACTATTCGCAAAAGTACGATTAATCAATCCGACTGATGTGAGAGCATTTGCACTATCAACATTAAAATCATCAATCGTAGTCCCCTGAATCACAGTCCCTTCGATGGTTTTCGTTGTTTTTGTAGTTAAGTTTTGGTTGGCATTCGTATTTTGTGTGTAGGTAACGGTATAGCTGGTTGTCAACGGTGCGCTGAGGGTCAATAAAACTCGCTGATTGTTCAGAGATACTTGATTAACGGTAAAAGATTTCTTGTTGGCATCAGTAATCGTAAATTGACTCGCATCGGGAATAAAACTAGTATCAAGGGCCGTATTAAACTGAATAATGACCTGTTGTTGATTGACCGCATAGGTATTGCCTGTACCGCTAACTGGGTTGTAGTTATAAGTAAAGGTTTGAGGCGTGTTATTTGTGACTGAAAAATTGGTGCTGGCAATCGGTTGCTGAGATTGATCTAATAACACTCCTTGTCCTGTCTGATTTTGGGTATAGGTCAAGTTAATGTTAAGGTTCGGGGGGGGGGCTCCATCTTGGGTTGTGTAGGGGATTGAGGTACCTAAGCGGAGAATTACATCATTACCAGAGATGACAGCCCCAAAGACAGGAATTGTCTCCAATGTTTTTGGTGTCTCCGATGATTTTGACGTGGCTGTAACCGTGACTGTAAATTGGCTGGGATCAACATTAACGGTGGGATCAAGTCCTTCAGGAAAAGAGACTCTCAGCAATGAACCACTCACTGATGCCGTATTTTCGGAACTAGCCAGAGTTGGAGTTGCTAAGGTTGCACTAGACGTGCCAGTCGGGCCAAAAGTCCAGGTGGGAAAAATACCAATCGTCCCGCCCAGATAACCAAATGCTTTTGCAGTTGCGGTGAGGGGGATGCCAACGGTTAAACTACCAGTAAAATTTCCTTCAGTTTCACCAATGGTTCCGGCTGCAAAAAATTGAGCAGCAACACCGATTTCAAAGATGAAAGGAATCTTAACCCCTCCTTCAAGTCCAATTGAAGCGATTGGAAGCCCAAATAGTAACGACTCTGGTGTGATGGCCTGGGGATTATCTGGATCAAATTCGGAGATGATTCCCTCGATAACCTCTTCTATTGGGGATAGAACCGCCAGTGCAATACCAGCAATTGCTCCTAGGGGTGGAATGCCCATAACTATGAGTAAAGTGCTAGCACTATTCACTTCACCAATAGCAGTGATTCCCAGGGCAATAGGAGCAATATATTCTTCAGGGTTTGTTGGCCTAAACTGCCATTGTATTGCTGTTCCCAAACTACCAATGGCCGAAAGATAAAACGGGGTTGCTTTAATAAATGGAATTGGGATGGGAACACTGAAACCCGCTGTAAACGATGAACTACCGGTTTGAGTCCCGAGAGTATAATTGCCTTTGGTATCTGTGTAACTGAATAGTGAAGCTAAGACTCCTGTTACCGAGCCACTAGGTTTCTTCGAGAAGGTGGGATTGGCAGTGTTGCCGTAAGAGGTTTCTTTTTCTTTGCTATATGAAAAAAAGCCGGATGAATTGATAAGTAGTGCACCACTGGTGTCAACACCACCACCAAATAAACTAAAGTTGGGATTATTCCCTGATGAGCCTTGTAACGTCCCACCTAGGTTGAAGTTACCTAAAATCGTATTTGTGAAAAATCCCGGCAGGTTATTGAACTTATCCAGCACTGCTTTTGCCAAATTAAGATCAAATGTCTGAGAAACATTGAAGTTAAGGCCCAAGCCATTGTAAGAAGATGAACTGGATGCAGCAGTTTGCAATTCTTTAGAGGTTAACGGGGTATAGGCCGCCGCAGATGCAGATTGAGGAATACTAACAACTGGATAATTCCCTTGGATCACTCCATCTACAACCGTGCGGGGGGCATAGGGGGCTGCGTTACTGGTTGAGGGTGGGGCGGTGGGAAACTGGCTACTGGTAACACTAAAGGTTTGATAGTACAGATCCGTGTCTTCCCGAATCGCCTGGTTATTGGCCTGGTCAGCATTAACCTTTTGTCCGACAACGGTAACAATTCCATCATTGACAATCGCTTTGGGTTCAAGGTCGTCAATCGTGTCTGCTGTCAGGGCCTGGGGGCTAGGGAGCCATTGCAATACCCCATTGGAATTATATTGGGCAGCGGTATAAAATATTTCGCTGTCGTTGGCAATTCCCTCTTGGTAAATAATCGCCACCCCTGGAGCCTTACTAGAACTAGAACTCGATGTAGTAATCAGCTTTGGGTCGGCAACAATGGTGAGATGTTTTAGGGACTGCCCATTAAATTCCACCACGACCTGGGCGTTAATCCAGTCTCGGGCATTGATGTCGTAGGTGGCGTGCCAGATTTTGTCATTTTCTGCCCAGGCCAAGTGTGTGATTCCGGCACTATCTTGGGTGATAGCAGAAAGGCGATTAGATAGATTTATACTCATTAAGGCCAGGCTCCACAAATAAAATGAGGGTCGACGGTTAAATTCAGGCTTTTGATGGACTGGCCAGCAATATTGGCGATCGCCTGAGCGTTGCTCCAACTAGCAGAATTCGGATCATAGACAGCGTGCTAAAACTCATCTCCCTGGGCTCCCGGCCCGCCGGTGCAGTCTTGAATAATGGCGAAAAGACCGTCGGTAAGATTTAGAACCATGGTTACAGTCTCCGCAGAGACTCAGTTTTTTTATGGTATGAACCAAACAATTTACTAATGGTATATTGACCTTTATTAAAAAATGCGCTATGCAAAGGCGAAAGATACAAAAATTCACACCCAAATGACCGCTGCAAAAAAGGAACAGGGGTAATGATGTCAGCAAGACCTCTCTGTTGCTCTTTTGCTCAGTCCCCATGTGCACTGTCAACAGCCGTCAACTATCCTTTCCCTGCCCCCCGGAAATATTCCATTAACACCGAAATCCTAGCCCCGAAAAATATGGGAGAATGGAATTGAGTAGCAAGCCTGGGTGCGTAGCTCAGTGGATAGAGCATCCGCCTTCTAAGCGGACGGTCGCAGGTTCGAATCCTGCCGCACCCGTTATTCCCTTCAACGTTAAGGATCTGCTATGAAATCCCGTGCCGCCGTTGCCTTTGAAGTGGGCAAACCTTTGCAAATTGTGGAAATAGATGTGGCTCCACCCAAGCAAGGCGAAGTTTTGGTCAAGATCACCCATACCGGAGTCTGTCACACGGACGCCTTCACCCTCAGCGGCGATGACCCGGAAGGACTTTTTCCCGTTGTGCTGGGCCATGAGGGAGCAGGCATTGTGGTTGAAGTGGGGGAAGGGGTAACCAGTGTTCAACCGGGAGACCACGTTATCCCCCTTTACACTGCCGAATGTGGGGAATGTTTGTTTTGTCGCTCCGGTAAGACCAATCTATGCGTTGCAGTGCGGGCCACCCAAGGCAAAGGGGTTATGCCCGATGGCACCAGTCGTTTTTCCTACAACGGCCAGTCCCTCTATCACTACATGGGTTGTAGCACCTTTAGCGAATATACCGTTGTTGCCGAAGTTTCCCTCGCCAAAATTAACCCCGAGGCAAACCATGAACACATATGTTTATTGGGTTGCGGCGTTACCACTGGCATTGGCGCTGTGCACAATACCGCCAAAGTACAACCAGGAGACTCGGTGGCGGTGTTTGGCCTAGGGGGCATCGGCCTCGCTGTTGTGCAGGGAGCTCGTCAGGCCAAAGCAGGTCGCATCATTGCCATCGACACCAACCCCGCCAAATTTGAGCTAGCGAAGCAGATGGGCGCCACTGACTGCATTAATCCCAAAGACCATGACCAACCCATTCAACAGGTCATAGTGGAAATGACCGGCTGGGGAGTGGACCACTCCTTTGAATGCATCGGTAACGTGGAAGTAATGCGCTCTGCTCTGGAATGTGCCCACCGGGGTTGGGGGCAATCGGTAATCATTGGCGTAGCAGGGGCTGGCCAAGAAATTTCCACCAGACCATTTCAGCTTGTTACCGGCCGCAAATGGATGGGTACCGCTTTTGGCGGTGTGAAAGGTCGTTCTCAATTACCAGGTATGGTGGAGCAATCCATGCGGGGTGAGATCCAACTGGCCCCCTTTGTTACCCACACCATGGAACTAAAGGATATCAACCAAGCCTTTGACCTGATGCATGAAGGCAAATCCATTCGCAGTGTGATCCACTACTAATACAACCCATGGAACGATTAGAACACCACGCCAGCTTCGGGGGTTGGCAAAGCGTTTATCGCCATCACAGCGCTGTGCTTAATTGCACCATGAACGTTGGCGTTTACCTACCTCCCCAGGCTACTAACCAACATTGCCCAGTGTTGTACTGGCTGTCTGGCCTCACCTGCACTGAACAAAATGCCATCACTAAAGCGGGTCTACAGCAACACGCAGCAAGGTATGGACTAATTATTGTGACACCGGACACTAGCCCCCGGGGTGAAGGCGTAACTGATTCTGAAGATTATGACCTCGGTATGGGAGCCGGTTTCTATCTCAACGCCACCCAACCTCCCTGGGCAGCCCACTATCAAATGCATGATTACATTGTGCAAGAACTGCCCATGTGGGTTGAGGCTAATTTTGCCGCCACCGATGCCCGGAGTATTTTTGGCCATTCCATGGGGGGCCATGGGGCCCTAGTCATTGCCCTGCGTAATCCCGGTCGCTATCGCAGTGTTTCCGCCTTCTCTCCCATTGTTGCCCCCACTCAAGTTCCCTGGGGACAAAAGGCCTTCCAAGCTTATTTAGGGGATGACCAGTTAAGCTGGCAAGCTTGGGATACTTGTGCTCTGATTAAATCGGCTCCAGAGCGGCTACCATTTTTCGTGGACTATGGCGACGCTGATCCATTCCTCCCTACCCAATTGCGGCCAGAGTTACTCCAAGCGGCCTGCACGGCGGCCAACCATCCCCTTACCCTCCGTATGCAACCAGGTTATGACCACAGCTATTACTTTATTGCTAGTTTCATTAGTGATCACATGAATTGGCATGGAGCGGCGCTGCTAAACTAATTTCCCCCCTAATTTATCCTGGGGAAACACCCAAAAACATGCCGAAAAACATTGGCAAAAATTAAGGTTACGGCAGGCCGGGAAAACTATCCACGTACTGAATTTTAACGTCGGGAAAGGATTCGACAATTTGAATTTTGGTATTGGGAAAGGAGGTGACAATTTGCCATTGCCCACATTGATTGGGAAAACTTTCCACTAGTTGCACCTTAAGATCGGGAAAAGAACTGACCACCTGCACTGTGAGATCGGGGAAAGAGTCAACTAATTGAATTTTGCCGTAGAGGAGATGGCCATTGAAGCTACAATCGGCGGTGTTAATGGTTTCTGTCGCCCCTACACCACGATTAATAAAGAGGGAAAACAAACAGTTACAAACTAATATTATTCCCAACTTAGTTTTCATGAGCTTCTGCTCTCAATCATAGTTAATTCTATGGGGTAACTTCAGGCACTTTTGACAACACAAATAGACTACCTTCGCCACCTCTACCGATTCTCAAATCATCATCAAGGTAAGTGATTTCTAAGAAAGGAATTCTTCCCTCCGGCGATCGGGCAGGTACAACTTTGGCTGGGTCTAACTTGGGGGTAGGGACACCCATTAATTTTTGAATGGAAATCATTCTTTCTAAAAATTCCACATTGATGCGTTTGTCAGGCAAAACTGTCCCAGCCGGTTTGGCAATTTCAAACTTTGCTGTTACTTTGACATAACCTTTTGCCAGCCCCAGGGGATGGTAAACAAAAGCTTGATTTAGAAACGATTGATTGGGGACGTTAATGATTTGATAAATACGCCCCACTTTCAGTCCTAGGGGTAACTTATCTAGGGATCTAATTTCCCTGGCAGTGGAGTAATTTAACCACCAATTACCATCTAATAATTGGGGTGAGTATAACAGCGGGGATAGGTTAGGGTTTAAGGCTTCGATCGCCGTCACTAGGGATTCAATTTGTTCGCAGGTGGTGGCCTGTAAAGTGCGGTTGGTGAGGGGAGCGCCCCGCTTTGCTTTTTGTAGCGGTTGGATTAAGGTTGATAGTTTTTGCTTTAAAGTTTGACGCTCTAGGGACATAGGGATTTAACTAAAATGTAAAGCTAGCCAAATGCAAGGGGGTTCATGACTGGTAAATGTTACCCGATGTTTTTGCCGAGCTGGAATGAGCAGATAATCCCCTTGACCAAGGCTAATCACTGCACCGGTATCGTAGGTTATTTCTGCTTTTCCCTGCAATAATATTACCCATTCTGGGCGGTCTTGGTCATACCATTCTCCTGCCGGAGTTATCTGCCCGGTGGAAATAATTCGTTCTAAAGTAATATTTTTATTTTCCAGCAGCAGGTCAAATTGTTCTTGATCCGGTAGGCGATCGGGCAATTGCCAAAGGTTTTTCATGGCGTGGCAAGGAGCAAAAATTTCAGCAAGTCAACTAGGCTAATGGTTCGATTTCCCAGCAACAAGCCGCCCCAGGCTGCGATCAAAACAACTAGGGCAGTGTGATATTTATTTAAAAATTAACTGATCAGACCAAAGTGGCGATCGCCTGACGGAGAATTTCCACTGCCTGGGCAATTTCTGCTTCCGTCACCACCAGGGGGGGCACAAACCGTAACACCTTGGGACCAGCGGGGGCCAGGAGTAAACCCTGTTCCATGGCGGCTTTGACAATTTCAACGGAGGTGAGGGAGCTTTCAGCGCTAATTTCCAAACCGTTGATCAAGCCCCAACCCCGGACTTCGGTGAAAACGGTGGAATATTGATTTTTAATTTCCGCCAAACCACTCCGTAGCTGTTCCCCCCGGGCCTGGACATTATCCAACAGGCGATCGCCGGCAATGGTTTTTAGCACCGCTAGCCCAGCGGCACAGGCCAGGGGATTACCGCCAAAAGTGCTGGCATGGTTGCCCGGCTCAAATACGTCACAGAATTTTTTGCACATCATCGCCCCAATGGGAACGCCCCCGGCCAGACCCTTGGCACTGGTGAAAATGTCCGGCTCCACCCCCAGATGTTCGTAGCCCCACAATTTGCCAGTGCGTCCTACCCCCACTTGCACTTCGTCAAAGACCAACAAAATATCGTTTTGGTCACAGATCTCCCGCACCCGTTTGAAATAGGCCAAATCCCCAGGGCGGACTCCCCCCTCCCCTTGGAGAGGTTCGAGGAAAATGGCTGCCACTCGACTATTACCTTCATCTAAATCCGCCACTTTATTTTCCAAAGAGCGAATATCGTTATAGGGTACGTAGTCAAAACCCGGCACCAGGGGATCAAAATATTGCTGATATTTAGGCTGGCCCGTGGCGGTGATGGTGGCTAGGGTACGGCCGTGGAAACTAGCTTTGGCGGTGAGAATAACGGGCTGTTCGAGGAAATCCAGGACAGTGTGAGCATATTTTCGCACTAATTTAATCGCCGCTTCATTGGCCTCTGCCCCAGAGTTGCAAAAGAAAACCCGGTCCGCACAGGAATGCTCCACAATCCATTTAGCCAACTCCCCCTGTTCGGGAATATAGTACAAATTTGAGACGTGGTGGAGCTTTTGAATTTGGTCAGAAACCGCCCTAACCAACGCCGGATGGGCGTGGCCAAGGGTACAGGTGGCAA
Organism: Synechocystis sp. CACIAM 05; assembly: GCF_010222815.1. Classification (GTDB taxonomy): domain Bacteria; phylum Cyanobacteriota; class Cyanobacteriia; order Cyanobacteriales; family Microcystaceae; genus Synechocystis. The sequence continues at coordinate 645,537 of NZ_CP019225.1, read as the reverse complement.
TGCCAGCGACAAAGTCAAGATAACTCTTGCCCTCGGTATCCCATAAAGTACTGCCCTGACCCCTGGCGATCGCAATGGGAAACCGCCCATAGGTGTTCATCACATAGGTATCAAAATCTGCGGTTTTAAACTCGGCGGCAGGGGATGGGTCGGTTACGGCAAAAGCTTGGGATTCGGCGGATTCAACAACAGGGGAATAGGTCACGGGGGGCTCCTAACGCGTTAGACTGGCCAAATTTGGATATGGTCTGCAGGGGTAGGGTCACCCCTCTGAAATAATTGTCTCCTGATCTTAAATCGACTGACCTGTTTTAAGTGAGGTTTTAGGATGGGATTGGGATCATCAAGTCAGGAAAACCTGTTAAATCTCATCGATCGCCAGGGGCGCAGGTTAAGACAGGAGTTAATGGCTGGGGCCATTACCCTAGGAGGGTTATTTGTAGTCGGTACGGCTTGGTACAGGTACGTAGAAGACTGGACTTGGTTAGATGCCTTCTACATGACCACCATTACCCTAGCCACCGTTGGCTTTGGGGAAACCCATCCCCTAAGTCCGGCATCCCGTTTGTTTACCATTTTGCTGATTTTGATGGGCTTGTTGACCATCGGCTACATGGTAAATCGTTTCACCGAAGCCTTTATCCAAGGATACTTTCAAGATAGTTTACGCCGGCGGCAGGAGCAAAAGGTGATTGAGCGATTAGCGGACCATTATATTCTTTGTGGCTATGGACGCACAGGGCAACAAATTGCCTTTGAGTTTGCCGTAGAAAATATTCCCTTTGTGGTGATTGACGCTTCCCCAGAGGTTATTCTCCAGGCAAAGCTGAGGGACTATGCTGTCCTCCAGGGAGATGCCACCCTGGACGAAATCCTCCTGGCAGCCCACATTGAACGGGCTATTTGTATTGTTTCTGCCCTTTCCTCCGACGCAGAAAATTTATATACGGTGCTTTCTGCTAAAACGCTCAATCCGAAAATTCGGGCGATCGCCAGGGCCAGTTCCGAAGAAGCGGTGCAAAAACTGAAACGGGCCGGGGCCGATGAAGTGGTTTCTCCCTACATTACCGGGGGTAAACGGCTAGCCGCGGCGGCATTGCGGCCCCAGGTGGTGAGTTTTGTTGATGGTATTCTCACCGGAGCGGACCGTTCCTTCTATATGGAAGAATTTCGCATTGGGGCCGAAGACTGTCCCTACATTGGCCAAACCTTGCGGGAGGCCCAACTCCGGGCCCAATCGGGAGCATTAATTCTGGCCATCCGTCGCCAAGACCATCAACTAATTGTGGGACCCATGGGAGACACCCATTTACTCGATGCTGATGCCCTCATTTGCCTGGGCACAGTAGAACAACTCCGCACCCTCAATCAACTTCTTTGTCCCCTCAATCCAGCACGGGTACGTCTGCCAAAAAACCATCGTTAGTGTAAGGAATGTTGTCATTATGCTTTTTCACTTAGCTAATTTGCCCTACTGGTTACTGCTGGGGGTGGGAATACTCTGCCTAGGGCTAATGATCATCTCCGGAGATGGGGATGAAGATCTAGATGTAGAAATGTCTCTGGAAGCCGGCTCCGATGTGGACATCACCCATTTAGACGTGGAGCTTGACCAGGGGGGAGACATGGAAGAGGGGGAAGCCGTGCCCATGGCCTTGCAAGTACTCTCCTTTTTTGGTTTGGGCAAAGTTCCGTTAATGATTCTCCTCGGCATAGATTTTAGTCTCTGGGGAGTAATCGGCTGGATATTGAATGTGACTGTCGCTACGGTGACGGGGACTATGCCTAGGGAACTTGTGGGTTGGGCTGGGATAATTTTCCTGGTTTCCCTGGCCATCAGTCTTTGGCTTGGTCGCCTTGCGTCCCGTCCGATCGCCCATTTATTTAAGACCTTTAGCCAGGATGTCAGCACAGAACGGGTCATTGGTTGCACGGGCACTGTCACCTCGAAAAAGTTGCCCTACCTAGCCAATGGCACCATCGGCCAAGCCCATGTTTATGACAATGCGGGCAATCTACTCACCATCAGCGTTAGCCTACCGGATTGGGCCACCGTCATTCCCCACCATAATCAGGAAATTTTGATCATTGACCAGTCCCCCAAGGGTTATGGCTACCTGGCGATCGCCAAGGACAGTTCCGACGAGGATAAATGGTTAAAGTCTTAAAGACCCAAACTTTTCAGTGTTGGTCAAAGTCCCACCCATGCGAGGCATTGTCTAGACTGGAGAAAAAATTGCGAGGATTAACCCCATGACCGTAGCCCTCGACCGAGAAATCATTTACCCCGACAGCGATGGACAGCCCATGGCCGACAACACAGAACAATTTGAATGGATTGTCCTCCTGAAAGAAAATTTGGAATGCCTCTTCGCCCACAACCCAGACGTATTTGTCGGGGGAGACCTGTTGTGGTATCCCGTGGAAGGGCATCCAGAAATTCGCGTGGCACCGGACGTCATGGTGGCTTTGGGCAGACCCAAGGGAAAACGGGGTTCCTACCGCCAGTGGCAGGAAAATAACCAAGCGCCCCAAGTGGTGTTTGAAATTTTATCCCCTGGCAACACCCTCAAGGAAATGACCAAAAAGTTGAAGTTCTATGACCATCACGGCGTAGAAGAGTACTATGTTTATGATCCAGATGACAATGAGCTAACTGGGTTGCAACGAATTGGCGGAGAGTTGACCATCATCGAGGAGATGGCCCATTGGACAAGTCCTTTGTTGGGCATAAAATTTGAGCTGAGCGCTGAGACTTTGCGGGTTTATTATCCTGACGGGCGACCTTTTCTCTCCACCGTGGCATTAGCAACCCAGGCTGAACAGGCATCCCAACGAGCATATCAAGAGGCTCAACGGGCGGAGCGGGAAAAACTCCGAGCCGAATTGGCGGAAGCGGAAAACAATCGCCTCAAGGCATTGTTAGCGGAGGCCGGTATTGACGTTTAACGGTTGTCCAGGCAGCGGCAGAATCCATGGAGCAAATTAGCTATTTTTACCAACACTCCGGGCCTGCTTAGCCATGGCAATCAATACTTGGTGGGCATCTTCAGAATCCTTCAGGGGTTGCTCGAATTCAATGCGGATAGTTTTTGAGCCACCCTCACTTTCCACCACTAAATCCATGCCCGTGGGATCGATGGCCTGCATCTGGGCCGTGGTTACATCGGTTTGTTGACCAAAAACCTGGGCATAAAGGGCGATCGCCGAGGCATGATCTTCGTTCATGTGTTTACAAATGCGGTCACTGATAGCAGGGGTGAGGGGATCAGCCATAATTTTTGCCAATGAAAAAATAAAAAATCTAAAAATTAACCAGAATTCTGTCTAGAGCAATGTGGGTTAAGAAAAACTCTTCCCCACCAGAATTGGAAAAAGAAAACCCCCACCAAACTGGTGAGGGTAACCTTCATCAGAACCTAGCCGCGCCAGGTAACTTTGGGCAAAATATGTTTTTGATCTACCCGGTCTTTGTACTTGGTGGCAAAGTTTAACAGGGAATCGAGCAAAGAATCGGACAAGAAGTGGGGTTGGAGTCCCAAATCCAGCAGATTGGTATTGACGGCGTTGAAATAGTGTTCTTCCAACTCAACCCGGGGATTTTCCAAGTGGTCAATTTCCACTTTTAGACCGAGATCCGCGCCCGCTTTTTGCACCATTTGGGCCAGGTCACCAACGCTGAACAGTTCCGTATATTGGTTAAACACCCGGAATTGACCTTTATCGGCCGGGTTGGCGATCGCCAGTTCAATACAGCGCACCGTATCCCGAATATCCAGCAAACCACGGGTTTGTCCACCTTTACCGTACACTGTCAGGGGATGACCAATGGCCGCCTGAATACAAAAACGATTCAGAGCCGTACCAAATACACCGTCATAATCAAGACGGTTGATCAGCATTTCATCCATGCCAGTCTCATCGGTGAGTACCCCGTAAACAATACCCTGGTTTAAATCCGTGGCCCGCAGACCCCAGATTTTGCAAGCGAAGTGGATGTTATGGCTATCGTGAACCTTACTGAGGTGATAGAAACTACCGGGTTGTTTGGGGTAGGGTAGGGTGTCTTTACGACCTTTATGCTCAATGGTGATGTACCCTTCTTCGATGTCAATGTTGGGCGTACCGTATTCCCCCATGGTGCCTAGTTTCACCAAATGACAATCGGGGAAATCTTCCTTCAGTGCATAGAGCAGATTCAAGTTGCCCAATACGTTATTGGCCTGGGTTAGCACCGCATGTTCCCGGTCAATCATGGAAAAAGGCGCTGACCGTTGCTCCCCAAAATGCACCACCGCATCGGGCTGGAACTGACGGAGGGAGTTGGTCAAAAAGGGATAGTCGTTAATATCGCCAATGAACAGGTCGATCTTTTTGCCGGTCAACTCATACCAACGATCAATGCGTTGCCGGATGGGGGCGATGGGAGTCAAGGTTTCAGCCCCCAACTGGGCGTCCCAATAGCGCCGCACCAAACTGTCTAAAATACCGACTTCATAGCCTTTGTTAGAGAGATACAGTGCCGTGGCCCAACCACAGTAACCATCACCGCCAATAACCAGAGCTCTCATATTAAATCCGAGTAAATGTCTATCACTGATATCTGTCCAATTTATCAGGTTGGGGGACAGCCGGGGGTTAAGACGGGGAACTATAATCAGACATTGTGCTGTTCATTGCTTCGCCCTATTTCCCATGAATGTTTCCCACCGTCGCTACCACATTATTACCTTTGGCTGTCAGATGAATAAGGCGGACTCGGAAAGGATGGCCGGCATTCTGGAAAATTTGGGCATGACCTACACCGATGACCCCAACCAGGCGAATTTAGTCCTCTACAATACCTGTTCTATCCGGGACAACGCTGAGCAAAAAGTCTACTCATACCTTGGTCGTCAAGCCAAAAGGAAACAAGTAGAACCGGAATTAACCCTGGTGGTGGCGGGCTGTGTGGCCCAACAGGAAGGGGAGCAATTATTGCGCCGGGTGCCAGAGTTGGACCTGGTAATGGGGCCCCAACATGCGAATCGGCTAGATCAGTTACTAGAACAGGTGTGGACTGGTAGTCAGGTGGTGGCGACGGAAAGCTTGCACATTATGGAAGACATCACCAAACCCCGGCGGGAAAGTACCGTTAGTGCCTGGGTGAATATTATCTACGGTTGTAATGAACGTTGTAGTTATTGTGTGGTGCCCAATGTGCGCGGGGTAGAACAATCCCGTACTCCAGAAGCCATTTATGGGGAAATGGCAGTCCTGGCCCAACAGGGATTTAAGGAGGTCACACTGCTGGGGCAAAACATTGATGCCTACGGGCGGGATTTACCAGGCACCACTCCATCGGGTCGCCATCTCCATACCCTGACGGATTTGCTCTACCACGTCCATGATATTGAGGGGATCGATCGCCTGCGGTTTGCCACTAGCCATCCCCGTTATTTCACCGAACGGTTAATTCAAGCCTGCCAAGAATTGCCCAAGGTCTGTGAACATTTCCATATTCCTTTCCAATCGGGGGATAACGACATTCTTAAAGCAATGAAACGGGGCTACACCAGGGAAAAATATTTACAGATCATTGAAAAAATCCGTCGCTATATTCCCGATGCGGCCATCAGTGCCGATGTGATTGTTGGTTTCCCAGGGGAAACGGAAGCCCAGTTTGAAAATACCCTCAACTTAATTGAAGAGGTTGGTTTTGACCTACTCAACACCGCGGCCTATTCTCCCCGTCCCGGCACCCCCGCGGCCTTCTGGGACAATCAACTTTCCGAAGAAGTCAAAGGCGATCGCTTGCAAAGATTAAATCATCTAGTTTCCATCCAGGCCATGGAACGCTCCCAACGTTACCTCGGTCGGGTGGAAGAAGTGCTGGTGGAAGGGGAAAACCTTAAGAGCCCAGGGCAGGTGATGGGACGCACCAGGGGCAACCGCTTAACTTTTTTCCAAGGAGAGATTAGCGAACTATTGGGTAAAACAGTGCCGGTAAAAATTACCGAAGCCCGGGCCTTTAGCCTCACCGGGGAAGCTTTAAGTTTAGTTACTGCCTAGGCAAAAAAGTTATGGCCTCGAAAAATTCCTGCCACAATGGAGATTGGAAAAATCAACGGTCTAATTTGGGGGAGATGATAGTCATGGCTCCATATCAGGGTTTTCACATTGGTCTGCTGGGGTTGGCCCTAGCCTCGGTTTGGCCCCTATCTGCTTGTGCCATTACTCCCTCCTTCCCTCCAGCAGTAGAGCAGAATCAACAAGTGAATGGCGATCGCCAAGTAATGCAACTGGCTCAAAACCCAGACACATATATTTTTGAGACCTTTGATCCTAATAGCGACGAACCACAATTAAACGGAAAAGTAGAAAAAGGTGATGTGAGTGCCAGCATCAGCTATCGCCAAGAAAAACATGATGGCTATGAAAGTTGGTTTCCCACCGTCACCGTTAAATTTAAAAACAAAATTGTAGCCACTCTAGAAGGGTCAGAGTCCCCCATGCCCATCGCTTTGCTGCAGATTACTGATATGGATCGGGATAATCCTTATCCAGCAGTGCTTTTTGCTACCTATACCGGCGGTGCCCATTGTTGCAACGAGGTCAAAGTCTTTACCAGTAATCAAAATGGGAGTGATTGGTCTGTACGGGACTTCGGCTTTTTTAATGGTGGCCCCCATCCGGCGGAAGATCTAAATAATGATGGTTGGGATGAGTATGTAGAGGTAGATAATCGTTTCCTTTATCTCTTTTCCTCCTATGCCGGTAGTGCGGCCCCAGCCCAGATTTGGGCTCTGCAAAATGGTCAAGTAGTGGATGTGTCCTTTGAGCCTAGCTTCCAATTTATCCATCGAGAAAATGCTCAATCTATGGAAAAAGATCTGCCAGAAATTGTAGCCCAGGATTCGGAAAAGAACGGTTTTCTCGCCGCCTATGTCGCTAATAAAGCCCTAATTGGTGAATTGGATGAGGGCTGGCAGACCATGCTCAAATATTACGACCGGGAGTCTGATTGGGGGCTAACCAATTGTTTGGAATATGATGACCAAAGTAACTGTTTAAACGAGGTTAAGTACGACTCCTATCCCGATGCCCTGAGGGCTTTCTTGGTAGAAGCTGGCTATATCGAGGCGAAATTTAAGGCTGAAAATAACACTCTTTAATTATCGTAATTTTCACAGAAGTATTGCTCTTTTATCATTGTAGGTTGCAGGGTAAAATAATTGGGACAAAAATAAGGTCTTCTAAAGACATTACTACCTTCTTAAATTTGTTAAATAAACAATGAAAGCTTCTTAATAACTGGGGGTATAAATTACCGCCATCCAGGGCTTTAGTAAATTGAAGTAGCATAACGGCTGAATTATTAACCTCATGTTGTTCAGATTGCACTGAACGTCACTTAGTTTTTAAAGCCTGTTTCAGGATGGACGACTATTTATATTTCCCCGAGATTCTAAGGATCAAGTCACGAATCACTAGCTTCAGCACAAACCGCTTCGTCCGTACTAGAGGTCTTAAAGAAAGCCGTCTTGGCCAAGAACAATAAAAGTTTTGTTCACTTAATGCGGACGGGGAGACTCGAACTCCCACGCCAAAGACACTAGAACCTAAATCTAGCGCGTCTACCAATTCCGCCACGTCCGCGTCCGACCAACCATCCTATCACAATCCCCTGAGTTTTTCTTCGTTGTGTACACAAGCAATGGTCAAATCCCATTTTCACCGCAGTTTGGGGTCAGGGAAGAAGAAAAATTTCTGCCCCCAGGGGTGATAATTCTGCAATTTGTTTCTAATTCCCCAGGTTCATTAAGCCCTCCGAGACTAAAATCGATCGCCCGGCCACTTTCACTGCCCTAATCCCCTGACCGTCTTTTACCACAGTTAACTGTAATTGGCTGGGCCTTCCCAAGGCTTTGCCCTGTTCAATTTGCCAATGGTGCGAGCCTGGAGTGTCTAGGCGATCGCCTAAATAACCCCCCAATGCCGCTACCCCGGAGCCAGTGGCCGGATCTTCCGCAATGCCCAAGCCAGGGGCAAACATCCGCCCATGGATCAACTTGTTATCGGACAAACCCAGTGAAGGATCTCCTGGGGCCAGGCAGTAAACGCAATCGGCCCATTGACCCGCCAAGAGATTTTGCCAAACCGATGGATTAAAACTAATCCGATTTAACGCCTCCTCATTTATCAGTGGAATAAATAAAAAGGGCAATCCACAGGAATAGGCTTGGGGTTCATATTCTCCTTGCTGTAGCTGATCAATGGATAATCCCAAAAGCAAGGCCAAATCTTCACAAGATGGGGCAGAATCCTTGGTTTCGGGAAGCTGGGCCACGGTTAATTCTGTTTGCACCAGTTGTCCTTGCTCGTAGTGGAGGGTAACGGGCACTAGGCCCACCGGCTCTTCCAACTGCCAAGTGGTGGTAACTAAAGGGCTGGGGGGCTGGAGTAAACCCAACAGATAGGTGGTCCCAATGGTGGGATGCCCTGCAAAATCCAATTCCCTTTTGGGGGTAAAAATTCTTAGGCGAAAATTCCCCGTTTCCGTCATTGGGGGCAAAACAAACACCGTTTCGGAATAATTGATTTCCGCTGCAATTTTTTGCATTTGTCCATCGGTCAAACCCTCAGCATCGGGAAAAACCGCCAGGGGATTACCGCCAAAAAGTTGGTCAGTGAACACGTCAAGGGTATAGAAGCCATAGCGCATAGGTCTAACTGGGGAATTGAACACAGGGAAGGAGGGGATGTAAATTTTTGTTTCTGTATAAAATGTTACAGAATTTGTGCTATAAATATTAAAGAGGGTAATTAACCAAAACTTTTTTCAGCAATCGTCAAGAGGTATTAACTATGTCTACTCAACAACAGGCTCGCGCTCTCATGATGCGCCACCACCAATTCATCAAAAACCGTCAACAATCCATGTTGTCCCGCGCTGCCGCTGAGATTGGCGTGGAAGCAGAAAAGGATTTTTGGACCACTGTGCAGGGCAAACCCCAGTCCAGTTTCCGCACAACCTATGACCGCAGTAATGCTTCCCTGAGCTAGTTTGACTTTGACCAGGGTGTTTAATGTTGAAGGCTTTAGCGCCCAGTTGGGGTCGGCGGAGTAGCAAAAATAAGCTAATAACCACCATTCGGTGGATTTTGCAAAGGGAGGGAGTGAATCAACTGCCCTCTTTTTTGCATCGACCATAGTAGATTAACTTTTTTTTAAAGCGGGATCAGTCCTGATATTAACTAGGTTCCCATTAACGAATTAGACCCTGGGCGATACCGTTGCAAAGGCTCTAATTGTGGTACTGTCAGTGCGATAGGGCTGTCCCTGTCTTGTTCATCGTTTGGCTGGATCTATGTCGGATATCCCGTTCACGCTGGATCAACTTCGCATCCTCAAGGCGATCGCCTCGGAAGGCAGTTTTAAACGGGCGGCAGACACATTGTACGTTTCCCAACCGGCGGTTAGTTTGCAGGTGCAAAACCTGGAAAAACAGTTGAGTGTGCCCCTATTCGACCGGGGAGGACGCAAGGCCCAGTTGACGGAGGCAGGGCATTTGCTCCTCAATTACGGCGAAAAGATTATTACCCTCTGCCAAGAAACCTGTCGGGCGATCGAAGATTTACAGAATTTACAAGGAGGCACCCTGATTGTAGGGGCTTCCCAAACCACGGGAACTTACCTCCTACCTCGGATGATCGGCATGTTCCGGCAGCAATATCCCGACGTGACGGTGCAATTACAAGTCCATTCCACCCGTAGGACAGCTTGGGGAGTGGCCAATGGTCAGGTGGATTTGGCCATTATTGGCGGAGAAGTGCCAGCGGAGTTGCAGGAAACTTTAACCGTATTGCCCTATGCGGAAGATGAATTGGCCTTGATTTTGCCGGTGTTCCATCCTTTGGCCCAGGCAGACACGATCCAAAAAGAAGATCTATACAAGCTTAAGTTTATTAGCCTCGATTCCCAATCCACCATCCGCAAAGTAATTGATAAGGTGTTGAGCCAGGGAGAAATTGACACTAAGCGCCTCAAAATTGAAATGGAACTTAACTCCATTGAAGCGATTAAAAATGCGGTGCAATCTGGGTTGGGGGCGGCGTTCGTTTCCACCACGGCGATCGAAAAGGAATTGGAGATGAATGTGCTCCATATCGCTCCGATTAAAAATGTGGAAATTCGCCGGGTTCTTTCCGTCATCATTAACCCTAACCGTTACCGTTCTAAGGCTTCCGCCGCTTTCATTCGGGAAGTATTGCCTCAATTTTCTACCCATCCCGATGCCCTCGACCCGGAAAGGTTATTCGCTAATCCCTACAGCTCCAATAACGGCGATCGCCAAGGGGATGGCAAGGACGGCAAAGGGAGCATTGAAATCGACTCGGTTACTTAAACAGAACAATTTAAGACAAGTTGGACATTCAAGTTTAATCGGAAAACAACTTAAACTCCGCCCATGGCATTGTGCTTTTGCCGGTAACCGAGGAGCAAATCATCAATTTCCATTTGGTGAATTTGGAAAACTTCATTGTGAATTACAGCTAAACACTTGCTTAGTTGATCCTGGGTTAAGGATTCATCCAATAATTGATTAAAGAGCTTAAAGAAGGAGATTTTACCTTTTTCCATGGAACGTTTCTTAGCATCCCCCGTAGCGGTAAAAAGAAAATGGTAGGGAAAACTAACTCTGGCATTGGGTTCCGAACAAAAGAAAGCTAACATGATTACAAATAGGGGGATTACCACTGTCCGTTTTTCCACTTTCCCTTTCAATAATAATTTAGCCAACACTTTACGGTAGCCAATTTCTCCGTAGTCAAAGGTAAACATCTCCCGGAAAGGATACTCCTGGTGTTTATTAACTAAATTGAGACTAACCCCCGTCTCATCTAGGGCATGGACTAAAGCTTGCCATTTGTCGTAGGTCAAATTATCCAGACTATAATTAAGGTCACAAAAGTTGATTACATCAGTCAAAATTTTCTCAAATTGAGGCGGCAGTTCAATATGATCAAACTGGTGCATATCATCCGGAACCGGGGGGATAAAGTAACGAATTAGTAGCAGTTGATGAATAGCCGGATTAAAAATTTCTAAAAATTTGTCCAGGTTATCAGCGTAATCCTTGAAAGATACAATCGATTTTTTGCGAATGTCCTTAATCGCAACTAATAGATGTCCCGGCTGAAGGTTAAAAGATTCTCGATAAAGTTTTTGTCCCAGATTTTGGCGATGGATTTCCAAACATTCTTGTACCCTTTGCTCAATCAAACGCTGGGGATTTTGATAATACTCCCGGGGCACTACTACCTTATGAAGATCAACAATGTGTAGAGGAGTTAGTATGCCCTTCTGGAGACGAAGATTAATGACAGACTTACCAAATTCATCAATGACAAACTGTTTGCGCTGACGACGGAGAAGCTTTTGCTCTTCAATGGGCACCCTTGGCACACGAGGCAAAGTAGATTTCGCATTCTGTTCCTCGGGGGGCGGAGCTTCTAGATTGGCATTGATATTGTTCTTCTTTTGAAAAATCTTAAGAAACATATCAACTCTCCCCAAAGACAGATATAAGTAAGACTGCCATGATAGCCCAAAATCACCGACGTTTCCAACGCCAGTCATTATGACTATGACTGCTAAGACTGTATTTACTCGGCGAAAAGCAGAAAAATCTACCGTTGGGGCAGAATGGTGCTCACGCCGGCCAGGGAAAATTCCCGCACTGCGTTCCAGGCCACGTTGACTAATTCCTGGGGCTTAAAGTCATCTTTCACTAAACCCCAAATCCGTTGTACTTCATCGGTATGCAGGCGATCATCTTCCGTTAAAGCTAGTAAAATTTGCCGCCGTAAATATAGACCTTCCTCGGAAAAAAGGAATTGCAAACCTAATTGGACAGTGGGCAGAAGATCGAATTTGGTGTCCGAACGGGCAATGCTGAGCATATTTTCCAACCGTTGCCATTGGAATTTGCCATTTTTAAACAGCACATCAATGAGTTGACGACGTAGTTGGGGTGATTCTCCGGTTAATAAACGCCGGGCCACGTAGGGATAGGCCACTTCAACAATTTTAAAATTAGGATCTAAGCTTAAAGCTAATCCTTCCTGGGTGACCAAAGAACGAATAATCAAGGCAAATTTGGCCGGAACCCGGAAAGGGTAATCGTACATCAACTCAGAAAAATCGTCGGTGATGGTTTTAAAGTTAAAGTCTTGGACACTTTGACCAATGGCGCTACCAAAAACATTTTCCAGGGCAGGAATAATCGGAGTAATGTCCGTGTTGGGGGCAAGAAAACCGAGGGCAATAAAGTCTTCTGTGAGGGCCAGGTAATCCTTGTTAATTAGCTGGACAATGGAGCTGGCAATGGTTTCTTTTGTCCCTGGCTCCAGTTGATCCATCATGCCGAAGTCGATATAGGCCATGCGGCCATCTAGGGTAGCAAAAAGATTTCCGGGATGGGGATCGGCGTGGAAAAAACCATGTTCCAAAAGTTGCCTTAAACCCGAAGTAACCCCAATCCGAATAATATCACTGGGGTCGAGGCCCGCCGCCCGAATTTTATCTGTATCAGTTAATTTAAAACCTTGAATCCATTCGAGGGTGAGAACTTTTTGATTACTGTATTGCCAATAAATGCAAGGGACTTTGACTTCCGCATCCCCATGGAAATTTTCCGCAAATTTTTCAGCGTTGCGACCTTCGTTCAAATAATCAATTTCTTCAAACAGTTTAATACCAAATTCATCCACAATTAAGGTTAAGTCATGACCTAAATTTAAAGGTAAAAAGCGCCCGAATTTCTGTGCGCCTAACCGCATTAAATATAAATCTAGACTCAGCCTTGGTCTTAAATTGGGCCGTTGTACTTTTACTGCCACTTCTTCACCACTAAATAGCATCGCTCGGTACACTTGCCCCAAACTAGCGGCGGCCACGGGATGGGCAGAAATTTCTCGGTAGGCTTCGTCTACCTTCATGCCCAGTTGCTCTTCCATTAGCTGGAAAGCCAGGTCGTTATCAAACGGGGGCAGTTGATCCTGAAGTTTGATTAATTCTTCTAAAAAATCTCGCCGCACCAGGTCCGGTCGGGTGGAGAGAGCCTGGCCAACTTTAATAAAAGTGGGGCCCAGTTTAGTCAACAATTCCCGTAAATCCTCCGCCCGTTGCCGTTTGTAATATTCCACTTGACCAGTCCACTGATCCCAGAGCAAACAGGTGAGGAAAAAACCAAAGGACCAGACTACTTCCAAGGCCCGCCATAGAACTTTCCAGGGACGACGACGGTAATAGTTGGCGATCGCCTGGGCATTGTAGCGGCGAATATTATCGAGTTCGGATTGGGGGGGCAGGGGTTTGGGGTTGGGCACAGCGGTGGGATGGGAATTTATGGACTCTTGGGTTTTTGAATAAAATCTTTAACTACTCAAAACTTAAGAATTGTAAAAACTGCGACATTTTTCTTAATATTACCACCGCTTTTCCTGGAAGTTAGTTTAGGCAACCGCCTTACCATCAAAAGCAATGATCACCCGCCAAGACCTCAAGCATTTACAGTCTTTAAACCCTGTTCTGGCCCTGTCAATTCTACTGACCACCCACCGTACCTCCCCGGACAATGAGCAGGATCCGATTTTAGTAAAAAATTTGGTCAGTGAAGCCAAGACAAGACCGAGAGAAGAGTATTCCCCACGGGAATTGGATCCACTTCACTTTTGTTAGTCTCCTTTGCCGCAGGTCTTGCCAGTTTTGTGGGGGCGTTTATTAATCGCCGCTGCTGCTGGATTTTAGTTCCTGGCTTATCTACTGTCTTGGTGGGAAGTTGAGTGAATTATCATTACCATGCTGTTCTGTGGGGAGCGGCAAGTTGGTTTACTGTTGTGGGAATGGCACCGATCGCCTTGGGCAGTATAGGTTTGGTTCGTTGGTCTTCACTGACTGTTTAAGTTGGCTGATGCCAAAACTTGTCAATATGAAATAATTTGTTACAATGGCTGTGGCTTTTGTTACGTTGGCAAATAAATAGCAAAAGCAACATCTTCGTGGATATGAAGATTGACGAACAAGAGGATTTTTATGTTTAAGCAAATTCTAGCTGGAAGTGCAATTGCCACTCTACTAATCGTTGGCGGTATGTCCACAGCAAATGCTCAACAAGCTCCCCAAGGAGCACCTGCACAAGGAACAACCCAGGTAAAAGTGGACGATGCAGATTTGCAACGCTTTGCCACTGCTACAAAGAAAATTCAGACAATTCAACAACAAGCTCAAGAGCAAATGGTGCAAGCGGTTGAAGAGCAAGGACTGAGTGTTAAACGCTTTAATGAGATTGCTCAAAGCCAACAAAATCTAGCTCAAGCTCCAGCGGATCTTTCATCTGAAGAAACTCAGACTTTTGAAGCCGCGATAGTGCAAATTGATCAAATCCAAGAACAAGCCCAAGGCAATATGGAAAGCGCAATTGAGCAGCAAGGGCTAGACCTTCAGACTTTCAATGTTATTGCCCAAGCAGTGCAGCAAGACCCTGCTCTCCAACAACAAGTTATGGAAATAATCCAGCAATAATCTTCCCTGACTATTGTTGAAATTTTGGGAGATCTGAATATTTAGACCTAGGGGGCAACCATAGTGGTTGTCCCTGTTTCTATTAAAACGGGGATTTATGGACTCTTGGCTTTTTGAATAAAATCTCTAACCACTAAAAACTTAAGAATTGTAAGAACTGCGATATTTTTCTTAATGTTAGCATTGCTGTCCCCAGCATTAAGCTTAGGGGATAGACCTATGCAAAGACAAAATGATCAATCGTCATGACCTCAAGCAGTTACAGTCCTTAACTCCTGTTCCCGCCCTCTCCATTCTGTTACCCACCCACCGCACTTCCCCGGACAACAAACAAGACCCCATTGTGGTTAAGAATTTGGTTAGTGAAGCTAAAACTCGATTGGGGGAAGAGTATTCCCAGCGGGAATTGGAGCCTCTGCTAAAGAATTTAGACAACTTGGTGGAGACTATTGATTACAGTTATGGTCTTTGTGGTTTGGCTTTGTATGTGAGCCACGATTTTGCCAAATTGTACTATTTACCATTTCCTGTTCAAGCTCGAGTTGTGATCGATAAAACCTTCGCCACCAGGGATTTGGTCTATGGTTTGCATCGGCAATTGCAATATTGGGTACTGTTATTGAGCCGAGGATCAAGTCGTTTACTGGCCGGTACTGGGGATATTTTGGAGGAAGTGGAAGATGATTACTTCACCTTGGCCATGACGGGACCTGGGGGAACAGAAGCGTTACCAGCGGACACTGATTCCAGTTATCGAGACGATCGCCAGCGTCGTTTTATCCAGGAAGTGGATCGGGCTTTTGGTACCTATAACGAAGGAGAAAATCTACCGTTAGTAGTGGGTGGTGTGGATCGTTTAGTGTCCTTTTTCCAAGAAGTGTCCCAACATTCAGCGGCGATCGCCGGTACGTTACTGGGGAATTTTGACCGGGCCAGCATCAGCGAACTTACCCCCCAGGTGTGGGAGATTATGCAAACGGTCAGGGAAGCTAAACAAAATCAAGCCTTAACCTCCTTGGATGAAGCAGTTAGTGCGCAAAAATTTGTTTCCACCGTGGGGGAAGCCTGGCGTTTAGCCCAGGAAGGTCGAGGTAAATTGCTGGTGGTGGAGAAAAGCTACCATGAGCCTGCCATTATCTCCACTAACGGAGGCATTGAATTGGTGGCGGAACCCGGTGGCACGGAAGTCATCGACGACGCAGTGGACGAAATCATCGAAATGGTGTTAGCCAATGGTGGGGAAGTGGCTTTAGTCGAAGATGGCACCCTCTCTCAACATCAACGTATTGCCTTGGTTTTACGCTACTGAGGCCATTGATTAAGTTAAGGGTAAGTTGACGGTTTCAGACTAGAAAAAAGTGTGATTATAGGGGACAGTGTTTCTTTCCATTGTCCCTATGTCGGCTCCTCCCTCCTTCACCGCCTTGGCCCAGGCCGTCAACCAGCCTGAAATCGGCTTTGATTCCCAAAATCCTCCTCCCCAGGCCGTGTTGGATAGCTGTGTCCATTGCGGTTTTTGTTTAAATACCTGTCCCAGCTATCGGGTCATTGGCAAGGAAACCGATTCCCCCCGGGGCCGCATCTATTTAATGAATGGCATTAACCAAGGGCAAGCCAGTTTAGATGCCACCACCATCCAGCATTTTGACAGCTGTTTAGGTTGCTTAGCCTGTGTCAGTGCCTGTCCTTCGGGAGTGCAGTATGACCAGTTGATCTCCGCCACCAGGCCCCAGGTGGAGCGTAACTATGATCGCACCTTTGGCGATCGCCTCTTGCGGGGGATCATTTTTAACTTATTTCCCTATCCCTGGCGGTTGCGGTTATTGTTGCCCCTGCTCTGGGTCTACCAAAATTGTGGTTTGCAAAAATTAGTGCAAGCAACGGGCTTATTGAGCAGATTTTTTCCCCGTTTAGCGGCCATGGAAAGTATTTTGCCCAGGGTGACCGCCGCTTCTTTTCGGGATAATTATCCAACAGAAATTTCTGCCCAGGGGGAAAAGCGTTACCGAGTGGGGATAATTCTTGGGTGTGTACAAAGATTATTTTTCTCCCCTGTCAATGAAGCCACAGTGAGGGTTTTAACTGCCAATGGTTGCGAAGTGGTGATCCCCCAATCCCAGGGTTGTTGCGCCGCCCTCCCCGCCCACCAAGGTCAAACTTACCAGGCCCAGGCGATCGCCAGACAAATGATCGACAGTTTTGCTAATACAGAGGTGGACTACATCATTATTAATGCCGCCGGTTGCGGTCACACACTGAAGGAATATCATCATATCTTGGCCGACGATGCTGAATATTTACCCAAAGCCCAAGCCTTTGTTAGTAAAGTACGAGACATTAATGAGTTTCTGATGGAGATAGGGTTAAATCAAACCCTCCACCCCGTCACCGAGGAATTAACCCCTGTGGTTTATCAAGATGCTTGCCATCTGATCCATGGTCAAAAAATTAGTCTCCAACCCCGACAGTTGATTGCCCAAATTCCCCATTTACAGTTGCGGGAGCCCTTGGATGCGGCCCTCTGTTGTGGCAGTGCCGGGGTCTATAACATGCTCCAACCAGCCGTAGCAGAGGAACTGGGGCAGCAAAAAGTTAACAATCTCTGTCAAACCGGTGCCCAATTAATCATTTCCGCCAACCCTGGCTGCTCTTTGCAAATCCAAAAACATCTGGGAAAACAAGGCCAGAATCTAGGGGTTATTCATCCCATCCAATTGCTTGATCTGTCCCTGCGGGGGGAAAAGTTAACTGGTCTTTAGGAAAATTCTTTAGCCCAGATGGATGAATCCAAGAATGGTATCAATGCAGCGAAACCTGGTCATAATAAGTGATCCCCAATTTATTGACATCAAAACACGTAGTTGTGCTACGAAATTTGCACTAGCAAAACTGTCCATCTCGAACCCCATTCAGAGCCATTAACTAACAGAGTATGGAAACTAAAAAGTCGTTTTTATCGACATTCTCCTAAAAGTTTCCCCTCAAAGACCCAATTCTGTCCCATTGCCGTTAAAGTGAAGACAATTCACCCACCGCACTTTTGTAGTCCTAACTAACTTTTATATGTCTGCCTTACCCAAACCGGCCTTTGCCTCCCGCCGTACCACCGTAGTTGCCTCCCAACCTACGCCCCTAATTACCTCTCCCCAGGAATCTTTGCCCACTTCTCTACAGGTCTTGTTGCGGTTTCAACAGGCCACTTCTTGCCTTACCTTGGGAATAGTGGCGACGGTTTTAGGGGTTTATGGTTGGACGGTGTACACCCCCACCATCTGGAGCAAGGAATATCAACAACTTAAAGCGCTCCAGCAAACGGAACGCCAACTGATCACCAACACTGAAGCCATCAAACATCAACTGGCCCAAGAAGCAAATCAACCAAGTTCTGGTTTGGTTAAGGCCAGTCCTGGCCAGAATATTTTTCTGCCAGCCCAGGCTAGTGTTCCCCCTGCTTCCGTTGATAAATCCACCGTTGCCTCCGCCAGCAATTTCAACATCACCACTAGGCCCGTTGCCTACTAAACAATTCGAGCCATGGACTCCTCCCACCCAAAACTAAATTCTTCAACTGCCAATTCATCTCCCTTTACCAAGCATATTTCCCGTCAGGAAAGGCACAGACAAAAAACCCAACAACAGGGGGTGCCGGTAGTGCGCTTGCTTTTGGTCTGGGGATTTTTATTGCTAGCCATGGGAGGGCTTGCTTATCGTCTTTACCGGCTCCAGGTGGTGGAAGCTAACCAACTGCAACGCATGGCCAAGGCTCAACAGAGCACCAGCATGCAACCCTACGTGCCCCGCCGTTCCATTGTGGACAGCCAGGGCAATGTTTTAGCCACTGATCGCCTAACCTATACTCTGTTTGTCCATCCCCGTTACTTTGAAGCCACTAAGGAAATTACCGATCCCACCGACTACATTGCCAGGGAACTATCGACAATTTTGGGGGATATTACCCCAGCCCAACTAAAAGAAAAATTCAAAGAAAAGGAATCGGGCATTAAACTGGCCACCGGCCTCAACGAGTCCCAGGCTGTCCGCATTGGCTCTTTACGGATGGGGGGGGTGGATTTGGAAAAACAATATAGTCGCTATTATCCCCAGGATGAAATGGCCGCCGATGTTGTTGGCTACGTAGACGGGGAGCACCAGGGCCAGGCAGGCCTAGAACTCAGTCAGAGAGAAATTTTGGAGCGGGAAGTGGAAACCTATGCCATTCGTCGCACTGGGAAAGGAGTTGTGCTGCCGGATTCTTTGCCAGATAACCTATTGCAGTCCAACGATTGGCAGGTACAGTTAACCATTGATATGCGTTTGCAGCGGGCCGCCCGGGAATTGCTCAAGGCCCAGGTTGCCCAACAAAAAGCTAAGCGGGGCACAGTTTTGGTCATGGATGCCCAGGACGGAGCCATCCTCGCCATGGTTAATGAGCCCACCTTCAATCCCAACGAATACTACAAAGCCAAGGTGGAGTATTTCAAAAACTGGTCCGTGAGCGATCTGTACGAGCCGGGATCAACCTTTAAGCCAGTGATTGTCGCCCTAGCGATGAATGAAGGGGTGTTGAAACCAGAGGACAGGATTAATGATAGTGGTTCGGTGCGGGTAGGGCCTTGGACCATTTCCAATGCCAGCAAAAGTGGCGCAGGTATGATCAACATCACCCAGGCCATCCGCTATTCCAGTAACGTGGCCATGGTGGCGATCGCCCGTCGTCTCAAGCCGGAACGATACTATGAATTATTGCAGGGGGTGGGGTTAGACAGTCGTACAGGCATTGACTTGCCCGGAGAAGCAGCCAGTTATCTCAAGCCCAGGCAAAGTTTTATGGATGACCCGATTGAACAGGCCACCACTTCCTTTGGTCAGGGTCTTTCCCTCACTCCGATCAAATTACTGCAACTCAACGCCATGTTAGCCAACGGTGGCAAATTAGTTACTCCCCACGTGGTTAAAGGTCTGGTGGATGCCCGCAACCATCTCCACTGGCAACCCGATCACCCCGTTAAACAAGTGGTGAAGCCGGAAGTAGCTCATTCCGTGGTGCAAATGATGGAATCCGTGGTTAGCGGCGATGGGGGTACCGGTAAGGCGGCCCTGATTCCCGGTTATCGGGTGGGTGGGAAAACTGGTACAGCCCAAAAAGCTGGCCCCAGAGGGGGCTATTTAGCCAACGCCAAAATCACTAGCTTCGTGTCTATCTTGCCGGTGGACAATCCCCGCTATGTGGTGGTGGCCATTATCGA
Source organism: Synechocystis sp. CACIAM 05 (assembly GCF_010222815.1). Classification (GTDB taxonomy): domain Bacteria; phylum Cyanobacteriota; class Cyanobacteriia; order Cyanobacteriales; family Microcystaceae; genus Synechocystis. Next base: position 625,723 of record NZ_CP019225.1, on the reverse strand, counting down.
TGAACCCAAGGGGGCTAATGCCTATGGGGGGACCGTGGCCGCCCCGGTGGTTAAAAACGTTATGGAGGCCCTAATTGCTATTAAGGGTATTCCCCCTTCCCAACCGCAATAACTTGGCTCCGAGGAAATGGACCCATAGATGTGTGGGCCGTCGGGACTATTTGTTACCGCACAAAACTGCTGATCAACCAAAGGATAATAAAGGCAATAGTAGCAGAAATTTGTTCCAAGTTAGGGCCGATCGCCACATTCGCTCCCAAGAGCAACTGACCCAAGACAGTGCCCAAAATTATCCCCACCAAGAGGGCTCCCAAACTAAGCAGTAGGGCTTTACCAAATTTGCGCTGTTTACGATTGAGAAAGAAGATATTACCAAACACCCCCACCACCAATAGTAAGGATTGGACTGATCCCCCCGCTCCTTGGGTGAGCCAACTGATCAAGATCAAGCCAGCAAAAAAGCCAGCGGGCCAAAGAATATCGTTTTGGGAAGGAGTATCTAGGGAATTGGCTAGCCAACTGGGGGCTGTGGGGGCTGGAAGGGAAGGGAAGCCATTGCCGGTACTTTCCACCTGGCGTTCGGGGAAACGAATTTTTTCCGGCACTTTGATTTTTCCTTCCTGACGCAGACGGAGCCGTTCCATAATAATGGCGTCGTAGGCGGCCTCCATCTCTTCTAAAAGCTGGGTGTTCCCCTCATGTTCCCGAAACAGCCGAGTTTTGACTGCTTGGATATCTTCAAAAGTTGCTTCCTCTGATATACCCAGCGTCTGATAGGGAGTTTGTTCACCCATTGTCCTAAACCTCCTCTGGTTGAATTTCCTTGAATGCTTGATTGGGAGTGCTGACATCCAGTATGCCCAAAGATCTTACCATTGACATCCTCGGCTCCCTAGGGAGGAAAGCCATTTTCTATCCCTAACCAATGGTGGCTATGGTAGGTCTAACTCCACTCTGTAATCCATTGTCGCAAAATTTGATTAATTACCTCCGGAGCTTCGTCCTGGGGACAGTGCCCCAACCCCGGTAAGCTAATGAATTGCTCCACACAGTTATGGTTTGCCAAAGCTCTCCCCAAGGCGATCGGTTCCCAGGGATCAGCCTCCCCCCAAATCAGCACCGTTGGGCAATGGATGCGGGGTAGTAAATCCTCCGGTAGGGGGCCTTGGGAATAGCTGGTGAAAGCCAAAAATACTTCCGCCGCCCCTTCATCCTGGGCTGGCCGCAGGAGCATGGCCACCAACTCATCGGTCACCGCATTTTTGTCCCCATAGGCTTGGCAGAGGGCCTGACGAACGGTTTTGACCCGGGCCACCTGTCGGAAGAAAAGTTTGCCAATCTGGGGATAGCCCAGCACCTTTTGCAAGACCCCTGCCCCTACCCGACGGTACCAAGGCAACGCTGACCGCTTGCGATCATGGAGTAACCGCAGGGAACAGTTAAGAGCAATCAGACCGGTGACCAATTCTGGGTGGTCGGTGGCAGTTTGCATGGCTACCACACAGCCGATGGAATTGCCAATAAGTACAGCCGATCCACCAATTACTTCCCGGCAAAAGTCCGCCACCAGGTCGCCCCAGGTGGTGAAGGTGTAACCCAATGTTTGACTAGGGAGAGGTTTGGCGGAAGCACCAAAGCCTAACAGATCAATGGCGTAGCAACGGCAATATTCCCCCAGGACAGGGATATTTTTGCGCCAATGGCCCCAGGATGCCCCAAAGCCATGGATTAGTACCACAGCTGGCCCTCGATCGCCCCTTTGTTGATAGGCAATCGCCTGGTTACGCCATTGCCAAAACAGGGGAGGAGTGTGGGGAGATAGGGCTGGGGGGCAAGATTCCAGGGAGACCATAGCAGAGCCAAATCAAGGGGAGAGCATTGATTTCTATGGTGACCGAATTTTCCGATAAAAGCATTGTCAACGGCCAACAATTGTCCCCATTCAGTGATCCGTAGCCAGGATTTGTTGGAGTTTATCCGCCACCACTGGCAACTGTTCCAACATGGCAAAGTGGCCGCAGTTCTCTATTTCCACCACATTAGTTCCCAACGGGGCAAACAAACTATGGAAACTGGCCAAATATTTGACATATTGCAATTCCATCACCCGGTCATTTTGGCCCGCCAAGAAATACATTGGCTGGGGTAATTCTGCCACCAACTTGGGGAGTAAATGCACCGCCGCTTCCGTCGTACTTTCCAGTAACGACCCCCGGGCAGCCTGCTGATCAGCTCGCAAGAAATCCAATAACCGTTGTCTGCCCCACTTTCTAGCTAAGGGTTTCTCCACCATCATCCGACTGAAAGCCAAATCCAACAACGGCAATCTTCCTAGCCAAGGGGGACGAAAATCCAATAACTTTTCCCCAGCAGAGCGAAACTTTTCAAATTCTTCCTTTAGGTAAATTCCCCCCCCAGCATTCACGCAAACTACCCCCTTAACCCGCTCCGGACAAAGGTGGGCCGCCCAAATGGCCACACTCCCCCCTAAGGAATGGCCCACTAGCCAAGCTTGTTCAATGTTTAGTTTTTCCAATAGATCAATCAAATCTTGACCATAGGCTTCCAGGTCATATTCTGAACGGGGATGGTCTAAACTCTGGGAAGCACCAAACCCTCTCAGATCGTAGCTAACGCAGGAATATTGCTCGGATAAAAGTTCCATCAAGGGCAACCAGTAATGGTGACTAAGGAGCCAACCATGGACAAAAATTAAGCTGGGGGCAGCTCCCTGTCGATCAGAGCCAGATTGTTGATAGTGGTGAGGAAAACCCAAAAGATCCAGGGTGGGCATAGTTCTCGCAATTGCTACGGGGAACCTACTCCTATCATTCTGACATTGGTGAGGAACGTCTGGCTAGACAATTTCGACACCGTGAAGTCTACTTAATTTCGGCTTTCATTCTTTCCAATGTCAAATTCATTTGGTCGAACATTTGCTGAGGGGAGATGCCAAACTGGCCCAGTTGGGTTTTCATCTGCTCAACAGTCATCTTGGCCATGAAGTCATCGGAAAGCTCAAAGCGCTTCATAAAGATTTTGTAGCGTTCCATCAAAGCCTCCATTTGCTCGATGAAAATCACTTTGCCATCCCGATCAAATTTTCCATAGTCACCACCCAATTTGGTTAGGGATTGATAGTCTTCAAACAATTGTTTGGCTTCTTGTTGGATAATATCTGAATCAAAAAAACTCATAACTATGACCTCTAGGGCGAATGATATGGTCAAGTAAAATTTAATTATTTAATTAAAGTTATTGAACACAAGGGAAAAATTTAACCCAGTTCAGTAACCAATTAAAAACCAATAATTTACCTCGATCAACTATAAAAATTTAGTAATTTAGCAAAAGTTTGTGAAAATCTAAAATAATAGAAGCAAAAGATTTGTTGAAAATGGGATTTTTGGGAGACCTTAGCTTGGGTGCCTCAGTCGAGTCGTGCCCAACCTCTGGGGGAACTAAAGGGGCACAAAGACCCTCTGTATTGACAGAAGACCCCGTGCCATGGAATTCTCCCCATTGTAAAACTTATTTTTGCCTAGCAAAATACGGTTTCCCGAATTTGCCGGCGATCACCAGGATTGTGGTTGGCAGACCGGTCTTGAAACAAGCCCATAGGCCAGTTTTTCCTGCCGACATTCCCCCTGACTAAGGCTAAAATTACAACTGATTCAGATCCTGTTCAGAGTTGAAATGATGTCTTTTTTAAGTCCCTTGTTATCTTTGCCAAAACGTCGCTACTGGGCGATCGCCTTGGCGGTGACATCGGTGGTACTACCTTGGCCCATTGCTGGTCTCCACAAGCTTTACCTGGGGCAACCCGTGTGGGCAGGAATCTATTGGTTACTGTGGAACACCCCCATACCTAGAATTGCCTGCGCCATTGATGCAGTGTGGTATTTCGTCCAGGGAGAAGAAGATTTTAACCGACAGTTCAACGATCTTGGGGGAACCTGGCACCAAAATGGAGACAGCCTGCAACCGTCCCAACAGGTTATTACCATGGCCGAAGCTATGCGGGAGTTGGAACAGTTGCGACTAGAAGGACTAATCACAGAATACGAATTTGAACAAAAACGTAGACAATTATTGGGCTAAATGCCCGATTAAAACAGTTTCGTAGTTGCCCTCAAAAAATCTGGTTAACCAAAAGTCAAATATTTTATTGACTGTTGTCTCGTCACTACTGTAGCCTTGGTTAAAAAATCAGCTATAAACGCCATGGCAACTCACAACCTAGACAGAATGGCTGCTCCCTTGATATCAAAGCTTTTCCCATTTTTCTTGGTGTTGGCGGGCATGTTCTCGGGGACCTTCGCGGCCCAGGCGCAAGATAAACCGACCATTTCTGTACCAGAGTTTAAAAATGATACTAACATGAGTTGGTGGTGGTGGAGTGGTAATACCTCCAGGGAATTGGCCGATGCACTCAGTAACGAACTTACCTCCACTGGTAACTTTCAAGTAGTGGAAAGACAAAATCTAGGTAGTGTTTTGTCGGAACAGGAATTAGCAGAATTAGGATTAACAAGACCAGAAACCTCTGCTCAAAGAGGACAGTTGACTGGGGCTCAGTATATTGTTTTGGGGAGAGTTACCGCCTATGAGGAAGGGGTAAGCTCGGAATCTGGGGGTAACAACTTTGGACTTAACCTGGGTCTTTTTAGTATTGGGAACAGCGAGCGTCAGGCCAAGCAAGAAGCCTATGTTGCCATAGACCTGCGGGTGGTTGACAGCAGCACAGGGGAAGTAGTTTATGCCAGAACAGTGGAAGGACGTGCCACCGATACTGCTGCTAGTTCCGCTAATAACGTCAATATTTTGGGCATTGTTAATACGGGTCAGGATAATCAAAGCACTTCCAGGGCTCCCGTGGGCAAAGCATTAAGGGCTGGATTGGTCGAGATCACCGATTACCTCAGTTGTGTAATGGTGGAACAGGATAATTGCATCCAAGAATATCAAGATAAAGACAGGCAGCGTCGGCAAAAAACCAAAGATACTCTGATTTTGGAATAGGGGTATGGCCACTTGCAATAAAACCAGGACAGTAATTTTTTGTGCAAAACTGCTGTTAAAGGCATCCCAAGACTTGTTTTGAAAGCCTTTCAGACCCTACAGTATTGGCAGATTTAGGGAGCAGAATAAAACTCTCCAAACATGTTCTTCGCTGAACATATTGATCTGAAAATGGGTTGCGCATACCCCGCAGCTTGCTGCGATTGGGATAAGCAACCCCAAAGTATTAGAATTCCGTAATGGAACTAAAACGAGCTAGTCATTGCGTGTATCAAATTCGTTACCATATGGTTTTCTGCGTCAAATACCGTCGAGGACTTTTGGGACTTGAAGAACGTTCCAATTAC